>CAWJLI010000001.1:0-54051 GCA_963843095.1 Bryobacterales bacterium
AGGGCGAAGCTGCGGAAAAAATTAACGCCGACAACGAGGCGCGAAGAAAAAGTACGACAGCAAGGCGAAGATATCGAGAAAGACGCCAAGGGCCATGAGGCGGCTTCGGAGGCGGCCGAACACCGTGGATTGCGCTATGACCTGGGCGAAGGGCTGCTCGAGATCGCGCTGGTGATGAGTTCGATTTACTTCATCGCGCGCAAGATGATGTTCCCCGTGATCGGTGTGATCGCAGGCATGGCGGGGATCGCAATCGCGCTGACCGGGCTGGCGATGTAGCTCCAGCGGCTCAGCGGGCGCGCCCGGTGACGGACACCAATCTCAGATTTCACGGAGCCGCGCCGTTTCGCGTGGCCGTGATCCACGGCGGGCCCGGCGCGGCCGGAGAAATGGCGCCCGTCGCCCGCCGGCTGTCGCAAAATCATGGCGTGCTGGAGCCGCTGCAAACCGCTCGTTCCATCGAAGGACAGATCGAAGAACTGCGCGATGCTTCTGTCCAAGCATTCCCAGACTCCGGCGGTTCTGATCGGCTACTCGTGGGGTGCGTGGCTCAGCCTGCTGGCCGCCGCGCGCTATCCGGAGTTGGCCGCCAAGCTGATTCTGGTGAGCTGCGCGCCCTTCGCCGAGTCCTCTGCCGCGCGGCTTCGGACTCGCAGGCTCGATCGTCTGAACGATGCGGAGAAGGCCGAATACGAAGCGGCCGTCGCGGCTCTCGGCGATTCCGCCGGGCCAGACAGCGATGCCGACCTGGAAAAACTCGGGCGCCTCGCTGCCAAGGCGGACGCCTATGCGCCAATCCGTGAAGCGGAGGAACCAGGCATTCGCGTCAGCGGCGAAATCTACCGTGCGGTGTGGAACGAAGCCTCCGCGATGCGCCGATCCGGCGAGCTGTTGCGGCGAGCGCGGATGGTCAGATGTCCGGTAGTCGCCATTCACGGCGATTCGGTTTCCTCTCCGGCCGCCGCCGTTGCAGAACCTCTATCCGCCGCGCTCCCGGGATTCCGCCTCGTCGCACTGGCGCAGTGCGGTCACACGCCCTGGCTGGAGCGGTACGCGAAAGAGGAGTTTTACAGCATCCTCGATTTCCACTGCATGCCGGCTGGCTCTCGGGGCTAGCCGGTTATGCTGCTCATGCAGATTCCGAGGACGAGACGCCTTCGGTTAGCGTAGCCCAAAATGGAATATTCGCCTCACTCTAGGTGAATACGTCGCGCTCGCGGTTCGAAGTTAAGCGTGGGCTTGGGCCGTCCAGCCTTGCGCGTAGCGACCGCCGGCCGAAATCAACTCATCATGCGATCCGCGTTCGATCACCCGGCCATCCGACATGACATGGATCACGTCCGCGATGCGGGCGGCGGAGAAACGGTGAGTGATCACCACCGTTGTGCGGCCCGCGGCTAGCTGGCGGAAACGGCGGAGCCAATCGGATTCGGCCCAAGGGTCCATCGCGCTGGTAGGCTCGTCGAGCACCAGGATGGGAGCCTGTCGCAGGAATGCGCGCGCCAGCGCGATGCGCTGCCACTCTCCGGCGCTCAGTTCCGTTCCGTTCTCGAACCAGCGCCCCAGCAATTGGTTGTAGCCGGAGGGAAGGATGCGAATGATCTCCTCGGCCCCGGCAGCCTCGGCGGCGGACTGGATGGCTGCCCGGTCCGGAGCCGACGCGATGTCGCCGAGCGCGATGTTCTCGGCAACCGTTGCGTTGTAATGCACCGGCTGCTGGAACAGCACCGTTATAGAAGCGCGCAGCGAATCGAGATCCAGCGTTCGTAAATCGACCCCGTCGATTTCGACATTGCCATCATCGGGATCGTAGAAGCGGCAGAGGAGCTTGATGAGTGTGCTCTTGCCCGCGCCATTCGATCCCACCACGGCGGTGATACGCCCGGCTGGAATCTCCAGATCGAAATCGCGCAAGGCCAGCCGGGAAGCGCCGGGGTAATGGAACGAGACACCCCGAAAGCGTATCGCCTGGCGTAACGCGGGGAACTGCCTGGCCGGCGCGTGGTTCACGACCTTCGGCTCAAGCGCCAGAAAATCAAATAGGTTGCCGAGGAAAAGTGTGTTGGCGTAAAGTTGTCCCACGTCGTCGAGCAAGGAGCGGCTGAGCCGCAGCCCTTGCTGAAACGCCTGGTAGAACATGGCCAGGTCGCCGAGGGTGACTTCGTGACGGAAGGCGCGCCATGCCATCCAAACCAGAGCCCCTCCGGCGGCGGCGAGCGCGAACAATCCCGCCATCAACTCGGCCACTCCCTGCTTCCCAACCAAGTGGAGCCGTTCAGCCCGCAGTTTCGCACGCAGGGCCTGGAAGGCGGATTGGAAATGTCCTCCCAAGCCGAAGAGGCGGGCTTCGGCAGCCGTGTCGACGGCGGTGAGCACCCAATCGTAATACCAGGTCCGGCGCTCGTCGGAGGTAGTTCGCATGCGCCAGTAGTGCTGATCTAGCGCGTGGCGCAGCACGACGTACAGCGTCGGCAGGGTGCTGACGAGCAGCGCCCCCGGAAGCCATAGCCCGAACGGAACGAGCACAGCCAGCATGGAGATCAACGTGATGCTGTTCTGCACGATTCCGCCGAGGTTTTCCAACAGGGCCACCGGACGATAGCTGGCTTCCGAGCGTGCGCGGTGGAGATGGTCATAGAATTCCGCGTTGTCGTAGAAGGCAAGGTCAACGGCGATGGACTTCTGATGAACCAGCCGGCTGATGTGGTCCTGCACGCGGTCGGCCAGAGCGGTTCGTACCCATCTCGCAGCGACTCGGGCGCCCTCCGCCAGCAGTAGCAGGGCAGCCATGGCAGCCATCAGGAGCAAAGCGTACCGGCCACCGGACAGCGGCGCGGGAGCGCGCACCGCAGCCACCAGCGTGTTAACCAGCGAGCGGGTGAGATATACGGTGCCGATGGGAAGCAGACCTTGGAAGACAAGCAGTGCAGCCCAGAACGAGGCATAGCGGGGCGCCGCGGACCACACTAATCGAAGTGCTTGCGGAAAGTACGGAAACTGCGCCGCGAGCTTGTGGAATTTCGCGCGGAGAATGGAGATACCGGTGGTCATGAGCACCCGGGAATGGTCACGTTACCATGCGGCGAGGGCGGCGCGGCCTTCTTCCACGATGTCTCGGCAGCCATTGCTGCCCGCTGCTGCCAAGAGGGTGGAATGGGGGTATGATGGCAGGCGGCTGTTGGTAGCCGGCGTCCGCGTCGACTTCAGGAGGAAGCACATGACACCCGATCAGAACCGCCGCGAGTTTTTGGGAGCCGCGGCAGGCGTCACCGCATTCACGATAGTTCCACGGCCTGTGCTGGGAGGACCGGGGTTCGTCGCCCCGAGCGACAAGATCACCCTGGCTTACATCGGCGTGGGAACGCAGGGTCTGCGTGAACTGCTGCCGATGCTTGCGGTCCCGGACATCCAGGTGGTTTCGGTTTGCGACCCGAGCAGGGACGCGGTCGAATATCGCGACTGGTCCCGCAGCGGCCTTCTCAGCGCGATTCGATCCAGCCTGGGCAAACCGGACTGGTGGGCCGGCGCCGATAGCGTGATCCCAGGCGGCCGCGAGGCGGCGAAGGATATCGTGGACACCTACTATGCCACTCGAAGGTCCGCGGACCAGTTCAAAGGCTGTTCCGCTTACGCCGACTATCGTGAATTGCTCGACAAAGAGAAAGACCTCAACGCGGTCAAGATCATGACGCCCGATCATCTCCACGGGATCATCAGCATCGCCGCCGCGAAGCGCGGTAAGCACGTGGTGATGCATAAGCCTATCGCCAACCGTCTAGCCGAGGCCCGGCTCGTCCTCGACACCATCCAAGCCAAAGGCGTTGCCACACACTTCATGCCGTGGGACACGAACGGGTCCATGGAGCAGGTGATGGCCTGGATCAGGGATGGTGCCATAGGAACCCTCCGCGAGATTCATAACTGGACAAACCGCCCCGTGTGGCCGCAATACCCGACTCTTCCGACGGAAGCGCCTCCTGTCCCGAAAGGCTTCGACTGGGATCTCTGGCTCGGCCCGGAGGCGTACCGCCCCTACCATCCGAGCTATACGCACATGGTCTTTCGTGGGTGGTATGACTTCGGAGGAGGTAGCATGGCCGACATGGGCCACTACAGCCTCTGGACGGTGTTCAATGCCCTGGAACTGAGCGGGCCTGTGAGCATTGAACCGATGCTGACTCACAGTTGCGTGCTGGCGGAGAACGTATCGACAACCGTAAGAAACGATTTCTCGTTCCCCACGGCCAGCGTGGTGCGGCTCAAGTATCCCGCGCGGGGGCAAAGGCCCGCGGTAGATCTGGTCTGGTACGAAGGTGGGATCAGGCCGCCGACGCCGGACGAACTGGAAGAAGATCAGAAGAGCCTTCCGACCGAAGGCATGATGTTCGTGGGAGACAAAGGCAAGATCCTGGCCGGCTTCCAGGTGGAAAGCCCGCGACTGATTCCTGAGTCAAGGATGCGCGGGTACACGATGCCTCCGGCTCCCGAGCGGCCCAGCGGAGATCGCGTTCAGCCTGGAGTGCTCAAATGGGTGGAGGCCTGCCGCGGCGGCGCCCCTTCACCCGGGAATTTCCTCAACACGTGGCCCATTTCAGAGGCGGTCAACCTGTACGCTGTGGCGCTGCGCACGGGTCGTAAGCTTCAATACGATCCGGGGAGCATGAAGATCACCAACGTGGCGGACGCGAACAAGTATCTGTCTCGCGAGTACCGCAAAGGTTGGGAGCCGGAAACCGCGTGAGCGGAGCGGCGGATGAGGAAACCATGAACGAAACCAGAAGAGAGTTTTTTCAACGAGGTGCACTGGGGCTGACACTGGCCGGTTGCGCGGGACCGGGCGCACTGCAATTACGCGCCGACCCGCTGGGATTACCGATCGGGTGCCAGACGTACCCCGTGCGAGACGCGCTATCCAAAGATTTCGACGGCACTCTCCAGCTGCTTGCGGGGCTTGGCTACCGGGCCATCGAGATGTGTTCGCCGCCAGGCTACGCATCCGCCGGCTACGGAGCGCTCGTGAACATGGGAGCCGCTGAGATGCGGCGCAGGATTCAGGACGCGGGCCTCGGTTGCGAGAGCTGTCATTACCAGTTCCAGGAATTGAAGGCCCATATGGACGAGCGGATCGCCTTCGCCAAGGAACTCGGACTGAAACAGATGGTGGTCTCCACGTTTGCGCTGCGCCCCGATGCCACGCTGTCCGACTGGGCGCGAGCGGCCGATGAATTGAATCGCCTAGGCGAACAGACACAAAAGGCGGGCATCCAACTGGGATTTCACAACCACGATTTCGAGTTTCACGAGATCGACGGCGCGCTGATCTACGACAAGTTGATGGAGACGTTGGAGCCGAAGTTGATCCGATTGCAGTTCCAAGTTGCAGTGATCAGGATTGGTTACAAGGCCGCCACGTACCTGCGCAAGTACCCGAACCGCTTCCTCTCCATGCACCTTGCGGACTGGTCTGCAACGGAAAGCAGATTCGTGCCGGTGGGATCGGGCGTGGTGGATTGGAAGGATCTGTTCGCCGCCGCCAAAACGGGCGGGATTAGTAACTACTTTGTCGAAATGGATATGGCCGCACTGAAACCGAGTTATACGTATCTGCACAGTCTGACAGTGTAATTAGCCCGGATGCGCATTCAATTGCCCTCATATCAGGGGCTCTTTCAGTTTCGGAATTGCAGAGCGACGGCGCGGTGCGAAGATTTCCCAGTGCATGGCTTCTGGTCGTCCGCGTTATTCTCGCGCTATCTCTTCCGTTGATCTGCGTCAAGGTTCGCGTTCCTTTGGAGGGTCGGACGAATTGCGGGGCTGGATCAGAGGGGAGTGCGGCCCACACGAGAGGATCAACTGACCGAAGGTCGAGTCGGGATCTCGTGACCGGGTCGAGATCGTTCCAGGGCGCTGACGCGGCGGTCCAGATCTTCGGTTTCGAGGATCCGGCGGCACGCCTCAATCAAATTGGAAACCTCATTGGTCGCGGAGCGCGGCCATCGGCTCCACGCGCGCGGAGTACGACGGGAAGGGCAAGAGAAGCCAGGGCCACGCAAGGAACTACGCGCAAAGTCATCAAATCCCTCACTCAAAGTTTAACCAAAACCGAGTTCAACCGGAGTTTCCATTTCGAACTTCCGGATCCCAATGCGCTTATTCCAAATCGCCATCGGTTGTTTGATCATCACCATGACTTTCGGTCGATACTCCGCGCCACGAATGTAGTCGTGCGGCTTGGGTAGTATGTGGCCGACCGCCGGATTCAGCCGGGCTGTTCAGCCTCCGCGCGGCGCACACGCGCATTGCCGGCGGAAAACAGTGGCCGATATTAGCGAATATCGCCCGCGCCGAACGGGTAGAGGGCGAGGACCAGGTGAACATCTCCATCCCGAAGAGCCTGGCCGGCGCGGGCGACGTGCGGGTGTATCTGGTGGCCGAAGGGGGTGGTTTCTAACGTGGGTGGCCTGTGCTTACCCTGAGGCCACCGTCTGCGCCAGCGCCGGGTGACGATCCCTCCAGCTCGTGCGAGTCCACACCCGCCTTGCCAATCCAGGAGCTACAATGAGACCCGGAACTAGAATTCAAGTGAGGTGTCAGGCCATGTCGAAGTGCAGTGTTCTGTTGGGCCGTGCCGTTGCAGTCACGCCGGCATTGCTGGGTCAAGGCATATTGACCTCCGGCCAACCTACTAATTAAGTGCAATCAGCCCTTGCGAGCAGACGCGTCGCAACGAACCGCCTGATAACATCGTATTCGATGAGTTCGCCGCATCTCGCACTCTTGTTCGCGCCCCTCCTCGCGATCTGCGCCGAAAGCCCTTACTTCCAAATCAGAGTCGTCGATCAGGAAACCGGGCGGGGAGTGCCGCTCGTGGCTCTGACTACCAACAACCAGATCACCTGCTTTACAGATAGTAACGGCATCATCGCGTGGAATGAGCCGGGTTTGATGGATCGCGAAGTCTATTTCCGGGTGGAGAGCCCGGGTTATCGCTTCCCTGGCGGCGGGGCCACCATTCACGTGAAACCAGGCGGGACGATTGAGCTCAGGATTCAACGGCTGAATATCGCGGAAAGGCTTTACCGCGTGACCGGCCAAGGCATCTACCGCGATAGCCTCCTCACTGGGTACTCCGTGCCAATCCGGCAACCTGTGCTGAATGCGGAAGTTCTCGGGCAGGACACGGTGCGGGTCACGCCGTATCGCGGAAAGTTGTTCTGGCTGTGGGGCGACACGGCTCGCGCCAGCGGGCCTTTCGGCAATTTCTCCACCACGAGTGCGACTTCGGAGCTGCCAGGCCATGGGGGCCTCGACCCGAGCGTCGGCGTGGACTTGACCTACTTTACGGGACCCGACGGCTTCGTCAAGCCGATGTGCAGTTGGCCGGTCAAGGGATTAAAGTGGCTCGGCGCCCTTCTGACCGTGCGCGATCCATCCGGCGCCGAGCGTCTGGTTGCCAGCTACGACAGCATTGGGGCGAACAGCAAACCCAACGAATCCGGGCTGGCTGTCTTCAACGACGAGCGGCAGGAGTTCGACCGGTTGGTAGTCTTTCCTTCACCCGAGCCGGAGGTCGGGCCTGGAGGAGTGCCGCCGCTACGCGTGCGCTCCGGCGGTGTTGAGTACTTCTATTTCTGCGATGCGCGCCCTGGACCGGTAGTGAGAGTGCGCGCCGACTGGAAAAGCATTCAGGAACTGCACGCCTACGAGGTATTCGACGGGGAATGGAAGACGGGTACAACGCTGCCGCCGGAGCAGAATACGTGGCTGGACATAGAGACCGGACAGCCCATCGAGGCCGCCGGCAAGGTGTCATGGAACCAATACCGCAAGCGCTGGGTCGGTATCCTGCAAAAGAACCCCGGCGAGGTCTGGTATGCGGAAGCTGACACGCCGACGGGGCCTTGGGTCTATGCTACACGAGTCGCCAGCAACGGGAATTACTATTTCTATTGGCCAGTGCAGCATCCTTTTTTCGATCAGGATGGCGGACGCAAGATCTACTTCGAGGGAACCTATACTGACACGTTCTCCGGAAACCCGGTGATCACCCCGCGCTACAACTACAACCAGCTTATGTACCGGCTTTCGCTGGACGATTCACGACTGTTTCTGCCGGCTCCGGTTTATCGCCTGAAGAATGATCGTTACCTGATGCGCGATGGCGTGGATGCGGCCCACGCTTGGGATCAGGTTGCGGGGATTCCGTTTTTCGCTTTGCCGCCGGATCGCAAGCGGGCCGGGACGATCGAAATCGGAGGCCTTTTCTACGCGCTGCCCGTTGCGGCCGCAAAAACCACGCCGGGCGTTCTCGGGGCGTGGACGTGCGATGAGGACTTGGAGGTCGATTTTCGCGCTGAGGGCGAGCGGATCGCAGTGGAAGCAGGAGGCATGACCGGCACCGGCACGTTGCGCGGCGGCGCGGAGGGCGGCAGCACAGTGGAATTTGCCGTCCGCCAGGGCGACGCAGTGGTTCGGGGCACTGCCTTCGCCCAGGCCGGAAAACTCGCCATCACGTGGAAGGATGCTCAGAATGCAGGTGGCCAACTGACCTGCGGACGTGCTGTGCTGGAGGAGCAGTGGCTCAATTCGCAGGCGCTGGTGCCGCTCTACTCTTCCGGAGGAGTCTACTCGACGCAATCGAGTCGCGGCGCCCGACCCATCGCGCGGGTCTGGCGCAATCCGGCGGGTAAACTTCTTCTCGACCGGGGCGCGTCGCCCGCTGACCAATGATGGCCATCTGGCCGGAATAGTTGCCGATATGGCGCGATAACGGTCGCGGACTTGGGCTTTGGCCGCGCCGGGATGCCGGTCGATTCTACGTTTCCTGGTGGTCGAGCAACGCCACTTTCATGGAACGGCGTATCACGGGACTCATCCGGGTTGTCGGACGGATGGACTGTTCGCGCCAGGAATCGGTAAAGGTTGGCGACCTGGTAGGATCTGAAGTTCGAGCTGGTCGGCCAGTTGGGTGCGGCGATGAACGGCCCCTGGCAACCGCGGGTTCTTGCGACGAGCGAAATGGAATTCCTGAGTTTGTTAGGCAGGATGACATCCTGCAGCAATTGGCAATCGGCCAAGCCCATCAGCCAATCGGGTGAAGGGTTGCCCACCCGCCGCAGCGTGCCATCCTGCCCCACATCACCTTACTGCTGCACGGTAATGGCTAACCCAGGCTGCGTTATGTAAATCGGGCCGAAGCCGTTGGACATGGCCGCCACGACAAGCGCGTCGCCATTCGGCAAACCCGGCGGCACGGTGACATTCAACTGGTCCAAGCCGTTGCTGACGACGCCGGCGTACGTGACCACCGCAGGCTGGCCTCCAACCGTGACGGTGACGTTATTTGCCAAAGGCGCCGGCGCGGCGAGGATCTGGCCGGCCGGACTAAAGGGGTTCATCGGACCGAAACCAGTGGCATACAACTCAATGGTTTCACCCGGTTGAGCGGGGGTGAAGTTCCCACCGAGCGCCGCCGGTCCGATAGGAACACCGTTCGCATGTTCCGCGGCCACGTACTTGGTACCGGACACGAAGAATGCCGGTGCCGCGGCGATCGCATTGGTAGTGAAGACGCTGCTGGATCCTTGCAGATTCATAACTTGCACCTGAACCTGGCCGGCACTGGCACCGTCCGGAACGACGCCATCCGGAGCCAGCACATTGAGTTGAGTCGGGCTGACGTAACAGGGATATGCCGGGACGCCGTTGACGGTTACCGAAACACCATCGAGCTGCGTCGGCAGGTTGTTGCCCACAAAATCGGCGCTGTTCCATGGACGCGTGGTCGTGGACAGGTTTCCACCCTCGATGGTGATCCAACTGGCGCCCGAAATGGGCGCCGCGAAACTGGCGCCGTTGACAACCGCGGTAATGGCCGGCTGCGCGTTGTTAACCGCCGGAGTCAGCAGGTACCAGGCTGTAGCTTGATTCGCTAACAGAAGTTCGGCCAGAATCTGGCTCGTCCCCCTAACAAAACTTGCGGAGACGACCTTCGCCCCGGCAGGCAGGTTCGAAATGATCGTGCTGTCCAGCATGTACAATACGCCGTTACTGTAATAGAAATAGCCGTCCGGTACGCCCCAATTGTTGAACTCCTTGTAGTAATTGCCTATGACGTTGCCGGCGTCGTCGATCGCAAATCCCTGGCTCAGGTAATTCGTGCCGGGGACCGGAATCCGCTGCATCGTCATACCGTCGTAGAGGAAGGCTTCGCAACCCTGAGTTACGCCATAGAAGAGAGTATAAGTAGTAGTGTTGTTGGCGCATCCGGTAACTTGACCGCTGGAGTTGATGGCATACGCCCAACCCTGGTCTCCGCCAAAAGTGCCGAGGTCCTTGACACTGCCATCGGTCGAGAAAATGGCCGGATGCATGGATGTGACGCTTCCGGTTGCGCCGAAAGTGGCTGCGCCCGCGACAACTCCGCTGTTGTTCATGGCGTATCCATCCGTATAGGGAAGGCTGGCGGAACCCAGCATCCGGTACTGGAGAAGTCCCGAGTAGATCCAGCCTGCGTATTCGGCCGGGGCACCAGTGGCGCCGAACAGTTCGCCCACTATGGCCCCGCTATCGTTGATGGAATATGCCATGCCCTGGCTTGAGTTAGCGCCGGAACTTGCGTAGGTCACGCCAGGAGGCTGTGGAACAAAGAAGGTGCCATCCAGGTTGGCAAAGGGGTAGTTAGATACTGTGCCGTTCGCGTTGAGCGGCGGCATCAAGTAGCCGACGAACTGGCCGCTCTTGTTGGCTGAATTCACGTAGCATGAGTAACCGGGAGTCGAGTACACGCTCCACACCCCGTTTTGGTACTTAGCGCACTGAATGATACCGGTTGCCGGATCGGTGGTGGTGCCCAGCATCTGGCCATTGGCTCCTACCCAAACGATGACGTCATTCGGGTGCAGCGTACTCGGAAGCTGTGTGATCGTAAATGAAGGTTGGCTCATCGCGGTCCCGGCGCTAACCAGGCCTAACATGAGCGCTAGCATGATGTTCGTTTTACTCGTCATAAAAATGACCTCATAAGTATCCGTAAAAAGCGCCTGCCTCTAATAACTCAGGCGCAGCGACACTTGCAAAGATCTGGGCCCGCCCATTTGAAACGCGGGAGACTGCCCGCTGGTTGGGCTGCCGCTTCCCATCATCAGGTTCAGCGATGATCCCGATTGGCCGAACATCGGGTTACTCAGATACGGCATGGGGTCGGCAAACTGGGGATGGTTGAATAAGTTGTAAATCTCCCCACGAATCGAGAGACGCAGCTTCTCGTATAATGCGAAGGAACGGCCGGCTGCGCAATCGGCCTGCCACATGCCAAATCCACGTACCGCATCCCTGCCGAGGTTTCCGGGAATGGCGGCGGCCGGGGCGAACGCCGCCGGATTCAATTGGCGGCCGCCGGCCACGTTCGCGTTGGGAATCCAAAGCGGCAGGCCGGGAATCAGGTTAGGCCGCAGGTTCGCGATGGCAAATCCATCGAGAGATTCCGAGGAAAGAACATCTACGGGGAAAGCGGTCCTCGTGTAGAAGAATGTGCCGAGATCCCAGCGCCGCAACAGCCCGCTGAATGGCCGCAGCGTGGGGGTAGTATATGAGATTGCGGCGGTCAGCGTCTGGCGCGCGTCGAAACTGGAGTCGCCCCGGTCGTTTTGCGCACTCAAGCCGGGCGCAATCAGAAAGAGCGAAGAGTTCGACGATCCGGTGTCGATGGCATGCGACCAGGAGTATGCGACCTGCCCTTGAAGCCCGCTGGCGACTGGGCGCCGGTAGACGGCATTCAAGCCATGGTAGACGGCCGTCCCGTGGCTGGTGGCGAACAGCAGTTGCGCGAGGTTGGGAAGATCGGGCGCTGGATTGACCGCGTCTTCCACCCGCAGCAGGTTGGCGGAGGACATCCCCGAATAGGAAACCTGCATGACGCCGAGACGCGGTAACTCTCGTTCCAGGGAAGCCGACCAACGGCTGGTCACCGGCAGCCGCAGGTCCGAAGAGAAGCCGTACGCCAGCGAAACGAAGCTCATCGGGGAAAAGTAGGCCGAGGCGCCCTCCACTGTTTGTAAGGCAGAGTCGGGCACGGGGTTCAACAAGGTGGCGGCAACCTGAGATCCGTTATTGTGGATCTCGCTCCAGGAGGCCCGCAGTACCATGCCGCCGCCGATGCCGGGACGCCAAGCGAGAGAGGCGCTCGGGTCCGGCGCTAGGGCCGGATGCCAGAGCGTCCCTGCCGCGAGCGGCGCGAGCTGGATCGACGAACCGGTTTCGTCGACCGAACGAAGATAGGGTGCCATGGGAATCGGCGGAGCGCCAAGCCAGTTGGCGCGCATCCCCAACACGACGGTGAGACGCGGAGAGATACTCCACGTATCGCGCAGGAAGGCAGACGCCTGATTCAGGCGAAGGGCATTCAGAGGTACTTCCGACTGAGTTACCCAGACCGGCGCCGCAGGTGCATAGGTAGGGTCATTATATGTGCTGAACGCGATGGTAAGCCCCTCGACCGGTCCGTTGCGCAGCGGCTGCAGTTGCTGGTAGTCCGCTCCCACCTGTAGGTTGTGACGGCCGATCCGCAGGGCGGCGGTGTGTGAGATCTCAATCGAGTCCTGCCGGTTGCTGCCGCTCTGGCCGAGTGAGATGGAGCCGGCGCCGCCGACGCTGAGGCTGAGGAAATCGGCCGCCATGCTGGGGAACGCGGAATAGAAATCGGCGGTCTCGGGGTTGGCGAGTAACCTGGTTTCCGCCACGGCACGGCGGAAACCGATGCGCGTGGTGTGTGTCCAGCGCGAACCTTCGTGAGTCACACCGAGAGCGGCCACGGTGTTGCGGTACCGGGAAAGATTCACCTGAGCGTAGCCGAGCTCGTTCCATGAGGGTGTGACTGCGGCGCGCAAGAAGGCCCAGGTTCGCGGCCGCAGGCGGTGGTCGAGCCTAAGGGAACCCGCGTCGAGCCCGCCTGGATAGGACTTGCTGCCTCGCAACTCGGCGATTCCGAAGTTCAACGCCGGGCCATTGGGCACGGGAAACTGATCGAGAAAGGGCTGCAGGGTGGCTGGAGCCAGCACGCGCTCCGTCATCGACGGCACCGTGGTAATCCAGGAGTAGTCCTGCCGCAAGTGCAGGATCTCGGCCGCGGCGAAAAAGAAGGTTCGATCACGCATCAGAGGGCCACCCGCGGAAGCACCGCCGTCAGTCAGGAGGTTGGCGCCGCCGTCCATTCCATTTCGATTGGCGAACCAATCGTTGGCGGCGAACCCGCCCGGCCGCAAAATGCCGAATGCCGAACCATGAAATTGATCGGTTCCCGATTTCGTGCGGACCATGATGATGGCGCCCGCCGCCTGGCTTGTCCCCGTGCCGAGACCTTGCGGATCGATGGCGACTTCTTCGATGGCGTCAAGGACGGCAAGATCGTGGGTGGTGCCCAACGCTGACATGGCCGGGAGAGAGGCCACCGGCAGGAAACTCGGCCATCCGGCACCGGCGACCGCGTTGTTGGCGCTCAATCCGTCCACCAGGTAATTGTTCGAGTCCGGCCGCGCTCCCAGGCTGGACACCTGGCCGGGTTCGCCCCCGTTGGCGGGAGTGAGGAGCAGACCCGGCGCGTCGCGCAGGAGCCCCGTGACGGTGCGGTCGCGGCTCGGCAGTCCGTCGAGATCGTCCGGCCGCACGACGATTACGCAGCGGGAGTCGGTGCGGCCCCACGGCGTCACCGAATCGGAGACCGTAATGGTCTCGAAAACGGAATCCGGATGCAATTCGAAGTCAACCTTCCGCGTGGCGTCGGCCGTCACCACCACGCTCAGGCGAGAGACCGTGCGAAACCCCACCCGCCGGGCGACGATGTTGTAGTGGCCCGCCGGCACGGTGAGGCGGTATTCTCCGTTGCAGTCGGACGCGGCGACAAACTGAAACCCGGTCTCTTCCTGAATCGAGGAGACCAGCGCACCGGGAACCACCGCCTGAGATGCGTCGCGAACGGCGCCTTCCAGGCGGCCCAGTTCCGCGGCCGGAAGCCACGGCAACCAGGTGCACGCCGAAAATCGCGGCTAGGACGATTCTCAACGCTGCACCTCCTGCGAATACCGGTGCGCCAGATACCGCAAGCGCGCGAGTTCTTCGCCCAGGCGCTGCCGTGCGGACCCATCGGCCAGCTTTTTCGGCGTAAAGGCTGGCGACCATCCGATTCACCGTGACCGCCGATTCCAGCAGCGCTTGCGGAACCGGATTGCCTTCGGGAACCCCGGACACCGATGACGGCAGAGGCAGGGTTTTCGCCAGCACTCGGGCCAGCGCGTCAATGTCGCCTTCTAACGCACGCGCGTGGCGCACTCGCATCTCGCGCAGATCTTTTCGTGATGCCGAACTTAACCCGGCTTCGGTCTCCGGAGGGAAGCGCTCGGCGAGCTGGTCTAACAGATGCGCCCGCGAGGCGATCGCATTACTCGCGTCGATGGCCGGGTCCGCGCCAGCCAAAGACGCGGGAGACTCCGCCTGTCGTTCCGATGCCTCCGGGGACCGCACGGTGACGCGCTCGATGCCCTGCAAACCGGCCCGAAGCTGGCTCTCCCGCGCCTCTCCCAACCGGTAAGGCGTAACCACAATGCGGCCGTCCGGTTCCACATTCACGTCGATGGGCTCTCCCGCATCTGCGCCCAGGCGGTCGATCGCCAGGCGCGTCATGAGCTCCCGTTCGGCGACGCTAGGTTCCGAGGCGGATTCGGGCCGCGCCGCCGCTGCACCGCCCGGCGCCGACGCCAGCGGCCCCAATTCCGCGGGCGCATCCGGCGCGGCGGCGATCTCGACCCAATCCTGCGGCGAGAAGACAAACCGTGCGCTCGCCGGCGACAGATCCCTTGCATCCAGGGTGAGCGAGGCTTCCGCGATGGGCCCCTGGTCCGCGATCGTGCGGATGGTGGACTGCCCGTGGTCCTCGGACACCTTTGCGGTATGGTGCCTGATTCTCGCCCGCCAGTTTGCGTAAGCGCCTGCACTGAGAGGATCGCTCCAGTCATATTGCGCGGCGACGAACCGCGCTCGGATCGCAGCCATTTCCCGAACTTCCGATGTCGTGTCGGACAAGACCGCTGGCCGGACAAAGGTGGACCTGGGAGTCCGCACCGTCAACCGCGAATTCGCCGATCGGGGTGGCGTCGCGCTTCTGGCTTTCAGCAACAGCGTGTCGGCGCGCAACTCCGAACTGCGTTGCGGCCAGAAGAGAATCGCACCCACCAAAACCGCAGCGGCGAGCGCACCCATCCAACGGCGCATCGCGCCGCGTGTTCTCCCGTGCCTGGGAGCCGTCCGCCGCGCGCGCTCCACCTCCTGCATTTCCGCCACGATGTCCCCCCAGGGCCGCGGCGGCCCGGGAAGCCGGGGTGCGATGAGTTCGCGGCAGCGCTGATACCGCGCGAATGCCGGATCCATGAGGCCGGTGCGCCGTTCGCAGATCGGGCAGGAATCCAGGTGCGCGAGAAGACGTTCGATCTCGGCCGCGGGCAATTGCTCTTCGAAGAGGGCCGACAACAGTTCTTCCGTAGGGTGTTCTATTTCCGGCATTGGTTCCACCTCCTCATTTGCTTGATCCCACGCCGCAGAAATTCTCCCACGGTCGACGTTCGCACCTGTAACACTTCCGCAATCTGCCAGTACTGCAAACCCTGCCCGCGGAGTTCCAGGCAGGTTCGCTGCTGCGGCGAGAGGCTTTCGATAGCGAGTTGGAATCCTTCGAGCCATTCCTTTTCGATCAACTCCTGCTCCGGGTTCTTGGCAAAACTGGCTATCGTCTCGGCGATGGCCGCCGAATACGGCGACTCCCTGCCGTTCCGGTCCAAACTATCAATGCGGGCATTGCGTGCCACGCGGTAGACCCAGGCTTTAGCATCGTCGATGGCCGCCCCGTCCCGAAGGGCGACGTATAACCGGAGGAAAGCGTCCTGAGTCACCTCCTGGGCCCTCGCCGCGTCCAGCCCGAGAGCCAGAAGGTAACGAAACACGCCGTCACGTGCGGCCGAATAGAGCGCGGCAACCCGGTGTTGCGCCGACGCTGTCGGCGACAAACCATCGCTCACCGGTGGCACCATTGTTCAGGCTGGCGGTTTCCGATTTCCATGTCTGCCATAAAGACGGTTTGAGGTGCGGCCGTGACTACACCTGGAATCAGATCTCCCGAGGATTGCTGACGTGTACCACGTTTGAATACCCCGAGGCGCTCGCGGCGCTGCGGCCCGGCGCCGAGACTAGTCCCGTGATGTCCCGTTCACCTAAACTGTGTGGGAAAACGCTCTCGCCCGGCCTGCCCTACGATGACGGTCATGAAGTGGGCTTGCCGGAGAAACCGTTGTCACCCTCCCGGCGCGACTCCCACGAGTTCGGCCAACTTCAGCCAATGCCGCTTGTGGGGAACGCAGGCTCCATTGCGGATTTCGCCTGCATAGATATGGACACGCCGAGCGCAGCGGCGATTGCTGAATATCGTCCTGAACGACTGACCGGGAACGTCCTGGGCAGGTCAATCCTCCAGGAGAGCCTTTTGCCGCGATGTGCACTCTTGAGGTCGAACAGCTTGGCAGAAGGATAGGCGGGTTGTTAGTTACGTCGTCGCAGCGTTTGCGACCGGACAAGGAGGAGCGGCGCCGTATGGCCCTACACACACACTGACACTCGCCACAGGATTCGCCCCCTGGGCGTGCTCACCTTTTGCGGGCCACCCATTGCGGCAGCGCGCGCGCCGCTGTATGTGATCGAGGATCAACTGGCGGCTCTGATCGAAACTGCGGAACTGGTCTCCTCGGAACAGGAGCAGCAGTTCCGCGCCGAGTTCCAGACCGCTCTAACCGCAGCCGTCGAGAAACGCGACCACGTCGGCCAATTCCTGGCGCATCTAGAGCAACTGCTCCGACTCCGGGTGGACCAATCTCCTGCCGAAAACTCAGTCCTCCGGCTGGCCCGCGCTCACCGGCTATCCGTGTACGATGCCGCCTATCTGGAGTTGGCTCAGCGCACAGACGACCCAGGATTCATCCGAGTGGAATCGGGCACCTTCGTGGGCCGATACGGCGATCAGGAATATGAGTTGGGATCGACGGAGGCCGGAGTAGCCCGAGCGATTCGCAGGATAAACCAACTGCGGCGCGAGATGGAGACTGAAGTGGCCAGGGGCGGCGAGGACGAAGTGATTGTTATCGCCTCGCCGGGGTCGAGCGCTTGCGCAGCCCTGCCAAAACGAACGCTCCAATCAGGCCGCTTGCCAGCAACGCAAAACTCGACGGCTCCGGAGTAAGCACGAAGGAAGCCGACAGCGTGTTACCCGCCGTGACATCGGCTGCAGGAATGTTGACCGTAATCACATCTCCTGCGATTCCATACGTCAAGCCCGAGAACGTGCTGGAGACCTCACTAATGCCGGCACCGGAAAACGCGGTGTCGGTGAACGTGAATGTCATGGCGATGTTGGACCCACCGGATTCCACCGAATCCGTGACCATGAAGCCGCCGGCGCCGAAGCTGGTGACGTCCAGGTTAAAGCCGTCGTTATAGCCAAACTCGTTCCCACCCACAATCGTAACCGTGGGCGAATTAGAGTTGCTCGCCGAGTTCTGGTAGCCGGTCGTCGGAACGAAGCCGTTTGCAGGATCGTACCAATTGTCTGTTGGATCGCCGGCGACGTTCATAACCCCTGTGACCGTGGTGCCAATCAGGCTCGCCTGGCTCAGCGGCGCAAGGCACGCTAGCAAGCCGAAAAAGAATAGTCCTCGCAAAGTTTCCTCCATTCCAGAACTCCGGCCAATTCCGTTGTACCCGGAGTTTCTATTCTGGACTGCCGTATCCGATTCAATGTATCAAACGGCCCTCGGACCTGCAAGCCCTGTCTAGCCTATTTGGGCTAGTACCCCCCCAAAAGCAAATCTGCGCTTCGTCAAGACAGCAGGAACTGGATTAATGGAAGGCTTCGGCTGTCGCTCAAAAAGGGCGGGGTTGTCGCCCGGCCGGTAGAATCCAAAGCAGGGAAGCCCTGCCTTTCCAATGCATTCCGCAAAAACCTCTGCGGCCCCCGCGTGCTGGCCGCCTGATTTTGCTGCATGCGCCGCCTCCGTCGACACCGATGCAGCAGTGGAGGTTGAACGAAGTCCGGCAACAGTGAGCCATCTGTGCGGCGTCGGCTCAGCGCTGCGGCGGTTGAGCGACCACGCGTTGAAGGACCTGGCCCCGTGCCTTGTGAACTGATTAGGAGAAAAGGAGGTTAGGCTTCCAATTTCACTATTTCCAGAATCTCGCCGATTCCAGAGCCTTGGTTGCCGTTGAAGCAACCGAGCCGAAAACTGGTCGGATGCCCCGACACGTCACCAAGAGGGAACTCCACGGTGCGGACGCAGCCATGACCGTCATAGGCCCGTTGCATGGCTCTGGCCTCCGAGAAGTCTTCCCCTTCCCCATGCCAAAGCAGGGTGAAAATCGAGCCGAACTGGCCACGGACAATCAACTTCAGCCTTGCCGACCTGCCTTCTTGCACGGCGAACACCGTCGAGGGGACGACAAAGAAGAAGTCAGGTCCGGTGGTCTCGATGCGGAGGTAGGGAGTAGTGGCGCTCACCACGCCAGCATCACGGTTGTACGGACAGCACGCCAGTTCATGCAAGAGGGACTGACTTGAAACTGGCGCTCTGGCTGCATCCGTCTTGTCCCGCCAGGGCAGTTCCAACCAGAGCTCCGATAAGTCCTCAATGTGGCCCAGGAGCAAATCCTCCAACAGGCCCTTGTTCTCATCCGAGAGCCGCTCCACAGAGCGCCCAACAACTCCCCGGTTGAACCTGGTGTGACGGTGCTTCAATTGAAGAATCGCGCTGAGTCGCTCCGGTTCGATCTCTCCTCCCAGTCCCTGGATAATCCGCGTGAAAAACGCTTGGGGCTGCGCGACCATATCCTCGTACGATGTCTTGATGCCGGCCACCGTTGGCAACGCGCGCCGCCACGACAAATAGAAGGCGATGTACCACGGGATTGCATTCTGGATCAAGTACCGGTATCGATGCTGTTGGGGCAGTGCGAGATAACGATCGCGGTCGTCGACATAGCACACTGGGTTTCGATAATCGTCCAGGCGGATGTGGTCATCGAACGAGACGATCACATCGCCGAGGTTCCGCCAGACGTAAACGACCGAGAGCCCATACCGTCGAATCAGATCGATGTTGGACACGTGCGGCCGGACGTGCATCTGGGCAACGAAGGGCCGATCCAAGTACTCCTCCATCTGCGCTGGAATCAAGTTCTGCTCTCGGTAGCCCCAGTAGTCCTGGGGCAGAACCAGGTCGATGCCGAAATATAGCGATAGCACCGTGGCGATATGGGTCGAGCCGCTCTTCCATCGAGCAGGCGACGAGAATCTTTCGGCTTGTGCCACTACTTCTGCTGTCACCCTTTGGACTCAGTGCCAGGCTCAAGACCGACCAAGGTTTTCTTGTGATGCCTTCCCAGCCGCTACTGCGGATTACTCTTATCCAAGCCGGAATTCTCATTTTGGACTTGTGGGGCCCATTTCGTTCAAAAAACCGCCATCCTTTGGCTCTGCGAGTTGCATTAGAGCCGTCTTCGCCTTCACAAGGCAGAGTTTGCGCCCTGTCTGGAGCCCTGTCTCTTCGGTGTATTCGGCGGAGGCTGTACGGAGTTGGGCAACTGCCGGCGCTGGCTCAGCGCTGCGGCGGTTGGGCGAACGCGCCATGTGCCCATTTTGGCTGGCTACGCGCGGTGGCAAGTGCCGGCCCAAACACGGCGAGCGGCAAAGCCGCTGTACATCGCTATGAGGCGCAGGGGGCGGAAAGCGTAGTACACGGGGAAGAGAGAGCGGGGAAGGGTGAGGGATTCGACATCGACTGGCCCAGGCGCGAGGAGGCCCCAGCAGAGGCGGAGTTTGTCGGAGGGACGTTCGAGAAGGCTGAGTTGGAAGCCAAGCTCAAAGGGCATGGTAACTGGAGGCACGGGGCGGCCGTGGAGCCAGAGCTGGGCACGGGATGCGATTCGTAAAGTTCGCGGACAGGCGCGCGCGCGGGCAAGGATTTCGGCTGGGACCGCGGCACCGAGGACATCGGCGGCGAGCAACAGGCCGGCGGACACAGTGCGCGAGATGCGGCGGGCTCGCGAGTAGGCCATAACGGCGTCCCAATCGAGTGCGGTGCGACCGATGAGGCGTGCGAGATCGCAGAGCCAATGGAGGGAACACCAGAAATGCTTGGCGCCGTGGACGCTGAGGAAGACGAGCAGGTCCTCGGGCGCCAGGCTACGGATGGAGGGGCCGGCGACGGAGACGGTCACGAGCCGCGACCAGAAGCGGTCCAGGTCGAGCGCATGGCAGAACTGGGAGGGCGCCAGGGCCAAATGGAGGTCGAGGTCGACACCAGCGGGCGAGGTGAGCAGCAACTCGCGGCGCGAGCGGAAGAATCGGAGGTCGATGCCGCAGGCGGGCCGGCAGCCGGAGGCCACGAGGAGATCGGCGGCACGCTGGGCATCGGCGGGGCGGACCAGCAGGTCGAGGTCGCTCATCTGCCGCAGCGCGGGACTCTCGTAGAGGGACCATGCGATGGCGGGGCCTTTGAAGGAGACGATTTCGATGCCGGCGCGATCAAACAGGGCAACGAGGCGGACCAACTCGGCAGCGAGTTTGAGGTTGGTACGGGCCACGGCTTCGAACCTCTCGCGCAGGCGGCCGAGAACAGGGGGCGGCACGATGTCCGGGCATGCCCTGGAGAGACACGCGAACAGGAGCGGGGCCATGCCGTGGCCAGCGGCTTGATCGAGGAGCTGGTTCCAGTCCGCGACTGCGGCGGCGGCGCAGCGGATGGCAGCGTCATCCGGGCGGGCGCGCGCACACTCGATCAGGAGGTGCATGCTCATGCGGTGAGATCGAGAGGTGCCGGGCAGCCCGTAGGTACCAGGCCGGTGCGGGCCCAGGACTTCTCGCAATCCTGTAGGGAGGGGCCGCGGACGTCTCCATCCATGAGAGCGAGGCCGGGGCAGCGTGTGCAATTGGCAATGTGGCTGCACGGTGCGCACACGGGGAGATCGTGCACGCGGACGGAGCGGACTTCGTTCATGGCGGGGGAATGGCGCCAGATATCGAGAAACCCTTGCCGCCGCACGTTGCCGCACGAGACAGGAAACTGGACGCAGGGGAAGACCTCGCCATTGGGAGCGATGTAGCAATGGTTGTGGCCGGCGCCGCAGAGAATCCCGTCCAGAGCGGCGGGATCGGGCGGTTTGGGGGGCGCGCAGAACGCTTCGACATTTCCGACATACTCCGGGCTGGTGACTATGCGGACGAGTTCGGAATGGGGGACGTTGAGGGCGAGAGGGGAAGAATCGCCATCGATCTTCGGGGTGATGGTGGGGTCAATGCGGAAGCCGGCGCCCAACTCGCCGGCCAGCGCGCACACGCCTGCGTCGTCGCCGGAGGCGAGCCGGGTGACGATGTGCGTGAAGACCACCTTCTGTCCGAGCGAACGCAGTAGACGGACTGCGTGGAGAGAGCGCTCGAAGGAGCCGGGAATCAGGGTCACGGCATCGTGAGCTTCGGGGCGGTGGGAATACAGGGAGACGTGGACTTCGTGGATGCCGAGAGAGCGGATGCGATCGGCCTCGCGTTGGCCGATCAGGGATGCGTTGGTCTTGAGTTTCACACAAAAAGCCAAGCCACGAGTGTGGGCGAGGATCTCGAAGAGATCAGGGCGGAGGAGGGGCTCGCCGCCGCTGAAGGTCAGAAAGAAAACGCCGGCCTCGGCCAATTGATCGAGGAGGCCGCGGTACTCAGGAGCGGACATTTCGTCTGGGGAGGCATGCTCGAGGTAACAGTGGACGCAGCGCTCATTGCAGCGCCAGGTCAGGTCCAGGTGAACGTCGAACGGGACTCCCAGGAGGCGGGCCCGGTCCATGACTTCCTGGAGGAGGGCGCTCACGCTGATTGCTCCCGCGGGGGGATGGGGGAATCGGACAGGAGGAGAACGCCGTGGGAGGCAAGCTCGGTGACGAAGGTTTCGGCGTCGCTATAGGCCACCGCGGGATCGACATCGAAGACTTCGCAGACAGCGCGATCGACGAGGGCGCGGAGAGGCGTGACACCGTCGGCGGCTTCCCAGATGGCGGTGGCCTGTTCGTTAAGCGTGAAGAGGCTTGAATCGGCGGCGGACATGACGATCATCTCGCCTCCGAGCATACGGGCGGCGACTTCGGTGCTGCGGGCAATGTATTTGTGGTTCATCGGATCAACTCCCAGACTCGGGTATCGGGGACGAATGTCAAGCGGTAAGCTGGGACGGCCTGGAGGAAATCGCAAGCCGACTGGAAGACCAGCTTGATCAGCTCGGGGTCTTCCGCAAAGAAGAGGATGTTGCGAAGAAGCAGGCGGGCGGCTTCGGCGAGCGGCACGGGTTCGATGCGGTTGTCCTCTCCCTTGGCGAGGAAGTATAGGGCCACGACGGGAGCGCTGACGTTCTCACCGACGATGCCGAGATCGCCGAAGAATGGGGTGCCGAAGGCGGTGTAACCGGATTTACCGGAGCGGAGATAGGAGATCTCGTCGGTGAGCACTTGAACGTCCGGAGTAGCCAGACGCGCGAGGGTTGTTTTCCCGGCACCGGAAAGCCCGGAGAACAGGAAGGCGCGACCGTTGCGGATGGCGCTGGACGCGTGGAGGAGGAAGCCGCCACTACGGGCAAGGACGAGGGTATGAATAATGCGCAGGACGGTATCTATGGAGTAAGGGTTGGCGGTCTGTTCAACGGACCCGGTCCCCGAGGCGGGGTCCCAGACGCAGTGGAAGTCGCCGCGCCAGATGGACCAGCCGCCGTTCAGGACGGCCACATGGACGTCGGCCCCTTCGGGATTGCCGGAGGAGAGGAGTTGGACAGAGAGCTGCAACGCGGCTTGGGCAGCGGGGTTGACGAAGGAGCCATAGCGGGAGAGGAGCATGGCCTGGAAATGACGGTCATCAGTGAGAATACGAATGGCAGTGCCACCGACCTCGACCTGGACGGAATGTAGCTCAGGGGACAAGGGTTGGGGTCTCCCGTGGTGGAGTGGGGCCGAGCAGGCGGCGGAGGCGAAAGGCGATGCGGATGAGCCAGGCACTGAGGCGCGGTGAGCCGGAGAACAGACAGGCGAACCTGGAGGGGCGTTTTCGCGGGGAGAAGACGGAGCCGCGGCGCTGGATGGAAGTGAGGATGCCGAGAACCTCTTCGGGCAAGACAGGCGGATCATCGTCGGGAAGGCTGTCGCCGCGAGTGATGATGTGGCGATCTTCCCGGGTGGCGATGAAGCGGTGCAGGCGGAGGCAGCCCTGGCACTCGACCAGCACGATGTCACCGGGGAGCAACGCGGAGGGTTCCCTGCGCTGGATGGTGACGATGTCGCCAGGCCAAACGGCCGGCAACATGCTGAGGCCGGTAACGCGAAGGCGGAGTTTGCCGTACTTGCGGATCAGCTCCGCCGCCAGGACGCACTTGGTTTGGGCTTCTTCGAACATGCGGGAATGAAAAGAAGGCTTCAACTGTTACTACAGGCAGCCCCAGGGCCGAGTGGAGTCGCACGGGGCGACGGGAGGAGAGTCCAGATGCGTCAGGCAGAACTCGTTGTGCGACCGAGCCTCAACTCCTGAACGAGCCGCAGCCCCTGGTCGGCACCTTGTTGCAGGTTAGAGCCATGGTCTCGAAGACCTGTTCATGGCGGAATGCGGGCTTCTGGTAGGGCCTCTTCGCGGCACCAACGGTGGCCGCAGTGGTGTTCGCGGTGTCTTCCATGCTTGGCTCCATTCGTTCGGATTCCTATTATAGATCCGCAGGGGCGAATGTACAAGGTTTATCAGGGTTTATCTGGGGGGCAGTACTGTCCAGACCTGCGCTTCTTCCAACCTGCGTGAAGAAGCTTGATGGCTTCGCTCGATACTCAACCAACTCGGGTCTCGCACTTCAGTCTCGCGCCCCCGGCGTGCGAAATGCGGCGTCTCAGGCTGATTTCACTTTCGGCGCGCTGGACGCCCCGGCGAATCGGTTATAAAGCCAGCAGAAGGCCGCGCCGACGAGTGCTCCGCTGACGAATCCATAAACCAGACCGACCACGCTTCCCGGATAGCTGACGGAATACCCAGGATAGAGGGCCGACAGCCGGCTCAGGGTGGTCCCCAGGCCGCGCGCAGCCTCCAGTAAAGTATACGCAAAGAGCAGGAATCCCCACAGGGTTCCTGTGGCAAACGCAAAAGCTCTCACGTTCATTTGGATGCTCCTTTATGACTGAAAAGGCCGTGAAATAGGGTCGAAGAACTGAGGTTCCACGCGGGATGGCCCTCCAAGGCCCACCCGCATCCGTCGTCAGCGCGGCGTGTCCAGCCGAAGGTGGAAGCGGAGGATTGGGTCCTGATTCGGGTCAGCGGGAGCTCCCCTCAGGCGGCGTTGCTGCTGGAGAAGGCGGCTTGCCTCCATGCAGAATGCGTGCTGGGTGGATATCTGGCCGGTTATCACCGCGCCCTCACTGTGGATGCCGGGCCGGCCGGGCTCGCCGTTCGTCTTCGGCATTTGCAGGCCTGGTACATTTCTTGCTATATGAGCTGCAATCATGTCCAAGGATTGCACGCGCGCCTCCCGAGAGGTCCCTCCCACGGCGAGAAGTTGCTGATTCCAAGGTGATTGCGGGCGACAATACTCGTGTGATCCTCCGCTCGCCCAAGCCTCCCAGTTTCCACTACGAACTTGGGTCGGGCCTGGCCTTCCAGGCACCCGTCAGACGGTAGAGCGCGAAGGCGACCAGGACGGCAATGCCGTCGTCACCCATGTCGCGCCACTCCAGATGGTTCCGATATATCAGATGCTGCAGAACTTCCAGTGACACGCCCAGAAGGAAAACGGCGCTGGCACCCAGGATTTCCCGGCGGCGGGTCTTGGACAGGGAGCAGAGCAGCACTGCCGCTCCCGCGAATCCTACCCAATGGATTTCCCGGTGGAGGCCCTTGACGAAGCCCGGCCTGGCCGGTTGCAGGGACCCGGCAATCAGAAGCGCAATCCAGACCCATGCGGCAATGCGGACTACGGCTTGTGAGACGATGGCGCGCCGGACCGGTTCATCCGGCGCCGATTCGACAGGCGCCGGTTCAACAGGTGCCATTAGACCCAGCCATTTGGATGAATTCGCGACGCATGTGTGAGAGCTTTGCCGCCAGTTTTCCTCTATTCAAGTGGAATCGCACGTTTTTCTTGGGAGACGCCTTCAGGAATTTGCGATTTCGGCCGATACGTCCTGAAGGGGTCGGAAGAAGAATGGCATGAAAGCCACGCTGATCGTTCTCGCGGTTCTCGCTTTTCAATTCGCGCTCTCCATTTTCATGGGAAAATGCATCCACGCGGGCCGCGGCCCATCAGTACGAGCCGCGCGGGGCGAGCACGGCCCGAACCGTACGCGCCAGAATGTAGATATCGAGCCAGAGCGACCAGTTGCGAATGTAGTAGCCGTCTAACGACTGCTGGACCTCCAGGTCCCCGTCGCTACGTGCGGAGACCTGCCACAGTCCGGTCAAGCCGGGGCGAACCTGCGTGCGGACCTGGAGAAATTCCGGATCGAAACGCGCGTTGTGGTACGCCGGGAACGGCCGTGGCCCCACCAGGCTCATCTCGCCTTTAAGAACGTTCCACAGTTGGGGCAACTCATCCAGGCTGGTTCTCCGCAGGAAATGACCGACTCCGGGCAGAATTCTAGGGTCGTGCTTCAGTTTGCAGAACCGTTCCCACTCTTCCCGTGCCGATGAGTTCTCAGCCAGGTGCGACTCCAGCATCTCATCCGCATTGAGAAACATCGTTCGCAGTTTCAGGATGCGCAGCGTGGTTCCGTCGCGCCCTTCCCTCTCCTGCGTGTAGAAGGGGTTCCCTGGACTGGCTTTCCGAATCCACAAGGCGCACACGCCCAGCAGCGGCCCGCAAACCAGCAGCCCGAAGGATGCGGCGGCCAGATCGAGCGTCCGCTTGATCCACTGCGCCAAGGGGTTCAACAGCTTTTGCCGGGTTTCGAAACCGATCATTCCGCCCAGGTCCCTCGGTTCGGTCCATTGGCTGGTGATGCCGGCCATCTCGGAGATGATCAGGATTCTTGGGAACACCCTTCTCCAGCGGCGAAGATGCCCTACAAGCTGCTGGCGCGGGATGTTGGAAATGGCCAGAATGGCGTAGCCGACGCCGAAATCCCGGGCGACCCACGTAGCGTCATCGAGCGTTCCAACAACCGGAACACCGTCGCACACTCCGTGTTTTTGCGGATCGTCGTCCAGGAACGCCACAGGCCGGTACCCCAGCACGCGGTTGGCGTTCAAGGTCCGGACCGTAGCCCGTCCCGTGGTCCCGGCCCCAATCACCAACACCGGTACGCCCCACCACGAGCGACTGGCCATCGCATGGATAGCGAAATTGCGGCCGCAGGAAACCAACGCCATGGAAAGAGCCCACGCGAGCATCAGGGCGCCCCGCGAGTTGGCCCATGACCCCTTCGTGAAGAACATGGCGAAGAGGAAGAGGAGATAGACCGTGCTGACGCCCCTGCAGATGCGGCGCAGGTGCTCGACGGCGATCAAGCCGATGCCGGGGTACTGGCTGGTGCCGGCGAACACGCCCACGCAACACAGCGGCAGGAGAAGCACTTCCCAATGGAACGGCGGGATTGTCGGATTCACCAAGCGCCACAGCGCGAAGCCTGCCACAACCGCTGCGCTCAACATCCATAAGTCCGTGGCCGCCAACGTCGCGGTCATGTACGCCGGCGAATAGGCTAATTGGCGGACGGCCGCGGCTTCGGCAGCCATGCCGTTCAGCGGAGACGAAGTAGGCCGCGCTGTCTGATCGGCGGTAGACATGAGGGTTCCAGTTTGAGTGAAGTTATGTGCCGCTCTGCGCGGCCGTTGCTCGGCCGAACTTCGCGCCAAGCAATTGTAGGGCAAAAAGAACTACGAACCTCGGGTTGTGCTTCAAATACCGCTTCCACAGGCGGCGCGGTTCGGTGGCGAGCCGAAACAGCCACTCCAGACCAAGGCCCATCATCCAACGCGGGGCTTGCGGTTTGGTTCCCGCGAGAAAGTCAAACGCTGCGCCGACGCCGATCATCACGGCTTGCACGCGTCCCTTGTGCGCGGCCATCCAGTAGTCCTGTTTCGGAGTGTTCAGTCCCACGAATAGGATTCGCGTTCCGGACTGGTTGATTTCCTCAACGACTCTCTGGTCTTCCTCTGGGGATAGCGGGCGGAAGGGAGGCGAATAGGAGTACGCTATCTCGGCCTTTCCGAAACGCCGGCGTACCACCTCGATGAGCTTCGAAAGAACCTCGGGCGACCCACCGTAAAAGCCGACCGGTATTTGCGCCGCAGCGGCGCTCTCGAGCACAATCGGCGTCAAGTCAGGGCCATAGACCCTGGTCGCGCTTCCCTGCCCCAATAACCGCAGACCCCATACCAGCGGCATTCCATCGGGTGTCACAAGGTCAGCCTGATTCATGACGAGCTGAAATGCCTGTGAATCGTACGCCTCCATCACGTTGTTGACGCTGGCGATGCAGACGTACTTCGACTCTCGCCGCCCCGCCCATTCGCAAACCGCAATGGCGGCGTGCAGATAGCTGGTTGCGTTCACCCTCGTGCCGAGAATCGACTCCTGTGCGATTGCGGTTGACATCGGATCAGCGGTTCGCAATAGCGCGCCCGTATGCAGTCATCAGCAGCTCGTAATTTCGTTTGGCGGTGTATTTCAGTTCGAACTCACGGTGGGCCTCCCGGCGCATCGACGCAAGTTTCTCCGGACTGCCATGCGCGACGTCGATTACGCGCGCAAGGTCCCGAGCGTCGCCCGGTTGGAAATGAAACCCGGTGCGCCCGTCATCCACGATTTCGGCAACGGCTCCGATCCGCGCCGCGATCACCGGGGTTCCGCGCGCAAATGCTTCGGCGGCAACACGGCCGAAGGTCTCATACCATTCGGATGGGAAGATCAGAGCCGTCGCCCTGCCGAGCAGATCCAGGACCTCTGCTTGTAAGATCCGTCCCAAATAGCGGATCCGTGGATCTCTTGCGGCGGCGCTCCGCACTTCCGCTTCCAGCGGGCCATCGCCCACAACCGCCAGCGAAACAGACGGATTCGTCAGGGCCATCGCTGCGAGCAGGGTTCTCACACCCTTCTCAGGTGTAAGCCGCCCCACGAAAACAAATTCTCCGCCCCCCGTGCCAGGCCCACCGGGGTCCAGCACAAAGTTGGGCTTCACCATGATTCTCGATTCCGGAAAGCCGGCCTCGACGAACTTCCGCTTTGCGAACTCCGAGGTGGCAATGAACTGTGCGACGGTCCTTTCCCACGTACGTAAAGTCTGGTGGACCGCGATCATCAGCGAAACGGCCGAAGTCTCTAGCGCGCTTCCCCGATAGCAGCGGTGCACGATGCCGCGCCATGGAAACCAACTATGAATACAGTCTTCACACGGGGCGCCTTTTCTGAACAGAAGCGCCCCCGGACAAAGCAGCCTGAAATTGTGCAGAGTCTGGACCACCGGTACACCCAGCTTCCACGCTGCATGGTGTACAGCCGGAGACGCAAGCGGAAAGAAATTGTGTACGTCCAGGACGTCTGGTTTCCACGTGTCGATTGCCCGGTTAACCTTCCGATAAGACCGTGGTGACCAGGAAGCACTCAGGCCGGCTTTCAGTGCCCCGGCCCCTTGTATGGTCCTGTTATCGAAGATAATCTGCCTGATCTCGTGGCCTTTGGAGACCAAGAGGCGATCTTCGGCTTCTCGCGACTCATCCTCGCCGCCGCGGAACTTATATTTGTTATGGACAGTTAGAATCTTCACCGGCCCCTCCATGTCAAGTAGTGCAACTTGCCCGTCCCGAATGCGCGAGGCCCTCTCAGGACGTCAGCGATGTGCCTTGAATCCAATCAGGTAGATATCGGAACAAAGGCTCGGAAACGGTCTCAGCACACGGTCAAACATGGAAGTGGCAATCCGTGTCGACAGTCGACCGCTGCTGTGCCCAAGCCAGTTCCGCCCTATTATCCTTACGTCGGTCAGATCCAGGTCCCGAGCAATCCAACGCAAATCGCGCGTGTCTGGCTCCCGAACGTGGCCGCGAAAGACCGGTTGTTCATACCAACTGCTCATTGGGCTCCACCTGCCGAAGCCAAACGGCACAGAAATGCGTTTTCGGAGGTTCACACAGTTCGGTGCGCAAACAAGAAACAAACCACCTGGGCTCAAGGCATCGAGGAGTTGCCTGAATAGTCGTTTGGGCGAATGATGCCAGTGCTCAATGCTATGAAAGCTTGTGATAGCATCGAAGGACTCGCAGGGCAAGGCCAGTCCATTAGCAATGACGTCAGTCGATATTATGTTAACGCCACGCAGCCTATGCACCTTTAGCAGAGCCTCGCCGTGTTCTCGGTTCACCTCATCCTGAAAGTCGTCCACGAGTGTCGCTGCCAGCCCAACGGCTGCGCACCCTACGGAGAATAGGCCAACGCCACCGCCGATGTCGCAGACTCTCGCCTTTGGCCCCGCAAGTTGCCGAACCAAATCAATGTGGAAAGCTATTCTGCGCACGTCCTTCACTTCGGCCGCCCGCACCTCTTCCGTCGGGTATGCATTCGCTATCTCTGCCAACGTCGAATACAGACTTGCATTAGTATGGGCCATTTTTGGGCATGAAACCAAACCGAGCACTCCAGCTTTCCTTCTTCACGCGAACGGCGCCGTTACCCGTGAATACGCCCGTTCAGTTCGCCTAGTAAATCCTCAAGGGCCTCTGTGACCGAGACGGGGGCCAGGTCCCGCATGCACGCCTCGTATTGGACCTTATTTGCGCAATACCCCGGAACCGCTCCGAAACGCTCGCATGGCATGCAGGAAAGCCCTCCTGGCAGCCTTACGATTCTGACCGGAACGTCTTTCCAGAACGAGCCCCACCGGTCTGGGCTCGGACCCTGGACTACGCAACTGGGTGTTCCCATTGCGCACGCAACGTTGTATGGTCCAGAGTTGTTCCCGATGAACAGCGCAGCTCCTTCGATCAGCCCAGCCATCACCTTAACATCTACACCATGGACCACGTGAGCTCCAGGTGGCCCCGCCGTTTCGGTCGCGGATAACCAGATGACGTCAAACCCGCGTCCAATCAGCCAGGCGGCCACCTCGCTGAACTTACCCTCCGACCATGTTTTGTAGGGCAGCTTCGAATATGGGTGGATCGCCGCATAGGGCCGTTTGACGCCCTTCGAGGTCATTATCTCGTCGACGGTTTTCCTGGCATCTTCCGGTATCGCAATTGGGACGCGATCGAGCGGCGGGCAACTCCCGCCGAGGAAGTGGCGTGCGAGGTCATAATTGAGATCGATTGCATGCTTGGAAATGGCACAAGGGATCCTCTCGGTAATCGTAGACTCAAGCGTTGCCAGGCGGCTGTCGTATCCCACCCTCCTGCGTGCGCCCGAGATCAGCGCAAGCGCATACGACGCCCCCGGCTCATCGTACGACAGAAGCACTGTCTCCATTTTCCGACGCCGCTCCAGCCCCATGGCCGCGCCTAGACAGATACCCCTGACGCCGCGAAAGTGATCGTAGGGGACTGTCGTGAAGACGAGATTCGGTGAACTTCCTTGAAACACTTCCTTTGCGACAGGGGTGCAAACTACAAGCACGCTCGTGTCGGTCCGTGCCCTCGCGATGGCGCGCAGCGTAGGCAGGAAGCAGACGGCGTCACCAAGATGATTGACCTCGCAAACGCCGATGGCGGTCTCGACAGCCGTGTCTTTTCGCCGAGATGTCGTGTTGGCCGCCCCGACGATCTCAGGGCGGCGTGCGTCCTCGGGCGATGCGGCGCTCCCAGTACCCAAGATCTTGGGCCTAGTCATTTCGCGAACCGATGATAATCAAATTCTTCGTTGGGATCCTGATCCTGCCTTGGCCCTCGGCTAGAGTCCACAGGCGGTGCAGAATAGACAGATAGATCTCCCGAGCTCGCCCCAGCGCGGTGGTTGCGTTCCACGAAGGTAGAATCGTAATCTCGCCGCATTCGAAACCGGCGATTAGCAGCAGACTAACGGCGGACAGCTCTGTCACGCCGAACTCGTGCGATAGGTCCGCGTATCGGTGCGTCATTGCGAATAGCGATCCCATGTTTGGCGTCTGCAATATCAGTTTTCCACCGGGTTTGAGGCTGAGCCGCAGTCTGGCGAGAAATGGCCCCACCTCCGGCTTTGGAAGGTGTTCGATCACGTCTAGGGCCACGATCGCATCGTAGGTTGGAGCGTCCGGCCAAACTGTCGATTTTGTTATATCGTCCTGAACAACCGCCAAGCCCATTTCGTTACTGATTGCGACGTTTTCCGGTGAGAGGTCGATACCGCTGATATTCGTATAGCCCTTAGACTTCAGGAATAGAAGAAAGGCGCCCTCCCCACAGCCGGCATCGCGAATCAGTGCTTCCTTGTCAGGGGGTAGCAGCTTCAGGAGTGCACGTTCAAAAAAGCGGAATACAGTCTTTTGAAATTGCTGGGAGCGAACGTCGGGACGTCCAGTCAGCGTGTGGTAGTTATCTATCAGTTCTTCAACTGTCGACTTAGGCATCTCTTAACCCCTATAGAGTCTCCCGCCGGAAAGCGACGAGTTTGCGACTGATCACCTCGGGGATCGCGCCTGAATCCGGGCCCACGACGATGCATCAGGCGGACATTGCCTCGATCAAAACATGCCCGAACTGCTCGGCCCAGTCGCTAGTGGTCCGCGAAGGCAGGACCAGAACGGACAACTTCCCCACTAGGAGCCGCTTTGGAGATCAGGCGTTCAGCACCGTCTCGTAGATCGTTTTCATCTCGGCGGCGCGTAGCTTCCAGGTCTGCATCCGTGCGAACTCCCACCCAGCCGCTCCCGCAGCGCGGCGGGCTTCCGGCGATGACGCGAAAATCGAGATCGCGTCCACAAAGCCGTCGACAACCTGCCTTGCGCCAGCGACTGGAATCTTAATGCCAGCAGAGTCGGGCACGAACATCGCAACGCCTTGATGGTCAAGCGCTATTACTGGTAGGCAGCTCGCCATCGCTTCCAGCACCTGTGTTCCGAACGAGTCCCGAAGACTGGTGAACAGAAATACGTCCGCTGCGGCGTAGACTCCGGGCATCTCGCTGTGATGGACCTGGCCGTGAAAAATCACGGACCGCCGAATTCCGTATTCCTCAGCCAAGTCTGTCAGTGCTTTGAGCAGGGGCCCGTCGCCGACGACGTGCAACTCCACCTGCATGGACTTTGGCAGTTTCGCTACCACTCGTAGTGCTAGAGCTAAAGCCTTCCAAGGTTGCAGCCTTCCAACCCATAACAGCCTCAGCGGCCCGGGATCCCGACGCAGCAGGCGCGGACGGTCCGGAACGAATTCTGACGGCAGGCCGCTGTCTAGGAAGGCGCTTACATTGCGGGCTCCCGCCGCATCCAACAGACGAAGCGTTTCACCGTTTGTCGCCAGCACGGCGCTGGAGCCCCTGGCTGCACGGCGCACTGTGGGGAGGAAGCGGAGGAGCCCCACTCTAAGGCTCCGGAGCCGCTCGAAAAACCACCCATCTCCAAAAAACTCTTTTAAGCTGGCCGGGGCGATCTGGCCGCCGCCGACTGGTCCCCAGATGAATGGAACACCCAATTTCCAAAGAGCGGGCGGGTAGCTCACGGTTCCCCAGCTCACATGATGTATGAGGTCGATTTGTCCCGCGAGGACTAAGCGGCGCGCGACCGATAGAGCCCGATTTTGGTATAAGGCGTAATGAAGCCGTAAGCCCCGCGAACGAGTGAAATAATGCAACGGATCAAGCGCAGTAGGCACGGTCACCCATGTGAAGCGCAAATGAGCGTTTGGGCGCTGGGACAGGTAAGCTTCAACTTCTCCCTTATATTGCGGGTGACAGAGGACGTGGACGTCGAAGAACTCTGAGAGGTGCCAGGCCCAGTTCCACGTGACGCCGGGTTCCGATCCCCGCGCAGGACTACAGGGGTGCCCAACGATGAGGATCCGCTTTCTCTGGAGGTCCCGCTGGCTGGTCATGTTTTCTCCAGCGCAGAGGCGAGGATAGAGCCCGACGTCGGGGCGCTCGCCAGTGCCCGGCGGGCGATGCGGATTCGACGGCGGTCCCGCACCGCCGATGCCATGGTCTCCGGCAGCCACAGAATATTCCAGGTGATCGCACAGATCGTCAAACCAAGACAGCAAACTCGGCCGCCTGCCCCCCGGACTCTGCGGTGAGCTTCGTTCTGCGGATCGAAGAACAAAGTCGCCGGGTTGGCGGATATGTCGAGCCACTTGATCGCACGGGCAACCGCACGGTGCGGCCCGTGGTTCTTCAGAGCACACCGGATGGAGTTTCGTACCAGCAGGAACGCCGTGTTTAGGGGGCGCAGCCTGCTTGTCGCGTAGCCTTCGTGAACGATCTCTACGCCAACTAATGTGAATAAAAAGCCTGCCGCCGCTGCCCGCAACTCGAGGTCGTCCTCTTCTGCGTACATGAAATATCGCTCGTCGAACATTCCAACCAATCGGATGAGTGTGGCTTTGATCAGCAGCACGCAGCCATGCAGGTACCTCACGTAGCCAGGCTCAGCCTGCTGCCCCGGCCGGCTCCCAGGTTGGCTGCCGTTGCGAAACCCGACTATGCCAACTCGTGGATCGGCCTCTGCCGCAGCTATGCCAACTGCAAGCCACTGTGGGTTTGGAAAGGTCACATCGTCGTTGACGATCGCAACATAATCCGTGTTATTACCGAGCGCCCGCCGGAAAGCCTGGTTGCCCGCCGCCGCAAAGCCCAGGTTCCGATCGTTTCTTATCAGATGAGCGTCGGGGCAAATTCGCCGAACCAGACTCGGTGAGCCGTCCGTCGAGCCGTTGTCGACAACCGTAACACGGAAGTTGGTGTACTGCGTGCGCGCGACCGAGGTGAGGCACCGCTCCAGCATTCCTCCGTTAGCGCCGTTATAGTTGACGACGACGACATCGACCGATGGACAGCGCAAAGGCTGGGGCATAAGCGGACGCACTTTTACGTCTTCTCGTCCGGCGGAGGGAAGCCGGGACCGCGTGGCCTCCATTCTCACCGCTAGGCCCCTTCCCCTTGCAGGGCGTCGCTGCCGGGCGGGTGGGTGGGCCGGGTGGACGTCACCCTTCTGTAAGACGGTGCAACTTCTAACCCTCCTGTCAACCCAACGCGGATCCGCTCGACATGGCGAAACGCCGGCATTGCCGCCGCCAGCGCGCCGGCAGCTAGCATAGAATACATGTTCATCAGGGGGTCAGGGCCTCCAGACGCGCCCGCCAACAGCCCGACGATTAATGATGTGCAGATCACTGGTGGCCATACGACCGCCCTGTTTACCGCGCGACAGGCGCGGATTTGGTATGCGAAGAAGCCAACGAACAAAAGCAAGCCAGGCACACCCGTATACTCTGCGTAGCTGAGTAGTACGTTGTGACGAGAATCAATCTCGAGGTTAAAAAAGTTCATTCCACGGCCAACGAGCGGGTAGGCGGCCAGAATCTTCCCCGCTGCCTCTATCTGCCCAGTTCGGGCTCCTCCCGATCCCAGAGTTTGGAGGCGCCTGGAGAAGGCATCCTCGCTCGCGCCTTTCTCGATGTCGGTTTGCATGAGTTGGGGAAGAATGTAATCCTGAACGGCAGGCCATGCGACGATCGCGGCGAGTAGTATCAGCAAAGCGGGAACGCGGACCAGCCTCAACGCAAAACAGGCGATCCAGAATGCCGCTACGCCGAAGAACGAGTACCGGCTCCCGCTCACCAGGGCGCCCATGCTGGTCACGAACACCAGCAGGAGAACCCTGAGCTTTGGTATTCGGTTGCCCCGCGACTCCATCGCCCACTCGACCAAAAGCAGCGATCCCGCCAGCAACATGAAGGCGGCCAGCAACTCGGAACTTGAAAAGATACCGGGACTATAGGATTGCCTGGCGAACGCTGCGCCATGAGAGAACTCGGACGCAGCGTTGCTGTAGGCCGCCCAAATTGGATCGAGGCCGAAGATGGCACTATACGCTCCCACCAACAAGGCCACACAGGCCAGGAGAAACACGAGTTTCGGTTTCATCAACAGTCGTCCGTGTATGAGCCGGCTGGCGACGCCGACGTACCAAAAAGACGCGCCGTACAGAATGAGGACAAGACCATGCAGCGCATCCTTCTCCGCGCTGCGCAGTGACAGAGTGAGAATTGACAGCAGTACCAGAAATACGGCCAGACAACGCGCCGCCTGGCCGGGTATCTTTCGCCTGTCAATTCGCCGCAGAAGGTCGACATACGGGATCACCGTCAGTATAGGCAAGCCCATTGCCCATAATCCCAGCGCTCCCAGTTCGTGAGGCGAGAGAATGATTCCGAGCTTCCGGTAGTACTCAACCGCAATCGAGACGACGATGCAGGCTTCCAGCAGGCTCAGGCGAAAGCGTCTGCACGCGGTACCTAGAGCAAAAACTCCGAACGCTCCATAACCCAGGAAAAGGAGAAATAGTGGCACTGCCGTCATGCCGCTTCTCCAGCGTGAACGCGTTGCCGGGCGAATACGCGCCGGACCCTGTGACTGGCCCAAATGCTCGCGGCAAGCCCCAGTCCGCCTGACACAACAAGCGTCATCGCGGCGCCACGTAGGCCATGGCGGGAAATTAGAACCCAACTGATTAGGGGCATGATGAGGCTCGCGACGAGCACGGCTGACATTAACTGCCGTCCGCCATTTCGAGCCTTAGCGTACATTATGAAGCTGGCAGTAAAGCCAGTGAAGACTGAGGCGATCCCGGCGACCTTCATGTATGGCGCATATGCCGAATATTGCCTGCCTCCGACGATCCCGATCAGGACGTCGCCGAAAAACCAGACCAAACAGCCATAGATCGATCCGATACCCCCTAAGACGATCAGACTCTTGGCCATCACAGCATCTGCCTCGCCGGGGCGATTCCGCGCACACGCGCTGCTCATGCGTGGCAAAAACAGCCTGACGAGCCCACTAATCGCCTGCCCGCCAGGGGCCAGACTATTGTTCAGTATGCCCACCACGGCGGTCGCATTCAGCCCCAGCAGGCCGGCGCTCAACCAGGTCTGCATTTGTGCCGTGGCGCCGCCGGCAACTGCAATCACCAGGTAATATCTAGCCGTGGCATAGTGCGCCGCGAGGACCCGCGGCCATTGCAGGCGGACAATGCCGGCGTCCCTGGTGGTGGCGAGTGCGGCGATAACTACCGGTAAACCGCCGATTCCCAGAGCGGCCATCGCCCATTCGGCGCTCCGCAGCCTGAGGACGACCGTCGTCGCGCAGGCGGCCGCTGTCAAGATGAGGTAGACAGCATCGAACCATAGTATTCGGATCAGCGCCGATTTGGCGGAGAAGTACCAGCGCAGTAACCAGAGCGTAAAGTGGACGAAGCTGTAAAGCGCGGTCACGAGTACCGAAATCAGGAGCACACCCGATCGCGGCACAATAACAGCCACGAGAAAAGCGGCGAGCCCGGTAGCCGCGGCCAGCGCGAGACAGAGGATCGAGAGCTTATTCAGATAATCGTGGCCCGCTCTCTCAAAGTCGGGCACCGCGTGGTTTAGAATGAAAGGCTCCAGGACGATCGCGTTCATCGCCCCAATCGCGACGTAGAAGATGGACAAGAGCAAACGCAAGCGCCCGAACTCGGCGGGCGCCAGGTACCGCGCATACACCATCTGCCCGCCGAAGTTCGCCGATGACAGAACGGCTTGGTGCGATAGTGCCGTCAGCAGGTCGGAATGCCGGCGAAGTCTTCCCGGAATGGTGTACCGGAAGAAGCCGAGCATCTCTCTAGGGAGGCGGTCCTGGAACTTAGGCTCTTGACCGTCTGCTTCGCTGATCACTACCTCGGTTTTCATGTCGCCGGATCTACAGCGCAAGGCTTGCGCGCGGTGATTTCAATCATGGACAGGTTTCCCAGCGTTCGCGACAACACGAAGAAGGGAAACAGGAGATAGTGCAGAAAGTGTGCCAATCGTGAGTTCCACAACCGCACGTTCAGGACGCCGCCCAGGGCAAGCACAATACTCTCCGAGACGGAATTAGCCCACAGGGACGGGCGCGGGCGGGAGACCTCGAATCCGGCATCCTTCAGCGCCCGGCATAGCGATCGAGTCGAGAAGACGACCATGTGCCGGGGCGCATCAAAACCCACCCAGAATCGACGGAACAGTCGCGCTTCCCGACAGTCCCAGTTCGGCGTCCCCACCACCAGCGTGCCGCCGGGCTTCAGAAGCGCATGTGCTTTGCGAAGAGCCATCCAGGGATCCGGGAAGTGCTCAATCACGTGCCACATGATAATGGCATCCAATGAGGACAGCGGGAAATCCATTTCCTCGAAGGTTCCGTACCACACCCTGCCGGGGCCAAAAGCCGCCGCGATGCCGGCGATTTTGTCCGAGGCAACGTCACAGCCGTGGACGTTCCACCCGCGGGCGGCCATCTGCCTCATCATTTCCCCGCGCCCACAGCCAACATCGAGCAACGATGCCCCGGGAACGCTCGGCGTGAGCTGGACCGAAGCCGAACCGAATCGCACCGTATAGGGCCAGCTCAGAGCCGCCTTGAGTAACTCTCTGACAGGACTGCGCGAGTTACGCCGGGAGGCGTCCGGCAGCGGCATGTACTCCGCTTCCGGATAATACAGGTGCAGCTTTTCGGTAAGAGGGCGCGGGTCGACATACAGGATGTCACAGGCCGCGCAATAGCGCAGGGAGAACGTGCCGCCAGGGCTCGTCCTCGTTAGAAGGTCCTTCATCCCGGAAAGGAATACCGGGACGTTCTCTGTCCCGCAGCACGGCGCGCGGCTAACCGATTCCAGGTAGCTCTGTTCTGCGATTCTCACGGTTGCCCCTGCACCTGTCCGGCTCGCGGCCTTTGAGTCCAGCGTTACGGGTCGCACTTGCGGCTCTTCAATCCCCAGTTAGCTCCCGGTGGCTGCGGGAACCGGGACGGCAATGATCTCGTCGTCGCGGTCGAAGACGTCGTATCCATAGGACCCGAGAAGGTTCGCTACCGCGCCTGGGTTTCCACCGGCGGCGATCACGAAGTCGTCGGGCCAAGACTCGCAAACTATGACGGGGCGGTACTTCGCAACGGTCTGACGGGCGCCGAGCAACACATCAAGTTCTGCGCCCTCAGTGTCGATCTTGATGAAGCCGGGCCGTAGCGCAAACCGGTCGACCAGGTCGTCAATCGTGTCGCCAGCGACCCGAAGTTGCCCCTTAGCCTTTCCTTTTACGCACGGGTGAACCAACTCGGCAATGGTGGAATACTCCTCCATGCCTGGAATCACATTAATGGTGAACTCGCCGGGTATCCGCGCCGCCACTCCCTCGAAGACGATGACGTTGGTCGTCCGGTGGTTCCGCTCGACATTTCTATGAAGGTACTGGAGCGCGCCCGGTGTCGGTTCAACGGCCAGCACTCTGCTGGACCCGGCGAGGAGGCCCGACATGAGGACTGTGAAGAGGCCGACATTGGCTCCAACGTCGATCGCGTCTCGGTCGGGATCGACTTTGGACTTCACGGTTTTGACGAGCTCGGGCTCGTATTGCCCTTGGATCATGATGCGTTTAAGCACGTCCGAATGGCAATCGAACTCAAGCGAACCGAGGAAGTCCGGAAGGCTGACGATGAAGCTGCCTCTGCGGTGGCTAATTCTATAAATTGCACGGACCAAGGGCCGGGCGCAGCCACGAAGCAATGGGTGTGACTTAACGAAGCGGCGAGCAGAAGTGCCTATCGTGTTCATGAGAAGGTGACCCTTTGAACAAACGTTTGGTTTTGTGAAACCTACGATTTCGTCGGCTTGTATATTTCGAATAATACTCCCCGCAATACACGTGGTAGTTTTCCGCCCCGCCGCACGGCGCGCGGCTGACCGGTTCCAGCACACTCTCTTCTGTGGTCGTCGCCGCTTTCCTCACTGTCTTCGTCGGAGCAAGCGCGTCGCCAGTGCATTATCGCTTGCTGTACCAGCACTTTGGCAACGGAAAATGGGGATTGTCAGTGCTGTCAACATCCAATGGATGTGGGAAGACATTGGCGTACGACGGATTGCACATCCGGTCATTGCGGAGGAAAGTGAACTCGGCTAAGGGTGGAATGACCAGCCCGCGCTTACGCAAAGGAACACAGCAATTGTTTGGGTGGATGTGAATGCATGTGTGAGTCTGTAACACCTTTTCGAATGCCCGTGAGGCCAACTGAAAAAACGGCCGACTCAAAAGGCGGTCCAGCTGATGAAATTCCGCGACAATGACCCTGAATCTGCCCATCAGGCCATCCGACATACCTAGAAACACTTCATACTCATAGCCTTCGATGTCAATTTGTAGGATCAAGTCTGCCCGCGATCCCGGCAGAGACGACGCGACCCAGTCATCAACAGTCATGAAGTCATCGCTTGTTGTTACGCCAACATGCTTCCTGGTGAAGTGGAACAGGCGATGCGACTCAGCTGGCTTCTCTACGGATCTATCGGCCAAGAATACCTTAATTCCCCGATCGGCGCAGTCTTTTTCGAAGCCTGAGACGAGGCTAACGCCAGGCGAGAAACACGCCTCGATTCCCGCCAGGTCATCCGGGACCAAATATCCCCCGTCACCTCTTGGGCCTAGGCGAATCAGGGCCTTTCCCGGGCACATTGGGAAGAGCCTCTGCACTAACGAGTGAAGTTTGTCCTTGTCGGTCAAGGACGTCGGGAAGACCCCAGCGAGACCAAGGATGTCTATTGCAAGGCGTCGCAAAGGATCCCTTACCCTCAGATTCGTCATAACCTTATCGCGATCTCAGATCTCCGGGACGGCCGCGACCGGCGAAGTATCGATGGTGTCAGCCTCTGGCGCAGCCGAAAGCCGCGGCAGCTTAGGAACCAACTACAGCTGCGCACGCATTACGTGCGTGTCGCGGTAGCTCGAGATGTCGCCGCGCAGAACGCGGCAAAATTGCCAAATCACCCACATTGCCCAGCCAGTTAGGAAGCATCCTTTTGGCCAATTCCGCTTGTCGCACCTACGCCTTCGTCGGCTTGTAATACTTCGAGTAATACTTCCCGTAATATCCGTAGTAATAGTAACGGTCGCTCATGTCCGCGCGCACTTCATTCATCGCCACACCGATTACGTTTGCCTTTACTCTCTTCAAGCTGTTGAGGACGCTACTGACAGCGTTCCGGTTGGTCTGGCCCGCCAGAGTCATGACGATCACTCCATCCACCACAGCAGCCATCTGGAGGGGCTCGGCGAAGCCTAAGAGTGGTGGGGAATCTACGATGATGAGATCGTATTCCGAACCGGCTTCGGCAATCAGGTTCTCCAGGGTGCTGCCCAGGCGGTCGGCGGCACTGCGGGAGGCTGGGCCGGCGGGAAGGATGTCCAGGTCCGGATTGCCCTCGGATTTCTGCAGAACTTCGCGCCAGCCGGCTTCGCCCTTGATTACCGAGGATATTCCCCGATCATTCTCGAGGCCGAACCGCTGGTGAATTCCGGGCCGTCGCAGGTCGGCGTCAATTAAGAGGGTCTTCTTTTTCTGCTGGCTGTGTACGATAGCGAGGCGCACCGAAGCGGTGGTTTTTCCCTCGCGCGGTGTGGCGGAGGTGATGAGCAGGCTGCGGGGGCGGCGGCCGAGATCGGAAAGCAGGATCGAATCGCGCAGCGTCCGGATGGCTTCTTCGAACGCCGCCTCCTGCGCGTTGCGTCCGCCGTATTTGACCATGACGGTGGTCCCGCTCGCCGTCATGCGAACCCGAAGCAGCCGGCTTCGCCAATGCTTTACGACCGGGAGCGAGCCGAGGACCTCGGTCTTCAGAGTTCGGTGTATATCCTCAGGGTCGCGCACGGTATTGTCGAGGACGTCCGCGAGGACTGCCAGGCCGACGGCAAGCAGAGTAGAAAAGAGTAATGCCAGGGTGGCGTTCAGCGGCAAGTTCGGGAAAACCGGGAAGAGGCCCGGGCGGGCGGAATCGGCCAGGCGGATGGAACTGTTTTGGAAGCTGGAGTTGATGCCGGCTTCCTTGATCTTGCGGACCAACTCTTCGTAGAGGCCTTTGTCGCTCTCGGCTTCCTGCTTGAGGGCTTTGTACTGGAAGGAATGCGCGTTGAGCTGGTCGAACTCGGCCTTGGTCTCGGCCACCGCGCTGGCCAGCATCGACTCGCGGTTGGCGGCTTCCTTATATTCCAGGCTGACGCGATTCACAATGTTCGCCTTCAAGTCCTCGAGTTGCCGCTCCAATTCGGCGACTTGAGAGTGCGCCTTCTTGTACTCGGGGTGGCCGGCGCCATACTGGGCCGCGATGGTGGCGAACCTCTCGCGGGCCTCATCGAGGCGGTCCGCGAGCCGGCGGAGCTGCTCACCCTGCGTCGAAGCTTGGGCGGCCTCCATGGAGCCGCTCTTTACGGAATTGAAGGCGGCCTGCTGGCGGACTCGATCGCCTTGGGCGGCGGTGTACTCGGTGTTGAGCTGGAGCAGGCGGGCGGAAAGGATGCTGGTCTTCTCCTCGGGATTGATGACGCTGAGATCCTTCTCGAACTGCGCCAGGGCGGAGGAGGATTTCTCCATCTTGGCCCGCAACTCTTCGATCTGCTTCTCCATGAAAGCGGAGAGGCCGGCGGTGGCCCGAAAACGGATGTCATACGTGTGCTGGATGTAGCTCTCGGCGACCGCGTTGGCGACATCGGAGGCCAGATCCGGATCGGGCGACCGGTAGCTGATGAGCAGCAGGTAGGTGTTGGGCGGGCGCGTGACCCTGAGGCCGCCGATGGTAACAGGGGCGTTGGCAGCACGCGCGGTGGGGATCGCGGGTTGGCCCGAACGGGTGGTGGTTTCCGTGACGTCGAGCTTGAAGTGCTGGGAGACGGGGCGGAGGACGGAATCGGACTGGATGATCTTGATCTGGGTGGCCAGGAATTGGTCGGCGTCGTAGAGGTCGGGACGGCTGGTGGCGTCCTGGCCGACGATGCCGGCGGGCGCCTGGCGGTCGACATCGATGGTAGCGGTGGATTCGTAGATAGGAGTGAGGCGCGAAGACACGACGACAGTGCAGACGACCGAGACCAGGGCGAAGGCGAGAATCCTCCACTTATGGCGCCTGAGAATCCACAGATAGTGAGTTAGGGGGACGACTGCTTCGTCGGGCTCGGGCTGGGCGTAGGCGTACGGTGGGTAGACCGTGATGGGTTCGGGGACCGCGGGCACGTTGCCGTTACCGTTGTTGGCCGGCGCGGGAAGCGCGCGAATTTCTTTTTCTTCAGGCATGGGATTAAGCTCTTGGCGCCTTTAAGGTCTCGATGTCATGCAGTAGTTTCAGCGCATTGCTCCGTACACGAGCGCGGTGGATCCGGCCCCGACGAGGACCTCGATGGCCCTCACGCCGATGCGCTTGCCTCTGTTATCGGGGATGTAGAAGATGTCGTTGGCGATGAGCGGGACATCGGGAGATTTGCGCGCCAGGATTTTGTCAAGCTGAACGGGAATTTCGTTCTTGCTGCCGTTGGCTTCGCGGCGGTAGATGAAGGCGTTCTTGTTGGCGAACTGCTCCAGACCTTCGGCGAGAGCCAGCATTTGCAGGACGGTGGTTTCGGAACCATTCTGCACGGGGTAGGCGCCGGGCTTCTTGACGTTGCCGACTACGTAAATCTTGCTGACCTCTGGGACGCGGATCTCTTCGCCGCCGGTGAGCTTGAGGTTGACGGCGGGGTCAGCCTCATTGATCAGGTTGCGGACGCTGATGCGGCGGGTGAGCATGACGGAGGCGCCGTCGGGGCCGGGCTGGGAGCGGCTGACGAGAACTTCGGGACCGGCGTTCTCGCTGAGGCCTTCGGCGCGGGCGATGGCTTCCAGCAGCGAGATGGGACCTTCGGCCTGAAACACCAGGGGCATCCTGACGGCGCCGGAGACGCTGATGGGACGGCTGTGATATTGGGCGATGGTGACGGTGACGAAGGGATCCACCAGAATCTGCTCTTCGCGCAGGGCCTTGGCGATGGTGGTTTCGAGATCGGCCGGGAAGAGGCCCTCGGCCTTGATCTGCTGCTTGAGCATGGGGAGGCGGATCAGGCCATCGGCGCCGATGCGGATGGTCCGGCTCAGCTCAGGGGCATCGTAGACGGAGACGGCGATGAGGTCATTAGGTCCGACCGCCTGGGCGGGCAGATTCGCGCCCTGTTCGGGGACAGCGGCGGCGCGGTTGAACTGCTGTTGGGCCAGAGCGGCTACCGCGAAAACTATTGTTGAGAGTAGCAAACGCATGACGGCACCTTAGTTTCCAGAGTGAATGCGACCGGCCTTTGAATTCGAAAGCGCATCGATCGTGCGCGAGACGTAGAGTTCAAGCATGGCCAGGCGGCGTTCCAAAGAGAGCAGCTTATCGTTGAGGTTAAGGGAGTCACCGGAATCGGATACGGTGTCTGGGCTGGTGCCACCTAGCATGACGGTACGAGCGAATTCGGAGATGCAACGAGCTCCCTGACGGTCGGAAGCGGTCTTGATCCGCTCGAATTCCTGGTCGGTCACACGGAAGTTGACGAGACGCTTTCGGATTTTGTTCATGGGCTGACCCCCTGGCAGGATTGATGAGGGTTGATTTGCGGCTCAATCGTGCTTATGGGCGCTCAAAAAGCGAACAATCCCATGCACGATGAGCAGACTTTGGACCAAGCTTCGCCCTTTGGGTCACACTGACCGGACTTCTTCAAAGGGCCTGACAAGACTTAAAGGCACACTTGTAACGTAATTACTGCATCTGTCAAGGTTTGAGCAGAAGTGGCGAGCGTATCACGAATGAATTACGTATGTCAAGGTATTGAGACCTGTAAGTACTAAAACGCTGAGCGGGAGGTCTTCACTGAAGCTACTGAACGCGGCCGATCCAGTCCCGTTCGATTTCCGCTGCGACGGAGCGGAAGAGCATGGTAACCGAAACAACGACTCGCGGCTTTCCATTCTCCGCTCTGATAATTACTCCTTCAACGCCCGCCAGCGGACCGTCTTCGATGGAAACTCGTTGGCCGGCTTGAAGATAGGGCCACGGTGTGCAGGCGATCTTGGAAGTCACTAAGGTTTGGACAGAGCGGATTTCGGCTTCGCTGATGGGAACCGGGGCGTTTCCAACGCCGACGATTTGAGCCACGCCAGCGGCATTCAGAACTCTTAGCCGGTCCGGCAGCGCAAACCTGCAGAACAAATATCCACTAAACATGGGAACCTGCAGTGTCTTGACCCTGTCGCTCCAGCGTCGTCTTACGGAACACAACGGCAGAAAGGCGTCAAAGCCACGGAGACTGAGGTCGTCGTAAGCGCGCAACTCGCAGCGTGACTTCACGCGAATTCCAAACCAGTCCGTATTCTCCAATTCCGCGAACCCCGCCAATTCAAAATTATGAGACTGAACCGATTCACTCAATGTTACAAAAAGTTAGGTACCGATAGCGTACCAATAGCCGTGCCTTATCTCAAGCTTGTTCACTGAAGTCGTCGCGCAGGCTGTCGAGCCTGCTGAGCCGAGAGTCAGCTCGGCTTTTTCCGGCCATAACCTGCTCCCTGGAACATAAGTGTAGTTTGGATGCAATGTGTGACGGGCGCGGCGGATTTCTTGGACGGCACTCATTCGGCGTGCTTGGATGATGTACTCGTGCTGGGCGTTAACGTGGGTTCCTGCTCTTCATGTGTCGGGGTTCTTGGCTTGCGATGCACTTTGCCAGGTGGCGAGCATGGCGATGATGAGGATGGGCCATGAGCCGAGAGCGGGGCGCGAGAAGGGGTAATCCACAAGGGCGTGAAGAAACACGGCAATCACACCAATACCCCAGATGGACCGGAAGGCTGGGCGTAAGCACCACAAGAAAATGGTGGCCATGGCTATGCCAAAGGGGATGCCACCTTCGGCGGTCCACTGGAGCCAGTCGCAGTGCGCCTGGTTGGCGATGAAGCCGAAGTCGATGATGGCATAGCGGGGATACACGGTGGGCCACGTCCCGAGCCCAACGCCGAACCAAGGATGAGCGGCGGTCATGTGGAGAGTGGAAATGGCAAACTCACGGCGCATTTGCATGGGATCGGGCTCCCAGAAACGGTTCCAGACGTTCTCCCATCCCACCACGAAGGCAAACACGGCGAACAATACGGCCATTCGGAGAAGCGCCACGCCGACCGACCTGGCGCTGGTGCGGCCGCGGGCCCACAGGAGCGCGATGACAACCACGGTTTCCGCCGTTGCCAGAACGGTGCCGGTGCGCGAGGCCGACGCGATCACCGACGCGAACATGGCGGCGGCCATTCCGGAGTACAGCAGCGAATCGCGTTCCCGGCGCAGCGCTTCGTAGACTGCGATGGGCAGCACGGCCTCGACGAATGCCGCAAAGTGGTTGCGGTAGAGAATCGGACCCATCAGGATATCGGTGCGCGCGGTGGGGAACAGCCAGAAGACCTTGTCATGCGAAGTGAAAGTCTGCACGGTGGCAACTGCCGATACCATAAAGCCGAACCAGAGCATCGCGGAACGAAACCAGCGGCGAACCTCACTATCGCGGAAAAGGCAGATGCCGACGAGGAAAACGGCCAGAAACGTGGCCCAACGGACCACCGCGGTTTTGGTGTCAAAGGCGTAGACGGTGTGCCCGGTGCCCCATTGGAGAAGGCCCCAGGCAACCGCAAACGATAAAGGAAAGAGGGGATAGAGGTCGGGGCGGCGAATGCGCCGAATTCCGAAGACTGCCAGCGCGGAGACAGCCAGCGCGAAAACTCCAACTTGGAAGACGGTGACCGGCCAGTAGGCAGGCACCCACAGTGTCAATATCGCAAAGAAAAAGAGTGCCGCCAGGACGACGTGCATTTCTCAGTATAGCCAGCCGCCCGGCAGCTTCGCGCCACTTTACGGTGTACTGGCGGTCGCCCCTGAACTGAATGTGCCGGCCGAAGCCAGACCCACCACGGTACCGACCGCGGCAACGCCGCCGATAATCGCGACCTTTGCGCCGGTGGAGAGTCCGCCGCTTGGCGCCGCTGCGCCGGTGCGACAGGAAGCAGCCTTGATGGTGGCCACTTGAATCAACTGCGAAGCCGGCGAGGGAGGTGTCGCACCCGGAATGATGGAGCCGGTGACTTCCACACACTTACCAACGTATTTCGCCAGATCCGGTCCTTCCAGTTGGACGGTGACGTGGGTGGTGTCATCGGTCAAGAAATACTTTCCATCCTTGAATTCCTCGACGCCCGTCATATCGAAAGCCGTGGTAGCGCCTGCCTGCGAACCAAAGGCGAGTGCCAGGCCCGGAAACACGCTGGCCACCAGAACGCCGGAAGCGCTACGCACTTCGGCCGCGCCACTGCGAGCCGCAACCGTAATGTTCGACGGCGAGGTTATGTCTACCTGCACCACGCTATCCTTTGCCGAGGAGGAGATGCGCAAAGTGTCCGCTTCAATGACGTGATTCCCAGTGTCTTTCACCACGCCCGTGCCCTTCTCCAGGATGGTGTGATCGCGAAAGACTTTAGCTCGCGAATCCGGGGAGAGCGTAATCTCGACGCTGGCCAGCTCGATCACCGAGCGTGCGGCAGTCGTTTCGATCAGGTTGCCCTCGAACAGCGTGCTATTCTGTCGAATCGTGGAACCGTCAACCCGAAAGTCCCCCGTCGACTTGATGAATCCGATGGAGAGGGGCGCCGCCATTGCCAGGCACACAAGGCAAATGACCGCAGTAACAAAAATCGCAAGTTTCGACATTTGGGGCTCCAACGAGTCTGTTCCTCATTTAAAGTATACCTATAGGCCTCAAAAGACAATAGGCCTCGAATGTATGATTTAGTCTTGCAAACGTCATACCTGCAAAACCACTGTTCTTTACAGGTGGCGGCATGAACTACTACGAGGAACTCGGCATCCGGCAGGATGCGGCGCTCGAAGAGATCCGGCAAGCGTACAAAGTGCTGGCGCGCCTGCTGCATCCCGACGGGCAGCCGGACCTGCGGCTGAAGGCGATGGCCGAATGCCAGATGAAGCGGCTGAACGAAATTCTGGCGGTCCTCACGGATTCGCAGAAACGCCGCCAGTATGATGAGAGCCTCTGCGAGAATCCGAAAGCCGCATTGGATTGGGCGGCGCTGCCGTCGATTCCGCCGGAGTCCTGGTACTACCAACTACTGCATTTCGGCGTACGACATTGGTTTTGGGTTCTGATCGGGGTGGTGGTGGTCGGCGTCGGCATCTGGTGCATGGAACAGGGCACTCCTGAGGCAGCGCATGTGGTGCCGAAGCAGAACGGGGCCGTGCCCGACGCACCGGGCGCTGGCGGATCAGGCGGTGGCGGACCTGCCGGGAGCGAAACGGGCAATCGCATTCCACCGCTGCAGTCCTTTGGATACACTAGCAAGCCGGCGGCGCCCCATGCAGCCTCGACGGCGCCGCGCGAAGCGCCGCACCCCAACGTTCCCCAAGCCGCTGTGGTCAATGAGCCTGCGGCCGAACCGAATCAGCCGGAGCCCACTCACACTCTTTCAGCGAAGGAACTCCCGCCGCCGAGCCCGATTGTCGTTGCGGAGCCTCCGAGAGCGGCGCCCGAACAAGCGAAGGTGGAACCCGCAAGCTCTATTGCGAGGACAAAAGAGGTTTCGTTCGCGGGGAACTGGCTCTACGCTCCGGAGACTGCGGGCAAGACGGACCCCAATCTTTATCCGGCAATCTCCGTGGAGTTTATCCTTGCGGAGGAGGATGGCAGCCTGGTGGGCAATTATAGGGCTAAGTATAAGATTCCCGATCAGGCGATCTCCCCCGAGGTGCAGTTTCGCGCGCAGGGCAAATCAACCAACGGGAAATCGTGTAAACTGGCCTGGAGCTCAGATGACGGGGCACAGGGCGAAGCGGAGCTGACGCTGCGTTCATCGGATCAGATGAAGGTGACGTGGTGGACCACGGTGTTCGGCCGCCGAGCGGCCTTGAGTTCCGGCATGGCAGTGTTGATCCGGCAGCAGGCTCCGTGATGTGGTTTCGAATCGGCCGGTTTCTGGCAATCGCTATCGCGGCCGCTGGCTTCGCGGCGGCTGGCGTGTGGTCGGTGCGCCTTGGGTGGGCGGACTATTGGTTCCGCAAAGAAACCCTGGCCGGGACGGAGAAGGCTCTTGCGATCACACCCGATCAGGCGGCCTATTACTACCGGCAGGCCCTTCTGTCATCCGATGACTACCCGGCAAGAGCGATCGAGGCGCTGCAACGCGCCGTGGCTCTGGATCCGGCCGATGCGCACTCCTGGATCGACCTCGGTTTGCAGTACGAGACGCGCGGTGATAACGCGCGAGCCGAGCAATGCCTGCTTCGTGCGGTCGATGAGGATGCAGAGTACGTGCCGAAATGGACGCTGGCGAACTACTATTTCCGGCGCAACGATCCGCCGCGGTTCTGGTTTTGGGCCAAGCGGGCGGCAGCGATGGCCTATGGCGATCCTTTACCATTGTTTCGCTTGTGCGGGCAGATGGAAGAGGACGGAAATCTGATCGACCGCCTGGCGATACGCAACCCGTCGGTACGCGCCAGCTACCTCTCCTACCTGGTCGGGCAGGACCGCATCGATCTGGTCGGTCCACCGATTCAGCGAATACTCGAGGAGAACCTGCCGTCTGACACGCCGCTTCTGCTGGCCGTGTGCGATCGACTTTTGGATCGAAGCCGTGTCGACGAGGCTCTCCATATATGGAACAGACTCGCGGAGACCCATCGAATCCCGTTTGGTACTCGGAGTTCCGCCATGCGGTCCCCGCTGACGAATGGCGCATTCACGGTGGCGCCCACTTCCCAGGGCTTCGACTGGCGGTTGCCCGAGGTGGATGGCGTCAGCGCTGCGAGTGAAGAGAGCCTCGGCGGGCTGCGGCTCACATTCTCCGGGCGCCAACCGGAGCGTTGCGAGGTGCTCGTCCAACGTGTGCCGGTTCAGGACAACCGGAAGTACCAACTGAGGTTCCGCTACCGCACTTCGGGGATCGCAACCGGCACAGGCCTCACCTGGCGTATCACGGACATGAACGGCGCCAGCAGTTTGGGCGTGGAGCGGGACTTGTCGGCGGAACAGGAGATTCAGGACCAGATCTCCTTTGGCACGCCGGTCGGGTGCCGCTTGGTGCGCCTTTCGCTCGTTTACCAGCGGAGCCTGGGAACAACTCGCATTGCAGGGTTCATCGTCCTGCGATCGATCGACATGGAATTAGCGAATTAGCAATTCAGGCTAACCCGAACTCACCAACGAGCTTGCGGACCAAGTGACGAGGTCGCGCAGAGAAACTGGCGGATTCCAAACCGTGGCAGACCTGCTTGGGAATACAACGGAGATCGTTGGGAAGCACTTCGAGGAGTGGTCGAACGTCGCCAGGATAACATCGGCGTTCCCGCTAGCCTCTCAATTCCCCTCGGAAGACCCGCCACGTTCGCGCGTGAGGAAGTAGAGGAACGCCACAAATAGCAGAAAGCCGCCAGCGTAAAGCAAGAGTTCCCGCCGCCTTCGCTTCCATTCGACGGCGCCACGGGTTGCTTTGACCTCGCGATCCTTTGGGACCTGACCTGCGGCAGCCTCTTCGACCGCGTACCGGGACCATAAAGCCCGATACCCGCAGTCCCGGCAACGATAAGGGTACTTCGCGACCAGGCTCGCCAGGTATTCCAACGGACCGCGCCGGTGCGACCGGTGAAAATGATCGGTCTTGCATTTGGGACACAACACAAGTTCTAGAAGCCCCGGAACCCGCTATTCTACTCCGAAATCAGGTCATCGCCAAAGCCGGCACCAGCCAAAGCTCTGTGTAGGCCAATTGGTTCAACCGGCCACCACAGCTAAAACTCGCGGCGTTATTGCCGATCAGTGTTAGTGGAGCAATCTGGCGCTTCGTCGAGCATAGGGCTGGCGAGTATGCCAATTGCTCCCAGGAGGGATACTGTGCATTCTCTGACGAAGCTGTTTGTGACCGCACTTGTAGTCGGAGTGCTCGCTGAAGTTCCGTGCCGGGGTCAGGAGTTGAGTTCGTACTCACCGAGTTCATACTCTCAGCCGAGTTCGTATTCGCAGCCGAGTTCCTACTCGCACCCGGATTCGTGGTGGTGGGTGACGTCCGGTGTCACGATGCAAGTGGCGGGGAGTTTTGGCGACTGGGCAACCAGTTGGAAGCAGCCGGAAGGAAATTCGTTGCTCGCGCAATCCTCCGGGACGTATGCCGGCAGATTCTACCGTACCGGCACGGCGCGGAAGGGCTTGTTCGCCGGAGGCATCGCTCTGGTGAGCTATGCCGTGGCCTGGAAGTTTCCGAAGACCCGCAAGCTCGTTGGCATCTTCAGTATGTCTGTGGGTGCCGGCCTCGCCGCTGCAGCATTGAGGAATATCGAAGATAATCCCTATTACAAACCATGAGCTGGCGTGGGACCTCCCGACCTTGCACGGACGTGCATTACCAGAGTGTTATGCGCCGCCGAGCCAGCCAAGCACGAACGCGGCGAGTTGTTCCGGCGTGTGCGGCGGGAGAGCAGACTGGGGCGCACGCGGGCCGAGGATCAAGACGCGGTTCCAATCGACCGCCGACAGCAGCGTGACCGTGTGGTCCGGATAGCAGGCCACTCGTTGCGAGGCCAGGTAGACGTATTCGGCGAGCAGCACGGCGTCGGCCAGCGAACCCGCAGGGTCATCCTGATCGGGAACCGGGTTGGACCGGTTTTGATCTTCAAACAGAACCAGGCTGCTGAATGGCTTCAGCTTCTGCCGCATGCCAAATGACGCGATCAGCGCTTGCGGCTGGACACGCCGCAGCGCCTCGGAGGCGCCCCATTCCACAAACGAGTTGCTGAAAACCAGCGAGCCATTGCCGCTCAGCAGAACGCCGCGCACGAACTCGCGCACCCGCGGGTTGGCGGCGATGGCGGGGCTGGCCAGGCGGCCGATGTCGGCACGCTTCAAATCTTCGCTTCCTCTGCGCAGCCCGGCCGGCCGGCCCGGGCCGCTCGGAGACTGCCGCGAGGCGTGCGCAATCATTGTAGACTCGTCACAGGGGCGATGCGATGACGATCAAAGACGTCGCAAAGCGGGCTGGGGTTGGCATTGCCACCGTTTCCCGCGCGCTGCACGGCAGCCCGCAGGTGAGCCCGGAGACTGCGGCGCGCATTCGGAAAGTGATCGAGGAACTCGGCTACCGCCCGAACACGAACGCACAATCGCTGGCTTCGGGCCGCAGCCACCTGCTGGGCCTGGTGGTTTCCGATATCACCAACCCGTTCTTCCCGGAGCTGATCAAGGGCTTCGAGGGAGTGGCGCTCGATCACGGCTACGACGTGTTTGTGGCCTCCACCAACTACGAACCGGCGCGCACGGCGCTATGCGTGAAACGGATGATCGAGCGCAAAATCGATGGCGTCGCGATCATGACCTCGGAAATCGATCCCACACTACGCGACACGTTCGCGAAACGGAAGGTGCCTCTGGTGTTTCTGGACGTCGGCCAGGTCGCTTGCGGCATCAGCAACGTCAAAGTAGATTATGCCCACGGCATCGTGGAGGCAGTCGACCACCTGCGCGCTCTGGGGCATAGCCGGATCGCGTTCATCTCCGGGCCGCTGCACCTGGAGTCGGTGCGCGAGCGGCGCGACGCGTTCCTGAATCGACTCGACGGGTCGGCTGGCAGCCCGCGGCTCGAGCCCCTCGTGGAAGAGGGGAATCACAAAGCGGACGGCGGATTCCAGGCAATGGAGCGCGTGCTGGAACGCGCGCCCGGCGTCACGGCGGTGATTGCCTCCAACGATCTCACCGCTATCGGCGCCCTGCGCGCCATCCGCCAGCACGGACTGCGGGTTCCCGAGGATATCTCGGTGGTGGGATTCGACGACATCCAGATGGCGCAGTTCACCGAGCCGCCGCTGACCACCGTGAAACTGGTTCGCACCGAGGTCGCCCGCCTGGCCTGCGAGGCGCTGCTGCATGTGATCAAGACGCGTGGCACGGGCGTCGAGTTTTGCATGAGTACCTCGCTGGTCGTCAGGGCCTCGACCGGCCCTGTCCGCGTCGATTTGGCTGTCCCGGCTGCCGAGTGGACCCGCCGAGTGCCTCGACAGCAATATCTTTCACCGCGCCAATCCCGCCAGAGCATTGAAAGTTAAAGTTAAATCAACTATTGACTCGATTCTGTAATAGACCCAGACTACCCGCACGCGCCTCGCGCACCGCCGAAGCGGGGCTGACTGCACAACCGCCGCGGCGGCATCGCGGGTCCCCGGTCGGCGACCTCGATGGCGACGGCCGGCTGGACGTAGTGGCGACCGCCATCGACGCGGCCGCCGAAATCTGGATGAACCGGAGCCCCGGCGCCAATCACAGGCCCGTCAGTAGATCAGCTTGAGGGAGAACTGGATCTGCCGCGATGTTCCGGCCGTGCGGCTGATCATGCCGAAGCCGGGCCCCGTTACGGTGTTGGCGGGTCCTCGTGTCCGATTTCGACGGCACGATGACCCGCCGCGATTTCTTCAAACTGGCCATCCGGCAACTGCTGCCGCCCGACGGCCCGGACTTCTGGAGCGAGTACCGTGCCGGCCGGATCACGCACTTCGAGGCCCTGCGGCGGTACTTCGCCGAAATCCGCGCCAGCGAGGCCGAGGTGCTGGCGGTCGTCGATCAGATGGAACTCGATCCCGGCTTGCCGCAGGCCGTGGCCGATCTGCGACAGGCCGGCTGGAAGGTCATCGTGACTTCGGCCGGCTGCGATTGGTATATCCGCCGCCTGCTGGCCCAGGCGGGCGTGGAATTGGAAGTCCATTCCAATCCGGGACAGGTTCGTGCCCGGCCTGGGGCTGCAAATGGAAATGCCCGTCGGCTCGCCGTTCCTCTCGCCGACGCTTGGCGTGGACAAGGCCCGCGATCGTGCGGCACCATCTGGAACAGGCCGCACGGTGGCCTTTGCCGGCGACGGGTTCCCCGACGAGGAAGCCGCGCTGCTGGTGCCGGGCGGCCTGCGGTTCGCCCGCAGCGACCTGGCCGACGTGCTCGCGCAGAAGGGCGAGACGTTCCAGCCGTTTGACGCCTGGTCGCAGATCTGGCGAGACCTCTTGTCCTGAAGAGAGTGATTGAGATAGGATCGGCGAATCAATAAGTGTTGGTGGTTGCGATTGACACTAACCCGAAGCGTTAGCGAGGTCGCTAAGGCATTATCTCGCTTACGCTTCGGGTTAGTGTGGCTTGTGACAATCTCCACCGTGAGCAATTATTGATTCGTTGGACTTGCCCCGCCCGGCGGTGAAACGTGTCGTAGTAGAGCAGCGCCGCGACGCTCTTGGCGTCGCGAATGCGGCCGTCGCGGACCATCTCCAGGGCCTCTTGCCAGGTCAGGCGCAGCACGCGGATGTCCTCGCCGGCCTCCAGCGCCATGTCTCCGGCGGTCAGCCCCGACGCGGCATACACGTACATCTTTTCATCGAGAATTCCCGGCGACATGCAAAGCGTGGTCAGGTGTTCGATATGGGCCGCGCGGTAGCCGGTTTCCTCGGCCAATTCCCGCAGCGCCGTCTTGACCGGCTCTTCCGGCGGCTCGAGGGTGCCGGCCGGAAGTTCCACGAGACGTTCCTCGACGGCCACGCGATAGTTCTCCACGAAACAGAGGCGGCCATCGTCCAGCAGCGGCACGATCGCCACCGCTCCGGGATGCCGAACGATGTCCTTGGCGTGTCGCGATCCGTCGGCCGATTCCTGCGTCACGCGTTCCACGCGGAACCGCTTGGCCTGGTAAAGCACTTCGGGCGTATTCATTCCATCTCGCAAGTTTGTCGGTTCAGCCCCTGCCCATCAGCGGGCTTTCGGCCGAAGTATACGCGGGATGCAGGGAATCGGCAAGCCGGTCTACGGCCGGTCTACGGCATTAGGGAAGGGGAGGGTGGCGTTGCTGCAGTGACGAGCGTAAGTATCCATCGGGCAAGCGGTTTGTCGATTTACTAGCCGCGGAGCGGCGAAATGCAATTGCCAGGGGCGTCAGCCACAAT
>CAWJLI010000002.1:0-27497 GCA_963843095.1 Bryobacterales bacterium
CACGCGGATGCCCTACCAGTACGTGTCTCCGGATGGCACAGTCTTCATTCCCGGCGACGATGCGTTTGTGCAAGGACCGGCATACTTCGGCTATAAGTTCGGCTACATCCTGCAGGCGTTCGGACTGGTGAGTTCGGTTCCCGGGAAGCCATTCTATGTCACCAACGAATCGGAACAGAGGACCTACAGCGGCAACGTGAATGCGGATGGCACGCTTTTCGGCCTGAAGCTCTTTGCGGAGCAAGGCGGAGAGAGCCTCTCCCAGGATAGCGAGGGGAATGTCTATCTTGCTGCCGGACAGGTGTTCGTGTACAACTCCGCGGGGAAACCAATCGATACGATCCTGGTACCGGAGCGACCGCTCGACCTGGTCTTCGGCGGGACGGATCGCCGCACGCTTTTCATCCTCACACAATCCTCCCTGTACGCCGTGCGCACGAAGTTCGGCGGATTGTAGCGCAATGCGGAATCAACCCGCCAAAAAGTACTCCCACGACCGGCGATTCGGACGCCGCGCCGCGAAGTCCGTCCGTTGCAGCACCAGTACGTTCAATCGAAACGGGGTAGTACATTTGTGCCAGAAACGGCGCTACCAGGAGGTATGTTGTGATACCTTTGGCAGGGTCAGGCAGGCCAAGAGGGGAATTCGGGACCAAATCACAATCGGGAGCAGGTGGGGAAATCCCGGTCCACACACCGGGGGGATCCCGATGATTGGCCAGTCGTAGCTAAGGAGAAAAAAAAGGATGCGAGAGATGCGTTTGATTCGCTGCTGCTCGGTAGTAGCGGCGCTTGTAATGACGATACTGTCCGTTCCATCACCGGCACAAGAACAACAGCGGAATATACGGATGGTTTTGTTTGTCAAGGTCAAGACGGATCGGGTTGGCGACTGGAAGGCCGCGGTCAAGGATTACGCGGTACTGATGAAAAAGGCGGGCGTGGAGCAGGGGTTCACGGCCTGGTCGGCGCAGAGCGGGCCGGATGAGTACGCCATCGTTTGGTATTCCGCTAAGTGGAAGGAACTGGATTAGGAAGACCCGAAAATCAAGCCGGTAGCAGCGGAACTCGCGCGTGTCATGACCCGGCTGGAAGGCGCGACGGCGAGCCTGGAGACCTGGGTCGATGAGATGCAGCCGGACCTGGTCATCAGGAGTAAAGAACTGCCCAAGATGGTTCGCACGGGGAGGATTCGCGTGGCGTTCGGCAAGACGGACGACGTGCTGGCGGTCTTGAAGAGCGACACATATCCGGCGGTAAAGAAGGCAGGAGTCAGCACCTTCGGCGTGGCGGTTGCCCGCTACGGAACGCCCAACAACGAGATCCACACCTATTCGTCCTTCAACGGATGGGCGGACCTGGACGAGCCCTATGGGCTCCAGAAGGCAATGAGCGCCGCGGAATACAAAGCCTACATGGCGAAACTGCAACCGCTCGTCGAAAGCATCGAATGGACCATGTGGCGCTTCGAGCCGGATCTGAGTTACGTGCCGGAGCCGAAGTAAGCAACACACGCGGCGGTGCGTTTGCGGTGGGCCGGCGACGGCTCGCCGCGCTTCATGCCAGGGCAATGCGCCAGACTCCATAGATGGCGAATGCCGCGATGCCGCAGGTCCAGAGGCGCTTGTGCCACGGCGCGTTCCAAAAGAGAGAGAGCAGCAAGACGAGGCCGAGCGGGCTCAGGGCGTTGAAGTGAATCGCCTGGCTCCAGTGCCCCTTGCCGAGCGCGCAAAGCCCGCGCGTGAGGCCGCACAGCGGGCACGGCTTGCCGGTGAGCCAATGGAAGGGGCAAGCGCGAAACACGGGCTCCGCCGGAGGCGATGCCCACCACAACAGCGCCAGCAGAAGGCCTGTGCCAGCCAGTTGCAGGGCGAAAGGGGCGCCCAACCAGCTACAGCGCGTCGATGGTCCGCTGATCGAATCCGACAATTTCTTTGTACGCCACCGTAATGGCCGCGATCGTCAACGGGAATGTCACCAGTAACCCGACGACGCAGCACAGCAAGCCCAGCACATTCACCAGGAACGCCAGTATCAGGAACATGGTGAAGCCGAAGTAGTCCTGCTTCACGACGGCGTGACTGGCCTGCATGGCCGGCCAGAAATCCATCCGCTTGTCCACGATGAACAGGTAGGTGAACTTGAGCGCCGCCGCCACCACCAGCCCGGGGATGATGCAAAAAACGGTCCCTATCATGGTGAACACGCCGATGAGCAACATCGCCACCAGCGTCGGGATGAAATAATTGAAGCCCTTGAAGAGATCACCGAAGTCGGCGCGGCGGCCGGTCATCTTCTTGATGGTGTAAATGTGGAAGCCGGCGATGAGCGCGCCTTGAATCAACGGCACGCCGCTGAGGAGGAAGAAAATCAGCGTGGCCAAAACGTAGGCGCCCATGTCGGCCTTCACCAAATCCCAGCCAGCCCCGATCCAGTGGCCAGCGCTCACTTGCACGACCGTGGGCGGCGTCCATGCGGGGGGCGGCGCAGCGCCGGAGTTGGCGGGAGGCCCCGCGAACGATTGGCCGCAGTTTGGACAGAACTGCTGTTCGGCGTTTACCTGGGTACCGCAGCGATCGCAAAACATGAATGTGCTCCGTACTCAAGGATACACGATGCGGGCTACCCGGAAACCGTCCGCGCCCCGGACAGATTCAATTCCGCTGGCGACGCTGGTGGGTGGAAGGGATCTTCATGTCCTCGCGGTACTTGGCGACGGTGCGGCGGGTGACGTCGATGCCCTCGGCTTGCAGCATGGCGGTGACCTGTTCGTCGGTGAGCGGCTTGGTGCGGTCCTCAGCCTCGATCATCTTCTTCACCTTGCGCTTGAGCAGGAGAAGCGGCGTGCCGCTGCCGGAAGGGCCTTGCACGGCTTCTGAGAAGAAATAACGCAGCTCAAAAACGCCCTGCGGCGTGTGCACGTACTTGCTGGCGACGGCGCGGCTGACGGTGGAGGGGTGGACGCCGACTTCTTCGGCCACTTCCTTAATCATCATCGGCTTGAGGGAATCGAGGCCGTGGGCGAGAAACTCCGTTTGGCGGCGCACGATGGCCTGGCAGACCTTCAGGATGGTCTGCTTGCGCTGCTCGATGTTCTTCATCAACTGAATGGCGGAGGTGTAGCGTTCGCGGACATAGTCGCGAACTTCCTTGGTGGCGCCCTGGTCGCGGTCGAGCATGCGCCGGTACTGGGCGTTCAAGCGGAGCTGCGGGACGTCCTCGTCATTCATCTGGATAATGTACTCATCGCCATCCTTGATGAAGGTAACGTCCGGCTCGACCACCCGTGCGCCGGCTCCGGAATAGCGCAACCCCGGCCGCGGATTGAGGTGGCGGATCATGTAGACGGCGATCTCGATGTGATCGATGGGCCGTCCCAGCAGGCGCGCCATCTCCTTGTACTGGCGGGTTTCGAGCAGGTGCATGTGGTTGGAGACGATCTGCCAGGCGACGCCGCCGGTGCCGTTGATGCTGGCAATCTGCAGCAGCAGGCACTCGCGCAGATCGCGCGCGCCGACGCCGGCCGGATCGAGCGACTGGACGGCGGCGAGGGCGGCCTCCACGGTTTCGGTCTGGTGCTCGACGAGGGGCGCAATTTCATCCAGGGACGCCGTTAGATATCCGTCTTCGTCGAGGTTGCCGATGATGGCTTCGGCCGCGTCGCGCACTGGGTCCGGTATGACAACCACAGCCAACTGGGAGCGCAGATAATCGCCGAGTGTGACGGGAGCGGAGAGGAAGGTCTCGAAGGACGGTTTTTCGACCGATTCGGCGGCCGGGCTCTTGTAACCGGGATCGAGGTAGTCGTCAAAGAAGGTGCCGAAATCGATCTCGTCGAAGGGGTCGGCGGCGGCCGGTTCCGTGGGTGGATCGCCGGCAGTGACGGCTTCCGGTTCCACGGCCGCGACGGCGGCGGTTTCCTCGGGGTCCGGAAAGAGATTGCCGTTGATGGCGACGTCGGCCCGCTCGCCATCGGCGGTAGAGGTTTGGTTGCCGGGCGTGGCTTCGAGGATCTGCCTGTCGGCCGGGTCGGCTGTCGCCTCCGCCTCGAGCAGCGGCAAGAGTTCTTCCGGTGTGATCTCCTCGCCGGCCTCTTCGGTGGCCTCTTCGAGGACTGGGTTCTTGACGATCTCCTGAGTGATCATCTCCTTCAGTTCCAGCCGGTTGAGCTGAAGGACCGTGACCATCTGGACGAGGCCCGGCGTGAGGATCTGCTTCTGCGACACCTTCAATTGCAGTCTTGGCGACAAGAAGCTCATTCGACTCTCATGATATCACCGGAACAATGCCGGATCGCGCAGGATATTGTTGGAAATCGGACAATAGCCTGCGCGAAGCTGGCCCGGCTGAGCGGTCATTTGACGGCGATGGTGAGATGGAAGCCCGAGCTGAGGTCGGCGCTGCCGACGCCGTCATACTGGATGGCGATGGGCACTTGCACGCTAGGCACAGTGGCCATGGGGATCTGGACGTTAATTTGCCAGAGGCCGGCGAATCCCGGCGCCAGGCCAGAATAAGTAACCCATTTGCCGTTGGTCGGGTCGCCGGTCTGGGTTGGGATGTCGTCCACGAAATTGGTTCCGATGGCCACGCGGGGCGTTTGCGGCGTGGTGGAGAGCGGCGAAGTGCCGGCGGCGGCGCCATCGGCGGGTGCGTTGTTCAAGGCTCCCTGGCCGGTGCAGTAGATCGAGATGATGGATCCGCGAGCGGCCGGATTGGTGGCACTGTTCACCGAATAGTCCTGGTTGAGCACGGCCGCCTGATAAAAGCCGCCATTCAGAAGGCATCCGCCGGAGGCGCCACAGAAGATGGCCGGCGAGACCGGGGCCATGGCGACCGAGGCAGCGCCCAGAACCTGGCCGGTGGAAACCTGGACGATTTCGACGTCGGCGGTGCCGGTGACCGGGGCGCTCATAGGCACCAGGAAATTGACCTGCCCCGGCGAGACAAAGTAGAGCGGCGCGGCGGCGCCGTTGAACAGCACCTCCTCATCGGCGAGCGCCTTCGGCATCGGGTACGCGGTCAGCGCGGGAAACGGCGGCGTCGAGGGCATCGTGCCTGTCTTGAATTGGGTCTGCGAAGCTACCTCATACAGACTGGCGACGACACCCGGTGCGAGCGGCTGGCCCTGGTAAGTCGCTTGGGCGTTCTCGCCCGCCAGGCCCTGGTAGTAAACCGCGACGCGGCTGGTCGCGTCGGCCAGGAACAGGTCTCCGTATGGGTCCTGGGCCACTGCCAGCGTGGTGTCGTAGGCCTGCACGGTGCCCGTGGATGCGGGATTCAGAAAAAGAGTGTCGTACTTGGGGAAGCGCGTGGCAGTGGAGCCGGTGGTGACCCAGATCTCGCCGGTGGACGGGTTGACGAAAATGCCTTGCGCGTATGACAGGTTGGGCAAACTGAGGATGGGGTCGGCCGAGGTTGTCGCCGTCAGCGGGTTGTTGGGATCGCCGAAAATCTGCACGCGGCTATTGCCAGTGTCGGTGACATATACCTGGCCGTTGGTATCGGTGGCGATGTGGTGCGGCGAGCTGAGCTTATTAATTGCCGAACCCCCGGCAACCGTCACAAAATCCGGCTGGCCGAACACCTTGGTGGCGGCTTTGCCATTGTCCGCCGGGGCGTTGAAAGTGGTTTGGCCGCTCGAAAAGGGAATGTAGAGAACGCGATTGTCATAGACGTCGGACACCAATAGGCCGTTGGTGCCGGTAAATGCGAGGCCATAGGGATAGTGCATATTGACGGCGCTAGGATCGGTGATCGAAGCGCCGGTGAGACTGGTCTGGCCCAGCACCAGGTCGGCGGATTCCTGCACTTGTTTTTGCGGCCAGTTGGCAAAGGGCGCCGGAAAACGAACCACGCGGCTGTTGTAAGTGTCCGCCACATAGAGGTTACCGTTAGAATCGGTGAGCACGCCGTTCGGGAAGCAAAGGCCGTTGGCGGTGGCCTGGGTCGGATCGCCGGTTGGATAGTTGCAAATCGCGGTGTTGAAATCCGGTTCGCCGATGACGATTTCGTTGCTGGCCTGCTGCCCTTGCGGCACGCCGGTGGCGTAGAGCTTGCGGGCATCGTAAAACCCCATCACGCGATGGTTACGCGGGTCGGCCACGTAAAGATGGGGCACCGAGCCGGAGGTGTCGAGGGCGATGCCGGCATCGTACGGCGGCACGCCGCTAAAAAGGGTCTGGCCGTTATAAAACTGGAATTCGCGGCCTTCGATAAGGTTGGGCGAGTTCATCTTTGTCGTATCCTGCCCGAGGACCCGTGTCGCATTGCCAAACGGCACCGTGCCGGACTGACTGGGCATCACCACTACGCGGTTGTTGCCCGTATCCACCACAAACAGTTCGCTGGTGGACGGCAGGAAGGCCGCCGTGAGCGGGGATGAGAACACTCCCGCGTTGGCGGGCGGAGTGAGCACGGTGGGAGTCGTTTTGCCGTTGATACCAAAACTCTGGAACGATCCGTTCTGGCCGAGCACGCCGGTCGCCTGCGGGGAGAAATAGGTGGTCGCGCTGGGCCAGGCAGAGTAAGGCGGAAAAATCAAGATGCGGTTATAGTTGGTGTCGACGACGCCCACGCTGCTATCGGCGAGGAAGAAGATGCCGCCCGGGTTGTAAAAACCGGTTTCATCGGCAATCGTTTGCAGTTGGGCGGTCGTGAGGTTCTGCAGCCCCTGCCCTCCCATGACGCCCATGATGCGCGCTGCGGACTGGTCGCTGGAGAATGGGGGAGTGAAGACCAACACTCGGTTCAGTTGTCCGTTCGGGTCGGCATCGGAAACATAGAGATTGCCGGCCGGATCGAAAGCCAACTGGGAAGGCACCGCGAACTGGTTGGTGGTTTGCTGGCCGCTGGACGGGTTCAGCGTGGGCTGCAGGCTGTTGAAATCGAGTTGACCCAACTCGACGGTAGCTTGCAAGAGCCCGCCTCCGCTGTTGACGGCGGCGGCCGGGAACATCAGCGCGCGGCGGTTGCCGGGGTCGGTGACCCACATATTTCCGGTGCTATCGAAGGCAATGGCGGCGAGAAGCACCGATCCGCCGGGGGAGAAAGACAGACCCGCGTTGGTAGGGGAGCCGCTGGGGTAGTTCACCTTGTTCGAATTCAGCGACGGCTGGCCGACGAACAGATCCGGCGTGGGATACGATCCTGTTTGGGCGAACTGCGCGAAGGGCGCCTTATAGCGCAGGACGCGGTTGTTGCCGCTGTCGGCGACGTAGAGGTCGCCCTTATAAACCGCAAGGCCCGTGGGATCGCTCAAGCCGGTGGTAAAGGTGGTGCCCGGGCCGGACGGGGTAGTCGTGTATGGGTCCGGCTGTCCGATCACCAGGTCGGCCGCCTGCCCGTTAGTAAAGCCGGTCGAGTTCTTCCATGCTAGGACGCGGTTGTTCAACGTGTCGGCCACATAGACCAGGGGCGGCGAAGTGGAGAGATCGAAGGCGATGCCAGTGGGATTCCACAATTCGCGGCCTTCCACGAGGTTGGGGTTGGAGGTCTTCGGGATCAGTAGCGGCTGGCCGATCTGACGCGACGGGCTGCCGTTGAGCGTGACCGGCGTAACCGTAGTGGTTTGCGTTTGCGCATCGGCCGCCACGGCGGACGACAAGAACATAACGGAAAAAACAAGGTATGTGTATTTCATTGACTTTCCTGGCGGGCGCGGACACGGACGTGCGCTCCCTAAGAGGATAGCAGACCGGGCCGAAAGGTTGGATACGCGCAAGTACTGACCCGCAGGTACTGGTGTAGGAACGTCCGGGGACGCCAGGTTGCCCGGTTGGCATGCCTGACGCCGGGCCGGGCATGCCTGCACCTATGGGCGGCGCGCAGGGCGAGTGCGCTTCAGTTGCGCGTTGACGTGGCCGAGCGAGGCAAACTGGCCGGCATAAATGGCAGTGCGCGAGGGGCTGGGCTTGCGGCGCGGGTCGAAATCGCGGCGGCGAAAGAGGTCGGAAGAGGCAATCACGGCCGCGCCCATGGGGCGGTATTCATAGGTGCCTTGTGCCCACGCCACCTCGTTGTCGAGCCAGAGATAGAAGCCCATCGGCTTCATGGTAACGCTCGCGATAGGACGGACGATCGGTTTCGTCGTCGTTCGCTGACTGCTACGGGTGGCGACAGGCCACGAAAAGCGATGGCCCGTCCTACCTCCGGAACCGCAGTTCGTCCTTGAAGGCTTCCAGGCAGTTGTAGACGATGGGGCAGACCGAGGCGCGATCGACGAACTGCCACATGCGGCTGGCGATGGAGCCGTTGCCGCGGACCAGGTGCGGATAGCGCTGGCAGATGCCCGGGCGCGCGTCGTACACGGAGCAAAGGTTGCCTTCCAGGAATACGCAACCGGCGGCTTCGGTGAACTTAAGGACGCGCACCATCTGCCCTTCATCGGTTTCGACCATCGTGTAATCGGCGATGAACTGCTCGGGGGTGGTGTGAAGATGCCGCGCCAGCTTTTCGATGTCGCGTTCGTTCACTTCGGTGGTCGAAGTCTTGCAGCAGTTGGCGCACTGTGTACAATCGATCTGCTCCTGAACGCCTTCGGCGATGCGCCGTAGGATGCGGTCGGAATGATCGCGGGATTTCATGAAGCTGCGAAACTTGAAATTCTCGTTGCGCTTCTTTTCACCCAACAACTTAATCTGCACCAGGTCGGTGATCATGGCGGGAGGCTCGCTCACGGAGACAATTGTGGCACAAGCGCGGTCGGCTGTGAGATCAATCCGCGTGCAGCCGGGCCTATCGCCTGAGCCGGCGAACCAGCGCCGCGCATTCTTCGACGCGCAGCAGCCAGGCGGCAGCCACGTAGATGACTCCGTAGGTCGCTATCACCACCAGTCCGAAGCTCAATGGGTGACGCGGGCCGAGCGCAGCCTTCGCTGTCCACGCGGCGGCGGCGCCGACCGCGGCGGCGAGCCAGAGGCGGGCGACCAGCGATCCTGGCAGGCCGGTGCGGCCGATGCGGAAATTGAGCGTGCGGCGCAGTAGCGTGAATTCCACCCATCCGGCCACACCGGCGGATGCGGTGAGCCCGGCCACGCCCCACTTCGGATCGATGCCGATCCAGTGGGGCAACGGAATGGCGCACAGGTAGCCCAGCCCGGTGGTGAGGATCACCCGGATGACGGCGAAGCGCAGCGGCGTGCGCGTATCGCGCAGCGCATAATATGCGGAAGAGTAAAGTCGTCCCAAGGTCTGCGCCAACAGGCCGACGGCGGAGCCGGCCAGGATGGCCCACACGTAACGGGAATTGGCGGCGCTGAAGCGGCCGGTTTGAAACAGCACCGCGGTGATGACTCCACCTAGCGCCAGAAAGGCCATGGCGGAAGGCACGATGAAAAAGGCGATCTGGCGCAGCCCGGAATCGAGGCGGCGACGCAGGTGCGCGGCCACTTCGGTCGCGCCGCCCAGCGCGCTCGACATGGCGGGCAATTCCGCCGCCGATACCGACATGCCGAACAGGCTGACCGGCAGGAGGTAAAGCGTCTGCGCATTGGTGAGGCCGGCGACCGCGCCGGTGCCCAACAGACTGGCCAGCAGCGAGTCCACATATCCGCTGATTTGCACCACGCCGCGGCTGAAGAATACCGGAACGAAATTGCGCAGCACCTCCCGCACTTGGGGCGCTCCGGCGTCGAGACTGAACCGCAGCCTGTGCGCCAGGCGCAGAACAACCGGAAGTTGCACGCCGAATTGCAAAGCGCTGCCCACCACAGATCCCCAGGCCAGGGTGACCGCGAGAGCGGCCGGCGGTTGGCGGCGGAACAGCACCAGGGCGGCGATCATGGCCAGGTTCCACACCACCGGCGCGGTATAGGAGAGAAAGAACTTGCGATGGCTGTTGAGAATCCCGAGGCACCAGGCGGAGAGCACCAGCAGCCCCGCGCCAGGGAATAGAACGCGCACGATGCGGACGGTGAGCTCGCGCTTGGCGCCGTGGAAACCGGGAGCGATGGCGTCGATCAACCAGGGCGTCGCCAGCATGCCAACCAGCACCAGCGCCGATGAAGTCAGCGCCAGAATAGAGCCGACGGCGCCTGCCACGCGGCCGGCTTCCTCTTCGTCGCCTTGGGCCAGCAGGCGTGCGTACACCGGAATGAACGAGGCCGACAGCACGCCTTCGCCGAAAAGGTTCTGCAGAAAATTGGGGATGCGGAAGGCCGCGTTGAAGGCGTCGGCGGCGTCATAGAGGCCGAAATAATGCGAGAAGACGCGCTGGCGGACGAGGCCGATCAGCCGGCTGAGCAGGATGCCGGCGCCGACCAGGGAGGCGTGACGCGCGGTGGATGAGGGCTGGCTGCTCTTAGGTTGGATGGTCTCGGGCATGCGTCTCGCGCGGCCTAGACAAGCTTCTCCAGCACCGCGTCGGTCACGGCTTCGGTGGTGCTCGAGCCGCCCAGGTCCGGCGTGCGGGCTCTGCCCTCCGCCAGCACGGCGGCTACGGCGGCTTCCACTTCCCGCGCGGCGTCGCCGATTTGCAGATGGTCGAGCATCATGGCTGCGCTGAGAATGGTTGCCAGCGGGTTGACCACGCCCTTACCGGCGATATCCGGCGCCGAGCCGTGGACCGGCTCGAACATGGAAGGGAAGCGGCGCAGTGGGTCGAGATTGGCGCTGGCAGCCAGGCCCATGCTGCCGATGATAGCGGCGGAAAGATCGCTCAGAATGTCGCAAAACAGGTTCGAGCCCACCACCACGTCGAAGCTTTCTGGGCGGCGCACGAAATTCATGGCGGCGGCGTCCACCAGCAGCGATTCGGTTTCCACGTCCGGAAACTGCGCCGCCACTTCCCGAAAAGTGCGGTCCCAGAGCACCATGCTGAAGCCCTGGGCGTTGGATTTGGTGATGGATGTGACGCGCTTTTTCTTGTTGCGAGCGATGGCCAACTCGAAGGCGAAGCGGACGATCCGCTCCACGCCGCGGCGGGTGAACACGGAAGTCTGGATGGCGATTTCTTCCGGCTGGTGGTGGTAAACGAATCCGCCCACCTGCGCGTACTCGCCTTCGGTGTTCTCGCGGACCACCACGAAATCGATCTCGCCGCCCTTCGGCTTGGCGAGCGGCGACGCGACACCCGGATAGAGATACGCCGGGCGCACGTTGGCGAATTGATCGAAGGCGCGCCGGATGGGCAGCAGCAGACCGTTGAGCGTGAGGTGGTCGGGGATATCGGGGTGGCCGACGGCGCCGAGCAGAATGGCGTCGCAGGACTGCAGCAGATCGATGGCCCCGGCCGGCATCATGCGTCCCCAGCGGAAGTAGTGTTCCGCCCCCCAATCGAAATCCTGAAACGCGAAGGCAACCTGGTGTTTTTGCGCGATGCGTTCCAGCACGCGCCTGGCCTGTGGCACCACCTCCTGGCCCACGCCGTCGCCCGCAATCACCGCGATCGTGTAAGTTTTCATGGTCGGAAACTCGATTTTCGCACGCGCCCGGTTACGCCGGCCGGTCCCGGTCGAGATGAATTTCGCGGGTAGGGTAGGGAACCGCGATTCCCTCTTCGCGCAGGCGGCGGAGAATGCGCTTGCGCAACTGGTGGCGGATGCCGTATTGCTGGGAGAACTCGGCGATCTGGTAGCTGAGCGTGAAGCCCAGCGAGGATTCGCCGAAGCCGGGGTCGAGCGAGGCCGAAGGCGCCGGATCGGCCAGCAGGCCGGGAATGTCCTTCGCGCCCGCGGTGGCGATCTCGACCAGCAGGCGCTCCACCCGGTCCGGGTCGGCATCGTAAGGGACGTTGACCTGGAGCGAGGACGACATGCTGCAACGCGGCAGGTGGTAATTGGTGACGATGGCCTGGGCGAGCTTGGAGTTGGGCACGATGACCAGGTTGTTGCCCAGCGACCGGATGGCCGTCGATCGCCAGCCGATGTCCGACACGTAGCCTTCCTCGCCGCTCGAGAGCTTGATGTAGTCGTTCAGCCGCATCTGCCCGGCGACCGCGATATAGAAACCGGCAAAGAGATTGGAGAGCGTGTCCTGCATGGCCAGCGCGACGGCCAGGCCGCCCACGCCGAGCGCGGTGAGGATGGGCGTCACGTGGACGTCCTCGGCGCTCAACAGCAGCAGCAGCCCCAGCACCAGCGCCGTGAGTTCGGCCAGCGTGGTGGTGAGCGTGGTAACGGGCAGCGCGCCGGGAATCTGGCTGCCGTAGGCGCGCACCAGGTCTCCCGCCGCGCGCATCGCCATCAGGGTGAAACTGGCGATCCACAGTGCGATCAGAATTCTGGGAGCGTACTTCTCCGTAACAATGGGCGGCAGCGGCGACGACTGGATGGCCAGATGGACGGCCAGGATGATCGCCCATATGGTCATCGGGCCGCTCAGCGCCGCGCAAAGGATGTGGCCGGGACGGCTGCCGGTGCGCGTCACCCAGGCGCGCAGGCCGCGTAGGATAAGGCTGCGCACCAGGTACGCGATGGCGAAGGTAACCACCAACACGATTCCCGGCTCGATCATCTGCCTTGGCTCACGCGCCAGAGCGCGGAATGTCTCCATGGGTTCTTACCCAGCATCACATAAAAACGCATGCACGTTACAGCCCGGGCGCCCGTCATTTTATGTGCGGTGGAGTGTGCCCATACTGGCGTTGCTGCTGGTCGGTTGCCTGGCGGCGGAAGAACTGAGCGCGTGGGAACTCTACGAATTCGGGCGGGACGCGGAAAAAAAGGGTCACATGGCGGAGGCTTACCTGCTGTACTCGGAAGCCGCCGCGCTCGAACCGCGCAACCAAACGTACTGGTTGCGCAGCCAGGCCGTTCGTTCGCGGGCAGCCCTGGAAGCCAAGCCGGTGCCTCCGGTGTCGCGCGGCGGCCGGCGATGCCAGTCTGGAGGAAGCGGGCACGCCGCTGGAGGCTGCCACCACGGCCGACTTGGCGGATGCGAGGAAGGCGCTGCCGCCCTCGGATCTGGCGGGCGGCGACCTGATCCGGGATTTCGATCTGAGTGGAGATTCGAAGAAGGTGTATACGGACGTGGCCAAAGCTTTCGGCCTGGATTGCGTCTTCGACGGCGACTACGAGCCAATGCCCGCGCTCCACTTCCACTTGGATGGCGTGGGGTACCGGGAGGCGCTGCACGGCCTGGAATTCGCCTACCGGAACCTTCATTGTGCCGATTTCCCCCAAGCTCATTCCTGGTGTCCAAGGACACGCCGCTTAAGCGAACACAAAACGAGCCGGTGGTGGCAGTAACCATTCCGCTGCCGGACGCCGGTGTGCAGCAGGAATTCACCGACCTGGTGGACGGCGTGAAGCAGGCGACGGGGATTGAGAAAATCAGCTATAGATTCGCAGACGCGAACCCTGGTGTTGCGCGACCGCCTGTCGCGCGTGCTTGCCGGCCAAGGCGCTGCTGGAGCAACTTCTCTACCCGCGGGCCCAGGTGATGATGGAACTGAAGATGGTGGAAGTCAGCCGCAGCAAGACCACCACTTATGGCGTGGATTTTCCGACCATGTTCTCGCTGACCGCGCTGACTAACTGGCTGGGGAACCAGGTAACTACTACCGACAAGCATCCGCGGTCTGCTCTCTTTCGGCGGCGGTAAGACACTGCTGGGGATGGGAATCATGAACGCCTCGGCGGTGGCGCAAATGAGCGAAAGCTCCGGCAAGGTGCTGTGGTCCGCCGAGTTGCGCGGCGAAGAGCGCCTGCCTACAACGCTGCATGTTGGCAACAAGTACCCCGTGCTCACATCCGGCTATTTCGGAGCGACGGGCTCTTCGACAACAACGTCAGGCACCACGGGCACGGGGACTGGCACCGGGAGTGGCACCGGGACCGCTACGGGCGTCGGCACTCTGTCGCTGAGCAAGAGCACGGTGGCGTGGACTTACGCCTCGGCGGGTGTATCCCCGCAGGCCGCCAGCATCGCCGTCACGAGCAGCAATGGAGCTATCGGTTATACGGCCACGGTGGCGAGTTCCAGCCAGTGGCTAGTGGTGAACTCGGCGGCCACTATCTCGGGCACTCTGCCGACCACGTTGACCATTTCGCCCGGCGGCGCCCTCGCGGCGCTGGGAACGGGCTCCTACCTCGGCACGGTGCAGGTGAGCGGGTCGGACGGCTCCGTCACGTATCTCAGCGTAACCCTGGCGATCAACGGCGGCGCGCCGAATCTCACGGTTTCGCCCAGCCCGATCGCGCTGGCCGCCGCGACTGGTGGCTTATCGGCGCAACAAACCGAAACCGTGACCAATACGACCGGCGGGACCTTATCGGCCAGCGTGATCGGGCCGGGCCTTTCGGTTTCGGTTTCCGCGAGCACAGTGGCAGCCAACACGCCGGCGTACGTTACGGTTTACGGAAATGCTACGGGACTTTCCGCGCTAAACTATCTCGGCATACTCAGCGTGAGCCGTGAGCGGAGTTACCGAGGAGACACTGGTGACCTTTGACGTGACTTCGAGTGGGAGCCTGCAACTGAGCCCGACTTCACTCCCGTGGACATACACCACCGGCGGGACCTTACCGGCGGCCACCAACGTGACAGTATCGAGCACCGGCAGCGGCATCACTTATACCGCTACTGCCTCGAGCGCGAGCTCATGGCTGCTGGTGGACGGGGTAACCAGTCTTTCGGGGACATTGCCTGCCACTTTGGTTCTCGATCCCGGCTTCGAGTCTCGCGAATCTCGGCACGGGCACTTATCAAGGCACCGTGAAACTGACTGGGTCGGATGGCTCCATCGCTTACATCAACGTGACTTTGACGGTGAACGGGGGAACCGCCAGCGGTCTCACGGTTACGCCGAATCCAATCTCGCTCAGTGCGTCCCTCGATGGTTCCACCGTGTCGGCAACCGTGACGGTGACCAGCGAGACCGGCGGAGGCTTATCGGCGACTGTCGACCGGGTCCGGTCTGTCGCTTTCGACGGTCAGTGCGACAGTGGCGGCGGCAACGCCCGCTGCCTTCACGGTGTACGCAAATCCTTCCGGCCTTTCGGCGGACACCTACGTCGGCGCCATTACCGTCACGGCGGCGGGTGTCACGCAGACGGTTCAGGTGAGCTTTAGCGTCGGTGCGATCAGCAGCGGAACCAACGGGACCTCCCTTTACACTCCGGCTCCTTCTTTCACATTCGAGGATCTGGGGCTGAGCCTGAAGTTGACGCCGGCTGTGCACGACATCAGCGAGGTGACGCTGGATATCGAGGCCGAGGTCAAACTGCTGACGGGCCAATCGGTGAACGGCGTTCCGGTGGTTTCCAACCGCAGCTTGAAGTCGGTGGTGCGGCTGAAGGCGGGCGAGTGGGCGGCGGTGGCCGGTTTGTTGGATACGAATGAAGGACGCAACATTTCGGGATTGGCCGGCCTGTCGGAGATTCGCTTCCTGGGCCCGCTGGTGAGCACGCACGAACACGACACCTCGCGCGACGAGGTCATCCTGCTGCTGCGGCCCCGCCTGTTGACCGTGCCGCCCGGCCAGCACGTGCCACGCGCGATTGCGGTGGGCACGGACGCCAGGCCAGCCACCATTTTCTAGGGCGGGTCAAAAATGTTGGTTGCATGTGGGGCAGGATGATATCCTGCGAGGCGATTGATAATCGCCGCGCATGCCGATTGCCAATCGGCACTCAGCTTACCAAGCTGCCCCACAAACGGACATCTTTCACGCGTCCATAATACTTACATCTTGCGCAACACGATCAGGCAAACCTCGTTGGCCGTGAGGGGAGACTGAAACTGGAAGCGCCCGCCGGAAACGTGTATGATGTGGCTCTCGGAGGGTTCACCGTTGGCGGCGCTGGAGATTGCGCCGGCCTGCGCCTTTGTGAGTTGCGCAGGCGCGCCGAGATCCAGGTAAGTCGTGTAAGCGTCATTCTGCCGGTAACCTATGCGATAGACCTGCTCCAGGTAAGTGCCCGCCGGAAGATTCGTGAGATCGATGGCTACGGGCGGCTTTGGCGCCGGAGGCAGGTCTCCTTTGTAGTAAGTCTGATCGTTCAACTTGTCCGGCGGCGCGACGGGCGTGAAGTCCCAGAAGAGCACCTGAATGCCCCCGTCCCGATCAGTACAGATCCAGGACGATTTATCGGCATCGACAAGCTCGGTATCGCCCAAACGGCTGAGGAATCGATAGGCATGGTAGGCGGGCTTCTTGATGCTCTGATAGTTGAGCAGGCCGAAACCACCGTGAAACGGAGTCATGCGCGGGCCGTTCTCTTCGAAGATATCGGTAAAGGTCCAATAGGACATCGAATCGACGGATTCCTGCGCGCCCTTAATCTTGTCGAGGATGAAGGCCGCCTGATGATACTGATCGTGAATCGGATCGGTGGGCGTGTAAGCCGAGCTCCACTCGGTGAAGTGCAACTCGAGATTGGGCAGCGGCGAATTCCGAATCAGTTCCCGGGAATGAACCATGCGGTCGCGGACTGCTCCAGGTTCGGCATCAAGGACGGTTCCGCGGTTTCCGGTCTCGTCGAAAAAGCCCTCTTTGACGCCATAGGCGTGGGTGGAAACGAAGTCGATCGGCACTTTCTCCCGGGCGCAGAACTGGACCAGCGCCTCTTCGAAGCGGAAGGGGATGGCGGACGCCGGCCCACCCACGCGATAGCCCGGGTCGATCTTCTTGATCGCATCGGCGGTAACTTGATATAGCTTCAAGTACTCTTCGAGGGTAGAGGTGTAAAACGGCTTGATATCTGGCTCGTTCCACACTTCGAAGTACCAGGTTTTGACTTCGCCTTTGCCATACCGCTGTTCCCAATGGCGGATCAGCGCGGTAATCAGGCCGGCCCACTTATCATAGGATTTCGGCGGCGTGATGTTGCCCTTCCACCAGAACACAGTATCCTTTCCGCTGGCCAGGGCGGAGGGCATGAAACCAAGCTCGACGAACGGTTTGATATGCATGCGCAGCAAGGCATCGTACAGTTGGTCGACGTACTGAAAGTTATATATTGGGTTTCGCTTGGCGTCTTCCTGGTAGACGCCCATATCGTCGTGCAGCAGGCCGTGCATGCGGATATAGTCGAAGCCGATCTCGCGCTGGACTAGGGCGAGTTGTTGCTGCCAGTCGGCGCGCAACCCCTCGTTGGCGCGGCCGGCCCCAATGCATCTGCGGAAGACCTTGCTGTGCGGCCCGCGAACGTGGTTTAGGTCCGCGGCGATAACCCGCTGGGCGGCGGATGGCGCTTGTGCGAAAACCAGTGCACTCGATGCCAGCATCGCGCCGAGCAGGCCGAGCTGCGTTTGGCCGGGTAGATTCATGAAATCACCTATCGAAATTGGCGCGGCCAGCGGCGATCACTGCTGCCGCGCGAAGAATTGCGCCACGTCTTCGGATTGAGCGGCGCGCCGGGCTTCGCACAAGCGGATGCCTTCCAGCACCTGAGCGTAATTGCGAGGGCCGCCCAGGAAGCTGCCGACGCGGTCCTGAAAGAAATCGACGAACGCGCGGCGGGAAGGCTCGTCGCAGAATGGACCACCGACAAACGGCAGTGACGCGGCGGCATCGAAGTCGCCCTCGCGCGGAAGGCGCTTCAAAACCTCGTCATAGTGAGCTTTGACAAACTCGAAAGGCAGCGTTTGGGTCTGTGGATTGCCGATGCCGCTGAAGATCAGGCCGGCCGCTTCGCGCACGTCGAGCTGAGGAGCGAGGGGCAAACCCAGCGCCTGCTGCACGATTTTGGGGTCGCGGAAATTGCTCAGCGCGGCGATGATGGCGCCGCGTTCGCGGCGGTCCTGGGTCTTCTTCAACTCCACGAGCAGGCGGTCGAACAGGTCCTGTCCGCCGGAAAAGGCTGCGGTCGCAAGCACCACGCGAAGCATATCGGGGTCAACGCCCTTGCGGTTCTCGAGCCAGCCGGTGGCCAGGCGGCGGGCCTCGGATTGCAGCGCGGGATCGTCGCCCTCGCGTGCCACGAAAGGAACCAGGCTGGCGCGCATCAGACGCGTGTCGGCGTCGTCATCCGGCTTGGCCGACCAGCCGAGGTCCGCCGCGCGGGCGCCGAACGTCTGGCGAATGAAGGCCGCGTAGTTGGGGCGCATGTCGGGAGACACCAGGTTGCGCGCACCGCCGACGATTTCGCGGGCTTCGGCGGCGAGTTGGCGCTCGGTTGAATTGGCGAAGGTGCGCGCGGCGGCGAGCGCGGCGCTCTCTTTGGCGTCGCCCGAATCGGCCAGTGCCTTGAGATCGTGCAACAGGGTGACGCGCTCGGCTGTGTTCAGCCAGTCGCTCTTCTCCCCGAGCAACTTGTCCAAGAGCCCTTCTTGATACGAGGTGATGTAATAGCCGGTGGCGTTGGCGTTGGCGGAGATTCCCGCCGGGCATGCGGATGCGTTCTTGAGCGGGAATTCGGCGCTCGGCTTATCGAGCAGGAAGCACTCCGTGGCGGGGCTTTCGCCGGCTTCGTATCGCACGCAGACAGGGACTTGCCACTGGGTACTCTGCGAGCCAGTGGAGCCGAGCGGCAAGTAGCGTTTCTGAGTGAGCGCCACGCGCGGTTTGCCGGTGCACTTCAGCTCGACCGAAATCTCCGGAATGCCCGGCTGATCGAGGAAGGTCTTGAAGGCGGCGGCGAGTTGCGGCTTGCCCGCCGTGGCGATGGAATCGAGGAAGTCGTCGGCGGTCGCGTTGCCGTAAGCGTACCGCTTGAAGTAAGCGGTCACGCCGGCACGGAATTGCCGTTCGCCGGTCCACACTTCGAACATGCGGATGACGGCGGCGCCTTTTTCATAAGTGATGTCGTCGAAGGCGTTCGCGACGTCGTCCTTGGTTTCGATGGGCTGGCGGATCTGGCGCGCGGTGACCAGGCTGTCGGATCCCATGGCGCCGAACTTGGTTTGCAGGTCGGTCAGGCGGGTGTTCCAATCCGGTTGCCACTCGGCCAGAATCCTGTCCGACATCCAGGTGGCGAAGGCTTCATTGAGCCAGATGTCGTTCCACCAGGCGGTCGTCACCAGGTCGCCGGACCATTGGTGCGCCAGCTCATGGGCCGCAATCGAGGCATAAGTGCGCTGGCGATTGATGCTGTCGGTGGCCGGATCGGCGAGCAGGATGGTCTGCCCATAGGTGACCAGGCCGGCATTCTCCATGGCGCCGAAGCCGAACGTCAAGGGGATGGCGACTTCGTCGAGCTTCTCATAAGGGTAGGGAACGCCAAAGTAATCTTCCAGGCGATCGACGATGGTGGCCGTGACCTGGGCGGCATACTTGGCTTGGGCCGCCTTGCCGCGCGGCGTGATGATGCGCACCGGCACGTGGTTGCGGCCGGCCTTTCCGGCGTCAACCACGTCGAAGGGGCCTATGGCGAAGGCAACCAGGTAACTGGGCAGCGGCTTGGTCTCGGCGAAGACCACGCGCTTCATGCCGTTCGGCTCGCTGGTTTCGGAGACCTGCGGTGTGTTGGAGAAGGCCTTGTCGGTCTGGCGAATGTGCAGCGTGAGCTGCCAGGGCGTCTTGAAGTCGGGCTGGTCGAAGCACGGAAATGTACGGCGCGCGTCGAGCGCTTCGAACTGAGTGAACAAGTAAGGCGTGCCGGCGTCATCGCCCTGAAAGATGCCGGCGCTCGAGTTGGCGCTGATTCTGCCCTGGTAGACGATGTGGATTCTCGCCGGCCCTGCTGGGAGCGCGGCAGGCAGGCGGAGAGTGATGAAGTCGCCCCCGGACGACTCGGTCACGGCAGGCTCGGAATTGACCGTAGCTTGCAGAACGATGAGATCGTTGGCGTTCAGCCACACCAGCGAGGTCGGCCTGGCGAGCACGGCGTCGATATCGATGACGCCTGAAAAGGTGGCAGCCGCAGGCACGGCCGTCAGATCGGCGGCGTAGCGCGTGGGACGGATATCCGCGCCGAGGCGCAGCTTGGGAGCGTCGGCGGCCAGCAGGCAGAGGGAGGAGCACAGAAAGGCAAGGGCAAGGTTGCGCATGGTTGACTAGACCAGTGTAATGCTTTGCGCGCGGCCCTACTCCAGCCGGAAAACTTCCTTCATCATGGCGAAGCGTTCGCCGGGCTGCAGGTCCGGCACCGGCTCGAACAGGCGGCTCATGAACTGCTGCCAGCGCTGGTTGACGGGGTCGCGGTCGAGCTCGTCCAATGCCTTGTCGAGATCGTCGACGCGTCAGGCTCAGCACCAGTTCCTGGCCGCGCCGGAAGATGGAGTAATCCGAGATGCCGACCTGCTTGAGTTTGGCCAGCAGCTCCGGCCAGACGCGCTGGTGTTCGCGCTCGTATTCTTCGATGGCGTCCGGCTTGATGCGAAGTTGGTATGCGTAGCGTGGCATGTTAGGCGTAACTCGATGCCGAGGCCATGTTTCGCTGGCGGCGCTCGGCCGTCACGCGCTCCAGGTAGCCGCTCTGGCGGAAGGCGTCCATCGGGTCGGCGGGCAGGCCTCTGATCTTCGCCCATTCGCGGATGGCCGGCCGCACATCGGTCGAGAAGGCGTCCTTCAGGCAGTTCTCGGCGTCCACCAGCGCGCAGCTCTTCTGGCCCACGGCGAGTTTTTCGTGGTCCACCAGCGCGGCCTTGGCGTAAAGCTCCATGGCCGTCTGGACGGTCTGAATCATGGCCTCGATCTTGCCTTTCAGGTTGTGGCTCTGGTCGATCATGTAGGCGATGTCGGCGCGCGCGCCGGTCTCCCACTCGAAGAACAGGATCTCGTGGAAAATGCGGAAAACCTGGTAGGGATCGATCGAGCCCATGGTGAGGTCGTCGTCCGCGTAGCGGCGGTCGTTGAAGTGGAAACCCGCCGAGCATGCCGAGATCCAGCAGCCACGCCACAATCTGTTCGATATTCTGCGCCTGGTAATGGTGGCCGGTGTCCACCAGCACCTTGGCCTGCGGACCGGCGGAGCGCGCGAATTCGAGCGCCATCCCCCAATCGCCGATATCGGTGTGATAGAAGGCCGGCTCGAAGGGTTTGTATTCGACCAGCATGCGCTGGCTGGGATCCAGGCGGGCGTGGGTCGCCCGCAGCCCCTCTTCGAACCAGTGCTTGCGCTGCCGCATGTTCTGCGTGCCCGGATAGTTGCTCCCGTCGGCGAACCAGAGCGAAAGATCGCGGCTGTTCAGGCGCTTGCCGATTTCGACGCTGTCCAGCAAGTGGTCGAGAGCGGCCTGGCGCGTGCCGGCGTCGGGGTTCCCCAGCGATCCGTACTTGTAAATCTGGTCCTGAAACACGTTGGGGTTGATGGCGCCGGCGCGCAGGCCGTGCGTGGCGGCCAGCGAGCGCACCTCATCCACGTCGCCAACGCCATTCGGCAGATCCCAAAGCACGTGCAGCGCCACCGACGGGCACACGCCGGTCCAGCGGTGGACCTGGCCCGCGTCGCTGAACTTCTCGGCGACGGTGCTGGCGGCGGCCGCTTGCTGGAACTTGCCGAAGCGCGTACCGGTGTTGGCAAATCCCCAACTGGGCAACTCGATTTGAAACCGGTCGAGCGCCGTGTGAATGAGTTCGCTTTGTCGATTATTCGTCACTTTTTGCCTGGCCTATCGTTCTAATCACGCCACGGCGCGCGAGAAACCCAACTCTGCGTCGGGGCGCTTGCATTAGATTAGCATGTAGGAATGCGATGGAGCGTACTATCGGCCTATGCAGCTGCATATGCGGCTTTGCTCTTTGCCCAGCCTGCGGCGCGGCTCGGCGAAGGTGCGGCGGAACTGCGGGCTGTCTTCGCGCACCCTCCCGATAACTGCCGGATCATGATGCGCTGGTGGTGGTTCGGCCCGGCGGTGGAAAAGCCCGAACTGGAACGCGAACTGCGCGCCATGAAGGAAGGCGGCATCGGCGGCGTCGAGATCCAACCCGTCTATCCGGTGACGCTCGACGACCCGGCGCGCGGGCGTGGTGAATCTGCCGTATCTCTCGGATGGTTTTCTCGACGCCGTGCGCTTCGCCAACGACAAAGCGCGCGAGCTTGGGCATGCGCGTCGATATTACGCTCGGCAGCGGCTGGCCCTATGGGGGCCCGCACACTCCGGTCGATCTCGCTTCCCCAAGACTGCGTGTGGAACGTTTGGCCGTGACGGCTGATGCGGGAACCGTCGCGATGCCCAGAATCGGCGATGGCGAGCAGTTCGTTGCGGCGTTTGTGGCGCATGGCGACGGATTCGATCGCATCACCAATATCGACGGCGCCGGAATGCATGTTTCGCCGGAAGCTGCCGCGGGTGGCACCGCGCTGGTCTTCATTACAAGCCGCACGCATCAGGCTGTGAAGCGCGCGGCGGTGGGCGCCGAGGGCCCGGTGCTCGATCACTACAACGTGGCTGCGATCGAGAATCATTTGCACGATGTCGGCGACCGCTTGATGCAGGCTTTCGGCGCGCACCCGCCTTACGCGGTATTCAGCGACAGTCTGGAAGTATACGGCTCGGATTGGACCGGCGATTTTCTGGCGGAGTTTCAAAAGCGCCGCGGTTATGATCTCACGCCTTACCTTCCCGCGCTGGCCGGCGACATGGGCGAGATCACATCGAGCATCCGGCACGATTGGGGCAAGACGCTTACCGAGCTCGCCAACGAACATTATCTGACGCCGCTGCGACAGTGGGCCGCCGCGCATGGCACGCGCTTCCGTTCGCAGAACTACGGCATTCCGCCGGTGAACCTCTCGAGCAATGCGCTGGTCGATTTGCCCGAAGGCGAGGGCTCCGCGTGGAGGCGCTTCGCGGCCACGCGCTGGGCGTCCTCGGCCAGCCATCTTTACGGGCGGCCGGTGACTTCGTCGGAGACGTGGACGTGGCTGCATTCGCCGGTCTTCCGCGCCACTCCGCTCGACATGAAGGCGGAAGCGGATTTGCACTTCCTGAACGGCATCAATCAACTGGTGGGCCACGGCTGGCCCTATTCGCCGCCGCAGGCGGGCGAGCCCGGCTGGCACTTCTACGCCGCGGCGGTCTTCAATCAGCACAACCCGTGGTGGATCGTGATGCCCGATATCACCGCATACCTGCAGCGCGTAAGCTGGCTGCTGCGGCAGGGCGAACCGGTCAACGATGTGGCGCTGTATCTGCCCACCGCCGACGCCTATGCCGGCTTCACGCTGGGGCACGATTCGGTGGATCAATCGATGGACCGGCTGCTCGGCCCAAAGGTGATTCCGCAAATTCTGGATGGCGGCTACAACTACGATTTCATCGACGATGACGCCATCGCCGCGGTCGGAATCAAGTACCCCGTGCTGGTGCTGCCGAACGTGGAGCGAATGCCGCTGAAGACGCTCGCGAAGATCGGCGAGTATGCGCGCCAGGGCGGCATCGTCATAGCCACCGGCCGCGTTCCCTCGCTCGCGCCCGGATTTCTGGAAGCCAAAACGGACACGCCGAAAGTCCGCGAGCTGGCGAGGTCTTTGTTCGAAGCGCCGGCCGCGCCTGGGCATTTCGTGAAGGACGATGTGGCGCTGAGCGAGACGCTGCACCAGTTGTCGCGGCCGGATGTTGACTGCGCCGCCGGAGATCGGCTTCGTGCATCGCACGATGATGCCGTATGAAGCCTACTTCCTCGTCAACACAGCCAACCATCGCGTGCATAGCGCGGTGAAGTTTACCTTCAGCACGCCTTTTGAATCGTGGGATCCCTTCACCGGAAAGACCAAGCTACTGGAGCCTGTCGGCAGACCGGAGGTTCGCGCTCTCGACCTGGACTTGGCGCCCTATGAATCGCGCATCATCCTCTGTTTTTCCGGGGCGATGGCGGTTATGGGCGCTCCTGTTTCCGACGCGAAGTTGATGGCGGCTCTTGCGTCTGGCGACCCAAAGGCGATTCTTGGGCGTGGCCCTTCCGAGCCGGCCGCCCAACCTCGTGTCGTGCTGGATCTAAGCGCCGGTTGGAAAGCAACCTTTGCCGGTTCCGCGCAACCGGTGACGATGGACCCGCTCACTTCCTGGACGGAGGTTGCCGGCATGAAGAACTTCTCGGGTACGGCGACCTACGAGAAGACGTTCACGGTGGATGCCGCGATGCTCAACGGGCGGCACCGCTTTTATCTGGATTTCGGCGAAGGCACACCCGTCCCTGCGCCGGAGCGGCGCGGCAGCGGTATGCGCGCGCTGCTCGAAGGCCCGGTGCGCGAGGCCGCCATCGTCTACCTCAACGGCCAGCGCGCGGGTTCGGTGTGGCATCCGCCGTACGAAATCGAGATCACCGGCCTACTCCACGCCGGCGAGAACACGCTGCGCATCGTGGTGGCCAACCTCGCACTCAACGCGCTCGCCGCGCAGCCGCTGCCGGACTATCGCGCGCTAATTGCCAAGTACGGCGACCGGTTTCAGGATCAGGACATGAGAAGTGTCCAGCCGCAGCCCGCGGGGATTCTGGGGCCGGTACGGATTGTGGCGAGGTTTGAGTAACCAGCGCCTGCACCGCCGCCTGTGGTCGCGGCTCCGATGCGTTCTGATCCGCGACCAAGCGCCGTGGCGCGGACTGTCAAGTCTGCAAGAGCCGAGAGTCATCTCGGCTTTTCTTCCGCTGCGGCCAGGTGGGCGGGCGCAGGCAATGCAGCACAGAATGTCGATGTGCTCGGAGTTCAACTGCTGGCGGTACATGTCTATTTTCCCCGCCGGCTGCGGCCCAAAAGGCGGCGTACTGTACTTAGTTAACAAACGATAGCTGTCACGCGGCAGGCCCTTCAGCGCCGCGGCCGTGCGCTCGCCCGAGTCGGCCTGTGCTCTGCCGCCCAAGCCTGCCACCAGGCGCACGCCGGCAGCACGCTGCAAGAAATCTCGCCTGGTGGAATGTGCCATCGTTCCCTCCCGTTAGCCTAGTACTTACCGTCCCTTTAGCACTTTGCAAGCGTGCTAGGATAGCTCCGGTAGCACCTCAAAAGGCGCGGTGTGAACGTATCTCTATTTGTCACTTGCTATAACGACACGCTTTTTCCGGCTACGGGAAAGGCCGTGGTCGCGGTGTTGGAACGGCTGGGCCACACTGTGGAGTTCCCTCAGGCGCAGACCTGCTGCGGCCAGATGCACTACAATACCGGCTACCAGCACGACGCCAGTCGTATGATGCTGCACTTTCTCGAGGTGTTTCGCGACGCCGAGACGATCTGCGTGCCTTCGTCGTCGTGCGTCGCGATGATGCGGGAGCACTTCCCGAAGATGGCGGCCGCTAGCCCCGACGCCTCCGTGAGCCGCGACGTGGATGCGCTGTTGCCGCGCGTGTACGAGTTCTGCGAGTTGCTGGTGGATAAGTTCCGCACCGTCGACACCGGCGCGTCCTTTCCGCATACCGTGACGTTGCATACCACCTGCCATTCGCTGCGCGGCACCAAGATCGGGGAGCGCCCGGTGCAGTTGCTCCGCGCCGTGCGGGGCCTCACCTATGTCGAGCTGCCGCAAGCGGACCAGTGCTGCGGTTTCGGCGGCACCTTCGCCATCAAGAACGCGGATGTCTCGGCCGCCATGCTCAGCGACAAGATCCGCGCCATCCTGGACACGCAGGCGGAGATCTGCACGGCGGTGGACAATTCCTGCCTGATGCACATCGGCGGCGCGCTCAGCCGGCAGCGGGCCGGCGTTCGTTGCCTGCACCTGGCGGAGATTCTGGCGTCCACCGCGGGAGAGGCCGCATGAGCGTCAAGGTAGGACAGGCGGCCGAAGCGCCGTCGTTTCCCAAGGCGGCCCGCGCGCATGCTGGGCAACACCCAGCTCCGCCATAACGTGCGCCACGCCACCGACGTGATCCGCGCCCGGCGCGCCCATGCCGTGGCCGAAACCCTGGACTGGCCGCAACTGCGCGATTCCGCGCGCGCCATCAAGGACCACGTTCTGCGCCACCTGGATGCCTACCTGGAGCCAGTTCGAAGCTGCCTGCACCGCCGCCGGCGGGAAAGTGCATTGGGCGCGCGACGCGGACGAGGCCAATAGCACGGTCATCGATATCATCCGCTCGCATGGCGCTTCCGAGGTCATCAAGGTGAAGACCATGACTTCGGATGAGACCGCGCTCAACCCCGCGCTCGAAGCGGCCGGCATCACGCCCATCGAAACCGATCTGGCCGATCTCATCATCCAGCTCGGCTCCGACAAGCCTTCCCACATCGTGGTGCCGGCGCTGCACCGCAACAAGGCCGAGATCCGCCGCCTCTTCATGGAGAAGATGAAGCTCCAGGATCTGGGCGAACGCGCCGAGGACCTGGCCGCCGCGGCCCGCCGCTATCTGCGCGAGCGGTTCCTGCGCGTGCCGCGTGGGTTTGAGCGGGGCGAACTTCGCCATCGCCGAATCGGGCTCCCTCTGCGTGGTGGAATCGGAAGGCAACGGCCGCATGTGCGTCACCCTGCCCAAGGTCCTGATCAGCCTGGTGGGCATCGAAAAGATCATTCCCACCTTCGGCGATCTGGAAGTGTTCCTGCAACTGCTGGCGCGCTCGGCTACCGGCGAGCGCATGAACCCGTACAACTCCATCTGGACCGGCGTTACGCCCGGCGACGGCCCGCAAGAGTTCCACGTGGTGCTGCTCGATAACGGCCGCACGCGGCGTGCTGGCCGACCAGGAATCGCGCGCCACGCTGGCTTGCATCCGCTGCGGCGCCTGCCTGAACATCTGTCCCGTCTACCGTCAGACCGGGGGCCACGCCTACGGGTCGATTTACGCCGGGCCGATCGGCGCCATCCTGACGCCGCAGTTGCAGTCGATGAAGCATTCGCGATCTCTGCCCTACGCGTCCACGCTGTGCGGCGCGTGCTACGAGGTCTGCCCGGTCAAGATCGATATCCCGGAGATTCTGCTTCACCTGCGCAACAAGGTGGTGAAAGCCCACGGCGCGCCGCTGGCCGAGTGGATGGCGATGAAAGTGGCGGCGCGGAGCGTTTTCGAGTGGCGGGCGCCTGGAAACGGCGCAGAAACTGGTGCGCATCGCGCAGAAACCGTATCGTCGAGGACGGCGTGATCGAGCGACTGCCCGGCATGCTGGCGAACTGGACCCGCTTCCGCGACCTGCCCGAGGTTCCCGCCGAATCGTTCCGCCAGTGGTGGGCCAAGCGGCAGCGCCAAGGAGACCCCATGAGCGCCGCCAAGCCGGATGCCAGGCAGGAAATACTGGATCGGATCCGGAAGGCCACCGGCGGCGCCTGGCGATCGCGCCGACCGAGTACGCAGCCATTCCGCGCGAATACCGGCGCGAAGGCGGCATGGCGGCCGAAGCGCGGCTGGAGCTGTTTGCGGCCCGCCTTTACGACTACGGCGCCAGCGTCTACCGCTGCACCGCGGCGCAGATCGCCGATGCCGTGGCGCAGGCGCTGACGCGCGCCGCCGCACCGCCATCGTGGTTTCTCACGGTGTGCCCGCGAGCTGGCTGCCCGAGGGTTTCGAATTCGTCGAGGACGACGACCTCAGCTATGCCGCGCTCGATCAGAGCAACGGCGTGCTGACCGGCTGCGAGGCGGCGGTTGCCTTCACCGGCACCATCATCCTGCGCCACGGGCCCGGCCAGCCTCGCCGCGCAGTTACCCTGGTGCCGGATTATCATCTCTGCGTGGTCAAGGCGGAACAGGTCGTGGAGACCTTGCCGGAAGCCATCCGCCGCGTCGAGGAGTTCCGCGCCCGGCC
>CAWJLI010000003.1:0-10327 GCA_963843095.1 Bryobacterales bacterium
GGAACCAAGGACAGAGAAAGGAAGTGCTGCTGCGCGTGCGCGCCTGCGGCGTGTGCCGCACCGATCTGCACATCGTGGAGGGAGAACTGGCGCCGCGGCGGCCGTTGATTATTCCCGGACATCAGATCGTGGGCGATGTGGTGGCGCCGGCGCCGGCCGGACTGGCGGTGGGCGCGCGCGTGGGTGTGGGCTGGCTGGGCGGCACGGATGGCGCGTGCTGGTATTGCGGGCACGGCATGGAGAACCTGTGCGATGCGCCCACTTTCACCGGCTATGATGTGAACGGCGGCTACGCCGAGTACGCCGCGGCGCGCGCGGATTTCGTGTATCCGTTGCCGGAGGGTTTGAGCGATCTGGACGCGGCGCCGCTGCTGTGCGCCGGCATCATCGGCTTCCGCAGCCTGCGCGTGGCCGGCGTGGAGCCGGGCGAGCGTGTCGGGTTGTTCGGATTCGGCGCTTCGGCGCATCTCGCGATCGCCGTGCTGCGCGCGTGGAAGTGTGAGGTCTATGTCGCGACGCGCGGCGCCGGGCATCGGGCGCTGGCCGGATCGCTGGGCGCAACCTGGGTGGGCGCGGAGCAGGACCGGCCGCCGGTGGAACTCGACCGGGCGGTGACGTTCGCGCCATCGGGCGACGTGGTGGTGGCGGCGCTTCAGAGCCTGCGCAAGGGCGGTGTGGTGGCCATCAACGCGATTCATCTCGACCGCATGCCGCAGTTCGATTACGATTCGCTGCTGTGGGGCGAGCGGCAGATCCGCAGCGTGGCCAACATGACGCGCACCGACGCGCGGGATTTCCTGAGTGTGGCGGCGGAAATCGGGCTGCGGCCGCGGGTCACCGTGTTCCGGCTCGAACAAGCCAACCAGGCGCTCGAGGCGGTGAAGCGGGACGCCATCGACGGTGCGGCGGTTATCGTGCCATGAAACGGCGGTCGCGCCGCAATTCCCATTCGGCGCAGATGGCGGAGAGCAGGCGCGCGACGCCGGAGGCCCAGTCGGGGAACAGGTCCACGTACTGCCACTCGCGCTGGATGGAGCGGGGTACGCGGCATGCATCCAGGCGCACCGGCACCAGGAAGATCTCCTCCAGCGGTACGCGGCGCGCGCAATCGAGTGCGTAGCGGATTTCGGCTTGAAAGCCGCCGCGCCTGTTCACCGAGCGCGAAGAAAAGCAGGGCACGCAGAAATCCGAGGTCTCGATGGCGGCTTCGAGGGCGCGCGCCCAGTTCTGGCCCGGCAACAGTTTCTTGCTATCCATCCAGGGGCTGAAACCGGCGCGTTCGATGGCCAGATAGAGCGCGGCCGCGGCGGCCCGGTCTTCCGTGCCGTAGGCGATGAAAATGGCCGGACGCGTGTGCGGGGCAAAGCGGAAGCCCGCCACCGGATGGGGGTAGAAGGTGCCCAGCCCGTCGATTTCGACCGCCTTGCCTTCGGCCAGACCGGCCAGAACGGCGCGCGAGAATCTTTCGAGGACGGGAGAGTCAACCATGGCGGGGGGCGCCCTCGCGGTCGAACGCCAGGTTTCCATTGGGTTTGACGGTGAATTTTCCTAGGCCGGGCAGGCTGGCGTCCTGGCCGCGGCGGAGGTCGGCGACGATTTCCCGCACCAGGCGGTCGAGGCAGTCCGCGGCCTGGCCGACGCTGGTCCTGGATTGCCGCGCCATCCGTTTGGCGATATCCGACTTCTTCATCTCGTTTCGACTCTAGCAGGCGCGGCCTCGATCGAGCCGTTGCCCAGCCGCGGCTGTCGACGCTAAGTGATTGAAATGAAAGTTGAAACAGAGAGCCGTTGGGGAGCGCCAGGAGGCGTGATTTTGGATCTTAAGGTATTTTAATTACTATTTATGGCGCGGTTTATCGTGTGCGCGGTTATCATAAGCACCAGACGGGGATTTCTCGTCCAACCCTCCAAAGGAGAATGGGAAGAATGAAGAAGTTGATGAGTCTGATGCTCGGCCTGGCCTTCATCGGTGGTTCGGTTGTTCTCGCTGACGATGCCGCTGCTGCCAAGGACACCACCAAGACCGCGACGACGAAGAAAGCCACCAAGGCGACCAAGGCAAAGAAGACCACGGTAGACACGACGAAGAAGACCACGTAGGAGAGAGATCTCTACTGGTTGCAAAAAGAGCCGCGTAACAGCTTTAATAGGCTGCCGCGGCTCTTCGTGTTTCTTGGGGCCGAGGGCACATGAAGGCGTTTTAATTAGCGCTTAAGGGCGGGTTCATGTGGGGGTGGGTATGATGGATTCAGGACGAGAAAGCTCGTCCAACCCTTTAAAGGAGAACCGCACAAAATGAAGAAACTGATGACTCTGATGCTCGGCCTGGCGTTCCTGGGCACGACCGTTGTTGTTTTCGCCGACGACGCATCCACCACCACCACCGCCAAGAAGACCACCAAGACGAAGGCGACGAAGACGAAGAAGACCACGGCCGCCAAGACCACCGCATAAACGGCAGCCAACTCAGTTCGTATTACTCGAAAGCCGCGAGCAGCGATGGGCTGCCGCGGCTTTCTTATTGTGGAGCCTGCCTGGCACCCCAATCCCCGTGTAACCTTAAGTAAAGAAGCGACGCCCCTCAGTTTTGGAACCTTCCAGGTTTTGATCAAAGCGATGAAATCTCTTGGAGTCATAGTTTTAGCGACGCTGTTTTGCGTCGGTGCAAGAGCTCAGACGCCGGCCGCGCCGGTGCGCGTGCGGGTTACGGGAACGGTCGTCAGCGTGGACGCCGCATCCGGGCGCATTGCGCTTAAGACGGACAAGGGCGATGTCACGACCGTGACCACCACCGAGAAATCGTTCCTGCGGCGTCTGCCTCCGGGTGAGAACGACACGAAAAAGGCGACGCCGGTCGGTGTGGGCGACATTGCGGCGGGCGACCGGGTGGTGGCCAGCGGGCAGTTTGGAGCCGATCAGAAGTCGTTCGAGGCCCACACAGTGTTGGTCATGCCCAAGGCCAACGTCGACGCGGTGCACGCTAAGGAAGAGGAAGACTGGCAGAAGCGGGGGACGACTGGAATTGTTACCGAAGTAAACTCGGCGGCGAAAACCATCGTCATTAAAGCGGGGCGCGGCCAGTACACGGTGCAGACGGCGGCGGCCACTGAACTGCTCCGTTATGCGCCGGATTCGGCGAAACTGGCCGATGCCAAGGCGGGAACGCTGGGCGAGATCCGGGTCGGCGACGAGTTACATGTGCTGGGAGACAAGAACGCGGAGGGGACGGCGATCACGGCGGAAAAAGTGGTTTCGGGCTCGTTCCGGCAGATCGCCGCGACGGTCGATGCGGTGGATGTCGCAGGCGGCACGCTGAGGGTCAAGGATCTGGCGACCAAGAAGCCGACGGTGCTGGTGCTGAAGATCACGCCGGATACGGTGATTCGCAGGCTGCCGGAGCAGTTGGCGGCATTTCTGGCGCGGCGTTACAACGCCGCCGCAGGAGCGGGCGGCGCTGCGGGGTCGCGCGGCGCAGGCGGGAACTGGCCGCAGGGAGGGCAGGGCGCGGCGGGCGCGGGCCGCGGCTACGGCGGACCGGGCAGTAATGGCGGCGGGCGCGGCGACATCAAGCAGATGCTCGACCATCTGCCGGCGGCGCAACTGGCGGATCTGAAGCGTGGCGACGCCATCATGGTCTCCACTACCGAAGGAACCGATGGCATGCACCTGACCGGCATCATGATGCTGGCGGGAGTGGAGCCGCTGTTGACCGCCTCGCCCAATTCGACGCGCGACATCATGGGCGGCTGGAACCTGGGCGGTGGTGGCGAGGGAGCCGAGGGCAATTAGGGTTACGTCGGGGGATGTGCGGTTCAATCGGCGACGACCGCTCCCTACGGTGGCGGCTCCGATGCTTTCAGAGCCGCGACCATAGGGAGCGGTTGTTAAGCAATGAGCTTTAGGGGCAGCGGGGCGCACCGAGCCGCGCGGCGAAAAGCAACGAACTGAGGAAGCATGGGCAAAACTCGAGGAATTCTCTTTTTTCTATTGGCGGCGCTGCTGGGGGCAATCAGCCTTCCGGCGCAGACGGCAACCGGCGGTGTGCGCGGCGTATTGATCGACGACTCCGGCGCCGTGATCCCGGCCACGAATGTGACGGTGGCGCGGGCGGGCTTGACGAAGACGGCGCAGACGCAGGCCGACGGCACCTTTTCCGTGGTGGGCCTGACGCCGGGCCAGTACACCGTTTCGGTGACGTATCCGGGCTTCGCGTCGTTCTCGAAAGCGGTCAGCGTGGGCGCTGGCGCGCCCGTGCAAATGTCGATCCGGCTGGCGGTGAGCGCGGAAAAACAGGAAGTGACGGTGGCAGCCGAGTCGGGACCGTCGGTGAGCGTGGAAGCCGATAACAACGCCACCGCGATTGTCATGAAGGGAGAAGACCTGGAGGCGCTGCCGGACGATCCCGACGACTTATCGGACGCGCTGCAGGCGCTGGCCGGGCCGGGCGCCGGTCCCAACGGTGGGCAGATTTACATCGACGGCTTCAGCGGCGGCCAGCTTCCGCCCAAGGAATCGATCCGCGAGATCCGCATCAACCAGAATCCCTTTTCGGCGGAATTCGACCGGCTGGGTTTCGGCCGCATCGAAATTCTCACCAAGCCGGGCACGGACAAACTGCACGGCATGGTTTCGCTCAACGATTCCAACGCCGTCTTCGACTCGCGCAACCCGCTGGCGTCTAATAAGCCGGATTACTCGAACCGCATGATCAGCGCCAATCTCGGGGGCAGTCTCAATAAGAAGACTTCGTTCTTCGTGGATTTCAACCGGCGCGACATCACCGACAACTCAATCACCCACGCCACCTACGTGGATCCCACGACCCTCGATAGCACGCTGATCGGGACGTCGGTCGTCGCGCCTTCCACGTTCACCACGATATCGCCCCGCATCGACTACCAGTTGAGCACCAACAACACGCTGACGGTGAGATTCGAAGAGCGGTTCAGTTCGAAGGACAACGCCGGCCTGGGCGGCACGCACCTCCCGCCGGCTTACACCACCGACCAGGCCTTCAACACCAGCGGCAATGGGCAGAACCTGATGATCACCGAGGATGCGGTTCTGGGCCCGCGGGCGGTCAACGAGACGCGGTTGCAATTCGTGCGCAACTACAGCGCGTCGGCCGGCAACGAGATTCCCTCGATCGGTGTGGCGGGCGCGTTCACCACAGGTGGCAACGGGGTGGGAAACCAGTATGACACCAGCCGCCACTTCGAGCTGACGAACTTCACGTCGATATCGCACGGCACGCACACCATCAAAGTCGGCGCGCGCGTGCGGCGCGACGGCGACCAGAGCAATCAGCCCGGCGGGTTTAACGGCTCGTTCAGTTTTCTCGGCGGTCTGGCGCCGGTGCTGCTGGCCGGCAATACGGTGGAGACAGACGCAAATGGCAATCCGGTCACCGAGAACCTGACGTCGGTGGAACAGTACATTCGTTTCCTGTCGCTCCAGAACGCCGGGTACGGCCCGGCGCAGATTCAAGAGCTGGGCGGGGGCCCTTCGCGATACTCGATTGAGAGCGGGCTCGCCTACGTGAGCAAGGTCCGCTACGATGGCGCGCCATTTATCCAGGACGATTGGAAGGTGAGGCCCAACCTCACGCTGAGCTTGGGAATGCGTTATGAAATACAAACGCTCGTGAGCGATCATCGCGACTTTGCGCCGCGCCTCGGCTTCGCCTGGGCACCCGGTTCGCCCAAGAACGGGAAGCAGAAGACCGTGATTCGCGGCGGGGCCGGCATGTTCTACGACCGCATCGGGCTGGGCGATTTCGAAACCTCGTACCTCAACAACGGGATTAACCAGCTCCAATACACGGTTTACAACCCGCAGTTTTACATCAACGATATTCCGCCGATTTCGACCCTGAATGCTGGACAGAATTCGATCTTCGTGGTGGACCCGAAGCTGCGCGCCGATTACAGTATGCAGGAGGCCATCGGTGTGGAGCGGCAATTGCCGCGCAACACCACGGCTTCGATGTTCTACACCTACAACCGCTCCGAGCACCTGTCGCAGACGGTGCCGATCAACTCGCCGAAGCCGGGGACCTACAACCCGCTCGAGCCACTCAGCGCATCCAACGGCGTATTCCCCTACGGCTATAGCGCGGGCAACATATTCGAGTACGAGTCCGGCGGGTACATGCGGCAGAGGATGCTGATGGCGAACTTCAACACGCGTTTCAGCCAGCGGGTCTCGCTGTTCGGAAATTACTCGCTGACCTATGCCCACGATTTGCCCTCGACCCCGACCGACCCATACGACTTCGCGCTGGATTACGGGCGCTCGAATTTCGACCGGCGGAACAGTTTCATGCTGATGGGATCGGTGGTGGGGCCGAAGAACATTCGCGTAGCGCCGTTCATCAGCCTGCGAGTCTGGCGGGCCTTACGATGTGCTGGCAGGGACGGATCTGTACGGCACGACGAACACCAACGCGCGTGCGGCTTTTGCGCCGCCCGGCACTCAGTGCGCCGGCTTCACGGGAAACAACGTGGTTCTCTCCGGCGATGTGGTCTGCTCGCCGGCGGGCAACTTCACGACTTCCTATAACGTGGCGAATCCAGCCAATCTGGTTCCGCGGAACTACCTGACCATGCCGGGCCTGCTTTCGGTCAATATGCGGATATACCGGGTGTTCGGTTTCGGCGCGTTACGCGGCAACCAGGCGCAGGGCAGCCGCGGCGGCGGCTGGGGTGGTCCCGGAGGCGGCGGCCCTCCCGGAGGTGGCGGGCCTCCCGGCGGCGGTGGCATGAGGGGCGGTGGTGGCGGCGGCCGCGGCATGGGCGGTATGTTCGGCGACTCGACCGAGCACCGCTTCAACCTGACGCTCGGCGTGAACTTCACCAACATCCTGAACCACTTCAATCCCGGCGGATACCAGGGCGTCATCACATCGCCGTACTTTTTGGAACCCACCAGCGTGAACACCGGTTTCGGCGGCGGGGGCTGGGGTGGTCCCGGAGGCATGGCGGGATCGACCGCCAACAATCGACGCATCGACTTCCAGTCGCGACTGACGTTCTAGGCATGTGCTGACCGCTCCCTTCTGGTCGCGGCTCAGAAGCGCGTTTCGGGCTTCGGCGCACGATTGTCTGTTCGCGCGAACCGGCGGCGAAAGACCGCCGGCGCTACCGCCCGTTCGCTAGCCGCTGTCGGCTTCGGTCGGCTCGACCAACTTGTCGACGTGAACGCTGTAGATGGCGGGGCGGCCGTCGCGATCGCTCTGGAAAAGCACATGCCGGCTGTCGGGGGAAAAAACCGGCGCCACGGTCTCCGGGTTGGCGGCCTTGTGCTCGCACAGGGTGAATTCGCGGCGGGTGACGCGCAGCAGCAACAGGACCGTGGGCGAGCTTCGGTTGGCGCTGGCGCCGACGAAAACGGACGAATCGCGGTTGGCGCCGAAGCAGGCGAACTGGCTGGTCTTGGCGACCAGGCGGTCGGCGGCGGCATCGGGCGAGAACTCGCGAATGGCGTGCAATTGGGCGGGGTCATCCGGGAAATTCAGGTATTGCAAATTCTTTCCGTCGGGGCTCCATAGAGTGGAGCCGATGTGGCCGGGCGCCAGCTTGAGGCGACGGTTATTGGCGCCGCTTGCATCCACCAGCCAGAGCGCTTCGGCGGCTTGCCGGTACAGAATCTGATCGCGGCCGGGCCGCGCCAGAGGATGCTCGATCGGAAACCGCGCTTCGATCACGGTGCGGGAGATTCCTTGTGCCAGGGATACCCCGCGCAGGCGAGAGCCTTCACCGCGCCGCTCGGCGAAAAGCGCGTGTGCACCATCCGGTGTCAGGCTCATGCCGGGACAACGTTGCCAGCCGTCCGGAATCCCATAGATTTCACGCTGCCGCAGAGTGGCCAGGCTGATAAGCAGCAGAGATCGCCCGGCGAAGCAGCAGAATGACCGGTTGTCGGGCGAAAGCGCCAGCGACGCGACGTCCAGATCCGCGACTTCGGTCAACTGGCGCGCCTCACCGGTCTTCAGGTCGATGCGGAAGGCCTGCGGCTGGCCGGTGCTGTCGGCGCCATAAAGCAGGCTGGCGCTCGAGCGCGCCAGGGCGCGGTTGTAATAAGCCGGCAGTGCGCTCGAATGCGTGGGATCGGTGAGGCGAACGACTTCGATCTCGGTGGTGGGGTCCTCGTAGCGCAGCCACTCCGGGGCAAGTGCAGTACCCTTCTGGCTCTGCGCCGCCAGCCTGGGGGCGGCCAGCGCGAAAGCGAGGAACGCTCTGCGCGAGGCTCGGCTCGCGGTACCCGCCATGATTCGATAGTAGCAACAGAGGCCGCACGAGACGGATTGGGGAGGGAATGGATGGAGTGCGCCGGTATCTGGACATTTCGGAGACAATCAGTTACTCTGCACCTGTGCAATCCGGCATGTTGGTCCGGCAACGCGAACCTGGGAGGAGCGATTGCCAGTGTCCTTTTCCCGAACGCCCTGCGGACGCCGGCGGCCTGCCGGACAAACGTCGTCTAACTGCAGCGAAGAAATGGCGCTGCTACGGACAGGCACTCTTGTGAAGGAGACATAGCCGGGGAATGCTCGAGCCACGGGTGCGTCACGGGCAGCGGTTCGCGGGGCCCTTCCTGCGCCATTTCCTGCAAGCGGAGGAAGGAGGCAGCCGCGCATTGGATGCTGCTAAGCCATTGCTGCTGGCTCTGGCACTACTCGCTGTTGCCCTGGCGGCCCTCAACGGCCTGGCCCGTTCGCTCGGCGATAGCCCGCAGTTCTCATTCACGCTGGCTGGTTCGTTTGCGATCTACCTGGCGACGCGCCCCGCGCGGCGTGAGGTTGTCGTCACGGTTCTGCTGGGCTTGGCACTTCGACTGGCTTATGAAGTCATGGTGGGCGTGCCGCCCTATTTTGGCTCGATATTGATCTGTTTCGCCGGATTCCTGGGCGTCGCAGGTTTGATGGTGCTGGCCTTTAGGGCGTTGCGCGACAAACGCTATCTGGCGTTTGGAACTGCCGCTTTTTTCCCCCTTCGTTTCGATCCTGGTGGGCTTCGTTCTGGTCGCCCTCCGCCGCCTGTCTCCCACTACGTTGGATGCCCACCTGCTGGCTGCGGATGGCACGCTCGGTTTTCAGCCGAGCTTCGTTCTCGGCAGCGTGTTGCTGGGACGTAAGTCGCTTTGGGACCTCGCCTCCACCGTGTATTATGCGTTGCCGTTTGCGATTGCCCTGCTTTGCGCCGCACAGTTCGAGAAGAACTTCAACGAGGTCCGCCGTCTGTTGTCCTTGTTCATAGCCATGAGCGTGGCGGGACTGGCCCTCTATGCAGTATGTCCGGCCACGGGACCAATCTACGCCTTCCGCGACTGCTACCCCTTCAGACCTCCGCACCTGACCTATCGTGAGATCGGTGCCGCGCTGTTCGTCCCGCTGGCGCCGCGCAACGCGATGCCTTCCGTGCATTTCGGCACGGCTCTGCTGGTTTTTTGGAATACTGCGGATCTGCGGAAGGCCGGCCGGATTGCAGCGGGACTGTTTCTGGCGGGGATGGCATTCGCGGTTCTGGCGTTGGGCGAACACTACTTGATCGACCTGATCGTTGCGGTTCCGTTTTGTCTCGTGTTTCAGGCCGCCTACACAAACTCCAACCCGGTGAATTCGAGAGCAAGGTATCGCGCGATATGGGGGAGCGCCGCATTGGTGGCGGGGTGGATACTCATGTTGCGTTTCTGCATTGGCACGGTGATAGCGTGGCCCGCCGTTACCTGCACCGCCTTCGTCGCTACGCTTGGGTTTTCGATTTGGGCGCGGCGCGAATTGTCCCTGGCTGGTCCGGTTGCCGGGATTTGACCGGCTCTCCCAAAGTCAACCACCTCCGCGGCCGGGCGGAGCGAGACCGGCGGGCGCTACGGAGTAAAATAGAGGTTACGGACTTTTCTTCCCCTCCTCGAGAACCGCATGATTGTCGACGTTGTCCTGGCAAAGATATTTGGCACGAAAACCGAGCGCGAGATCAAGGCGATGCAGCCCACGGTGGCGGCGATCGGCGATCTCGAAGCATCGATGCGCGAGCTGGCGGACATCGACCTGGCCGCCAAGACGATCGAGTTCAGGGAGCGCATCGAGCAGGGCGCTCCGCTCGACGATCTGCTGATCGAGGCGTTCGCGGTGGTGCGCGAGGCGGGGCGGCGGGTGCTGAACATGCGGCACTTCGACGTCCAGTTGATGGGCGGCATGGTGCTGCACCGGGGCAAGATCTCGGAAATGAAGACCGGCGAAGGCAAGACCCTGGTGGCGACGCTGCCGAGTTACCTGAACGCGCTCGAGGGCAAGGGCGTGCACCTGGTGACGGTGAACGATTACCTG
>CAWJLI010000004.1:0-3633 GCA_963843095.1 Bryobacterales bacterium
AAAGGAACAGCTATCCATCGAACGGCGAGTTTCGAATCGGAATGGGGGAATTACAGGGGTGAGCGGAACGCCGCCAGCAATGACTGCAACTCACTGGAATACAGCCATTTGTGACGGATCGGACATGGCGGGTTGACAGGCGAAAGCGCCTGCCCGCTGTTCATTCAACCGAGACTTTGATGGCGATGTGCGGCCCGATGGGTCTGATGCGCAGTCCGATGAGGCCGGTGGTCGGCTGCTGTCCGGCCTGCACGGTGAGCACGGCTTTGCCGCCCCCGGGAACGGTGCCGCTGTCCAGCTTGGCTTCCACGCCCGGAATCTGCCGGGAGATTTCCAGGTTGATCAGCCCCGGGGTGCCATTGGAGATGATGACTCGATCGGTGCCTCCCGGCTTGAGACTGAGTTCGGTCTTATCCGCTTTGATCAGGGCGAAGAACTGGTCGACACTGGCGGGAATCGGAGGCGGCGGCAGTGTGCCGGCGGGCGGCGGCGCGGCCGGTGGGCCCGTTTGGGGGACCAGACCCATCTTCCCGAACGGTGTCACCAGCATCGTATCTTTGTCCACGTACCACATCCACTGCCCGTTCTCGATCTTCCAGTTGAAAGGAGTGAGCATCTTGACGGTCTTACCCTGGAATCCCATGGCAGGCAGATAGTGCTCGCAAATCACCATCGCCGTGGCTTTGGTGAAGTCCTGGTTGTAAGTGATCGATTGAAGCTCGTAACTCACATAGCGGGGCTTGCCCGAGTTATAAAAATAATCCTTGGTGTCATCCGCCACCATCTGCTCGGCCTGGCGGAATTTGCCCTGCTTGTGCAGCTCGCAGAATTCGGTGACGCGCGCGCGCAGCGCCTTATCGACATCCGGCGGCGGATCGGGGCCTTTCTGGGCGGCCGTTTGCGCCCAAAGCGCGGCAGTGGCAATGACAAGAAAAGAGATTCGCGGCATCTTCACCCATTGTAAAACGGCATAGGTAGGGCATGCTTTAGCTTGCCGTATGACAGGGCCTGTCCCAGCGGCGCCGCCTCAGTTTTGGGTCGGAACCTTCTCGGCATGATCGACCACGAGAACGTCGACAGGGCCCTTCTTAGGGATCAGCCTTAGCCCGAGCTGCTCCTGAACGGCAACGGTAAGCGTCGGCTCGGACTCGATTTCGGGCGCGGCGGGCGAAGCCGATTCTTCCGGTGGCGCAGCTCGCGTGCCTCCACCAAAGCACCAATACAGGCTGATATCGTATTTCCCTTGCAAGCCTGTTGCGTCCGTAATCGGCTTGCCGAGTTGCGCTGCCAGGAACGAACGCAGTCTCTCCATCGTTGCCTTGGGCTCGTACCAGCGGGCACGGTCGCCCATCCCTATCATCCCTGCACGGCCAGGCGCCAGCTCCGGATATCCGTCCTTACCGAGTTTGGGGGGCGCGGGCGTGGGTGGGCGGGACGGCGCTGCGTCAGTAGTGTCGTCCTTGGGCGCGACGTCCTCGACCGACTCTTTTAACTTCGGGCCGCCCTTCGCAATCGCCAGCTCATATACGGGCAGGTCCTTCGATTCATGGTGTACCGTCAATTTGAAGCGCTCGGCCAGCAGATTCTGAAGCATTAATTTGAATTGATCCCGCGTGGCACCCTCAGGCACTCTGGCAGTGACGTCGAACATCGATGCGCCCAGCCAGTCAGGACCGGAAAGCTGGTAGTGGGCGATGCCGTAGGCCATCGTAATAAGATTGGACAAGCTGAAGTTCTCGCAAGCCCAAAGTGTCGGGTCCTTGCTCCCCGGGCCGCCGCTTGTCCCGACCCGGAACGGCCCTCCAGTAGGCGGTTGGGACGGTTTAACCGAGGCGACTTCGAACTCGGGGCCTCGGCGCTCGAGTTGGCCGCTGGCTGCTTCACAAGCGAGAGCAACCAGAATGACGCAGGCCAGACATCGCATGCACCCGTCGGATCGGCGGCGATTTTGCCTTTGATCATCCGTCATGTATTCATACCCATGATTCACGCACCGCTATCCCAGCAGCGCCTTGACGATGATCCAGGATTTCTCCAACGACGACAGCCGGACGCGCTTGCGGAAAACATCGTAGTTGCCGGCTTCGATGCGGTCGAGCAGGCGGGAATAAATGGTGATCAGCGCCCATAGCGAAGGCCGGCTGCGCGGGTGGATCAGATCGAGCAGCGGCTGCGATTCCTGGTAGTAGGCGTGGGCGCGGTCCGTCTCGAATTGCATCAGCCGCAGGAACGCCGGAGTGCGATTGCCGCTGGCCAGGTCGGCTTCGGAAACGCCGAAGCGCGCCAGGTCCTCTTGCGGCAGGTAGACGCGGCCGCAAGCCGAATCCTCGCGAATGTCGCGCAAAATATTGGTGAGTTGAAAGGCGATTCCGCACTTCTCCGCCAGTGGCGGCGCGCTGGGCGTGTCGAAACCGAAGATGTAAATCACGGTGAGGCCCACCACCGAAGCCACCTGGTAACAGTAGTGGTAGAGCTCGTCGAAGGTCTGGAAGCGGCGCGGCTCCAGGTCGGAGACCACGCCATCGATCATTTCGCGCAAATACTCATGCGGGATGCCAAAGCGGCGCACGGTGTGATGAAACGCGGGCCAGAGGGGATGGCCGCTGAAGCGGCCGGCCAGCGCCTCTTCCATGGCGGCGCGCCAGCGGTCCAGCGCGGCGCGGTTGGCGCCCGGCTCGTCGCTCAAATCGTCGCAGGTGCGCATGAAGGCGTAAATGGCGCACATGGCTTTGCGCTGCTGCGCGGAAAGCAGGAGGAACGAATAGTAGAAATTCTTGGCGCGGCTGCGCGCTACATGGCGGCAATAGTCGTAAGACTGCTCGATCGAGTTCATCACGCCGCCCGCGGCAAGGCCAGCCGCGCCAGCGAACCTAGCAGCAGGCCGACGCGCTCGAACTTCGAGATCGCCGGCCGCGCCCGCAGCACGTCGCAATCCTGCCGCTCGATTTTGTCGAGCACGCGCAGGCCGCCGCGGCTGAACAGGTCGAGATCGAGCGCCAGCCGGCGATCCACCATGCCGACGAGCGGAAGACCCTCGACGAACAACTCGCGCGCCTTGGCCACCATCTCGCGCATCGCCTCGCGAAAACCGGGCGTGAAGCGCCGCGCGTACACATCCTCCATCCGGCAGGCGTGCCGCTCCAGAACATCCAGCGGCATGTAGACGCGGTCTTTGAGCAGATCGACAGTCACGTCCTGCCAGAAATTGGCGAGTTGCAGCGCGGTGCAGGTCGAGTCGGCCAGCCGCTGGCGCTCGGGATCGGAGTAGCCGCACAGGTACAGCACCAGCCGGCCCACCGGATTCGCCGAGCAGCGGCAATAACCGAACAGCTCGTCCCAGCCCGCGTAGCGCGTCACGGTCTGGTCCTGCACGAACGCCTGGATCAGGTCGGCGAACGGCTGCCGCGGAATCTGGTGGCGACGGACGGTCTCTTCGAGCGCAACAAAGACGGGGTGCGCGGCACGGCCCTGGTACATCCCATCCAGCTCGCCGCGCCACCATTCCAGCAACCGCAAGCTCTCCGCGCAGTCGCCGATTTCATCGCCCAGGTCGTCCGCCCACCGGCAATACGCGTACACGTTGTAGAAATCCTGGTGGAGACGCTTGGGCAACAGGAAACTCACCACGTGGAA
>CAWJLI010000005.1:0-8010 GCA_963843095.1 Bryobacterales bacterium
GAAGATGCAGATGCGGCCGTCCCGGTTGACGAAGTAGATCATCTCGTCGCCGGTCGCTTCCACCAATTCGGGGTGGTCGAGCACAATGTGCGAACCCTTAGTGCCGCCGATGAAGCGGGATTCGCGCCCGAGACTGCGATTGGTGAAATCGATCCAAGGGCCGGTCGAGTTGACGACGATCCGAGGTCTCACTTCGCAAGTCTCGCCGGAGACCTCGTCGCGCAGCACCACGGCTCCGTCCGCGGCGCTCTTCAGCCGCACGTAATTCAGCGCGTGCGCCGCGGGACACGCGGCTTCGGCGTCCAGAACCAGCTCCAGGCACAGCCGCTCCGGATAAGTGATCTTGGCATCGTAGTAAGTGGCCGTGCAGATCACTTCGGGATTCAGACGCGGGGCGGAGCGCCAGGGCCTCCCGCCTGAAGCGGAACCGGTGCCGCGGCAGCGGGGACTCGCGGCCGGCGAGAATGTCGTACAGCATCAGACCGGTCTTGATCAGCAGCGCTCCTCGATTGCCCGGCTTGGTGGGCCATCCCAGCAGATTCCGGATGGCCGGAATGATCCCGGACGTCCAACTGAAGATCGGAATCGTGGTCGGCAGAGGCTTGACATAATGCGGCGCGTTTCTCAGCAACCGGTTTCGCTCCCGGAGGGACTCACGCACCAGCCGGAACTCCGCATTTTCCAGATAGCGGAGGCCGCCGTGAATGACACGCGTCATGGCGGCGCTGGTTCCGGCGCAAAAGTCGGACTTGTCGATCAGCAGGGCGTCGACCCCCTGCAGCGCCAACTCACGGAGTAAGCCAATTCCGTTGATGCCACCGCCCACGATCAACACCGAGACATCGGGGTGGCTGCGCAGCGAGGCGAATCCCGGCCGCATCACTTCAGTGCCGCGTAGGTCTTGGTGAAGTTGTTGCGCGTATTCGTCACGCTGAACGTTCCGTCCGGTTGGGCGGACACCTTGATCCAGAATGCCGCCGGGCCGTTGTGGCCGCCGCGGCCTCCGGCAGGCCGGGGGGCTGGCGGGGCGGGCGGATTCGCCGCGGCGCCCGGCGGCGGCGGTGGCGGCGCTCCGGCGCCCGGACCGCCCGGCCCGCGGCCCTGTCCGAATGTGGGCGGAGGATTCAGCAGAACGTTCGCCAGGGTCGCATTGTCTTCCACGTTGGCGATGAACAGCGACGGCGAGTTTTGCTCCATGCCGGCCGCGTACGCCCAATGGAGCTGCCAGATGTCTTCCAGCCCGGGCGAGGTGTGCAGGATCTGCATGGTCTGAATGGCGCCGCCTTTGAAGGCGCTGTTGTGCATGACCGCTACCCGCGGGTGCAAGCCGTGCACCAGCGCGGCCGAGCCCGACTGGTCGATCCCGTGATGCGAGGTGAGGTACAGATCGACCGTCCCGATCGGGTTATTCGGGCACATCAACTCCTGTTCTTTGTTCCAGGTGAAATCGCCCAGATTGACCGTACGGAACTTGCCGTACGCGATCACCACACCCACCGACATCGGGTTCTCCGGGTCTACGCGCGATTCATCCCGCGGCACGAAGTCGGCACAGGCCGGATTGGGTATGCCACCGCCAGGAAGCGGCGCCTTCAAGACCTGGCCGTTCGAAGTAACCACCGTCACCGTCAGGCCGTCGAAGGGAATCTTATCGCCTGGCGCGACCACCGTGTGTTTGACCTTGCCGTTCATCTCGGCGTACATTTTCTGAAATCCGGGCACCATCTCTTTCGGCTCCACGGTCGCGCCGTGATCGATGAAATGCAGGATCGGAATCCGCGTTGCCAATTCCTGCAGGCCGCCCACATGGTCGCTGTGATAGTGCGTCAGTATTAGGTGGTCGATCTGCTTCACGCCGGCCGCTTGAACGGCGGCCATGATGCGGTCGGCATCGCGGCCCCCGGGGCTGCCGGTATCCATGAGGAGCGACTCGCCGGTCGGAGCGACATATAGCGTAGAGTGCCCGCCTTCGGTATCGATAAAATATATGTCCAGCGTCTTGGACGATTGGATTTGTGCGCTTCCTGCCGCCGCGGCCAACGCCAGGATCAGCAGGGATGCGAATGTTCTGCGCATTGCGGGACTCCTTCTTTCCGTGAGGTCGGGCTCCAATTGTGAACAGCAATCTCCATTTTGGACTCCCGGGTCCTGTTGAGTATACACCCAGCCCCCCATCCCTCGCTCCGATCCGGCTTGGCAAAACCAGGGGCGGAGAGGGCGCAGGCTGTCGGGCGCGTCCTCCCATTGCCGGCAATCGAGACTGATTAACCTTGAATTGCCTCGTGGAACGGTGCAGAATCATCGTTGGACCCCAAAAGGAGAGGATTGTGAACGATAATTCGGTATCTCGTCGATTGTTCCTGTCAGCCGTGGGTGCAGCTCCGGCGGCTCCCGTCCTGATTGCTTCGGACAGAATTGCGGTATTCGACCCGCCGCCCGCCCGGGTCCGAATCGTGACCGCAACGGCGTCGTCCGTGGTCCCGCCGCCCAGTTACACGCCGGCGGAGATTCAGCAGATCGAGTCCCAAGGTAAAGACGTCAAGATTACGATACCAGCCAATCTCGACGAAATGAATCAATTGCTGCCGGAGGCCGACGTAGTTTTCGGAGCTGTCAATGTCGGGATGCTCGCCGAAGCGAAGAACCTGCGGTGGATGCAGGCCACCGAAGCGGGGATGGAGAAACTGCTGTTTCCGGAGCTGATCAAGAGCAATGTGGTGGTGACCAACATGGCGCGAATGTTCGCGCCGGCCATCTCGGAGACAGCCATCGGGATGCTGTTGAGTCTGACGCGCGGGCTCAATAAATACTACATTCCGCAGTTCGAGAAGCGGACATGGCATCCCGAGCGCAACCTGGTCGAGGTCGATGGCATGACCATGGGAATCGTCGGCATGGGCGGCCTGGGATCGGCCACCGCCATGCGCGCGCACTATGGCTTCAACATGCGGATTCTGGCCACGGATGCGAAACCCATGGCCAAGCCGATCTTCGTGGACACGCTGCGCGAGCCGGCGTGGCTGATGGAGATGGTGCCGCAGGTGGACGTACTGGTAAGTGCGGCGCCCTGCACCAAGGAAACCGAAGGGATGTTCAATGAGAAGGTGTTCCGGGCGATGAAGAAGACGGCATACTTCATCAACATCTCGCGGGGAGCGCTGGTGGAAGAAAAGGCGCTCGTCCAGGCCCTGAAGGAAGGCTGGATCGCCGGCGCCGCGCTGGACGTGGTGAGCCCCGAGCCGTTGCCATCCAGTCACCCGTACTGGGATTGCCCGAACCTGATCATCACTTGCCACACCGCGGGATACTCGCCGCAACGCCAGACCCGCCTGGTCGGGCTACTGGCCGAGAATGTCCGGCGTTATTCGAGCGGCCTGCCGCTGATGAACGTGGTGGACAAACAGCGCGGTTACTGACCCCAAGGAGGTCTTATCGATGAAACGAGCACGCCTGTTACTCCCGATTCTCTTGGCCGCCACGTGTTCCGCGCAACAGGGCTGGAATCCGCACGAAGGCGGGTTGCTCAAATACCGGGTTATGATCCGCTTCGGTTTGGAACCGGACACGCTGCCTGACGGCTGGCGGTTCGGCAGAGTGTCGGCCGTCGCCGTGGACTCGGGAGGGAGCGTTTACGTGGCCCAGCGCGGCCCCCATGCCGACCCCATTGTCGTCTTCGATGCGAAGGGCACGTATATCCGTTCCTGGGGCAAGGGTCTGTTCAGCATCCCACACGGATTGAGGGTTGACGCGAATGACCATGTCTGGGTCACCGATACCGGTTATCACCTGGTGATGGAGTTCACCAACGACGGCAAGCTCGTGCGCACGCTGGGCACCAAGGGAAAGCCGGATGCCACGCAAAATACGTTCAATCGTCCGACCGACGTGGCGTTCTTCCCGAATGGCGACTTTCTGGTTACCGATGGTTATGGCAACTCACGCGTGGTGAAATTCTCGCGCGACGGCAAATACCTGATGGAATGGGGCAAGCGCGGCAAGGGCCCGAGTGAGTTCGACACGCCCCACGTGGCGGTGGTTGACTCGCACCAGAATGTCTATGTCAGCGACCGCGAGAACAACCGCATCCAGATTTTCGATTCCAGCGGCAAGTTCCTCCGCCAGTGGACTGATCTGGGAGCTACCCAGGGGATGGATATCTCGCCGAAAGACGAGCTGTGGATCATCACCCACCGGAACCGGGAAGAGAACCTGGCTTACGACACGCTGGCGGGGCGGATCATGCACATCGACATCGAGTCGGGCAAGATACTCGGCTCCATGGAGAGTCCCGGGCATTGGCTGTCGCTGGCCCCCAACGGCGATATCTTCATCGCCAGCCTGACTGGCAATGTTTTCCGGTGGTATCCAGGATGGGTTCAGGGCGTGCGCGAGGAGGCGCCCGGCGTCGTGAAGTAGTGGTACGTCCGCCGCGCGGCGGCCCGGCGATGTATCGCGTTTCCGAAAAACAGGCCGGAAACCGGGAGAGATTGGGGTTATACTGGCAAGCGTCAGTCCCTTTGTACCGAGACAGGAGGTCACTGGCCCATGTCAGTTTCTCGCAGATCCTTCTTTGCCCGTGCGGGGGCGATCGCCGCAGCGCAAGGGTTGGCCTTGCAGGCGCAGCAGAAGCCGCCGGTCGATCCTGGGGCGACCCCGCAGGACCCTCGCATGGGCACAGGCGATGTCGCCAAGTTCTTCCAGTACTCCGATCGCCGGCCCAAGGTGTCCCTGATCAAGGGTGACAACCGGCGCAAGAATATTTTCGACGCGCTGGTGGCGATCGACGACCAGATCCGGCCCGCGCTCAAGACCAGGAAGTACGTTCTCATCAAACCCAACGGTCTCGACCCGTCACGGCAAGTGATTTCCACAAACGCCGATGCCGTGCATGGAATTCTCGACTACCTGGCTCCGCGGTTCAAAGGTCCGGTGGTGATCGCCGAATGCGGCGGAACTCCCGCCAGGCAGGCTACCAGCGAGTTCGGCTGGAGCAATATCTTCGTCGAACACAAGCCCCTCGATATCAAGCTGGAAGTTCCCAACGAGGAGGGCCGCTACGAGCTCATGCATGGGATCGACTACGACATGCATCTGATTCCCATCCGGCTGGGAGCTCGCTTCCTGGACCCCGATGCGTTTCTGATTTCCGCGGCGGTGATGAAGACGCACAACATGGTTGTGGCAACGATGTCGATCAAGAACGTGATCCTGGGGGCGCCGCTGTCTCCGCCTCCCGGACAGAATCGTCCTTGGGGAGAGAGCGAGAAGCGCAAGTTTCACGTAGGCATACGAGCGGGTAATTACAACATGTATCTCGCCGTCCAGCGTATGATTCACAACTGGGGGTTGGGCATCGTAGATGGGTTCGAGGGCATGGAAGGGAACGGTCCCGTTTCGGGCACGCCGGTGCCGCACCGCATTGCCCTGGCCTCGACGGATTTCCTGGCGGTGGATCGCGTGGGACTGGAGTGCATGGGCATCGACGCCAGTTGGCCCGGCTATCTCAATTACTCCTACCAGGCCGGCCTTGGCCAATACGATCTGGCTAAGATCGACGTGGTCGGCGCTAAGATCGCCGACGTGCAGCGGAAGTACCGGCTTCACGCCGACGTGGACCGGATGCTCGAGTGGCGAGGCCCGATGCTGGACCTTCCGCCGAACCTGGGTCGCAATCGGCCCCGGCTGGAAGAGGATCTCTCCGCTTACGCCTGAGGTTTTTCTGGCACACGCACTCGTGCGTGCGGCGACGAGACTTTTCTCGACGCCCGGCCCTGGGTGAATCAGTCCCGAAAGGAGTGTATGTCAACGATGAGAGCATCAGCAAAGAGATGGGCAATCTGTTCGCTTTTGGCGGTCGCGCTGCTCAGCGTTTTGGCAGTAGCGCAACAGCCCGGTCAAGCGCAGAGCGCCGCGAAACCCAAGCTCTATAACACCGCCAAGCAGAAGCTTCTGGATGGCAAACAGGTCTTCAGCTTCACGCAATCGACCATGGATATCAACGGCTACTGCGAGGCGGCCAAGCACTACGATTACACCTGGTTCGAGATGCAGCACAGCACCCTGGAGTTCAAAGATATCGAGGCGATGATCGCGGCCTGCCCGCACGTTGCCGCTATTCCCATGATCCGGCTGCCGGACGCGCAGGAATGGCATATCCAGCACGCCACCGACATCGGCGTGCTGGGCGTCATTGTCCCCACGGTCGACGACGTGGACCGGGCGCGGGAGGGCGCCAAGTGGTCGCGATATCCGCCGCGCGGAAGGCGCAGCACGGGGCAAGGCCAGGCGGCTTCCCTTTGGGGCATCGACCGCGAAGACTACCATCGGACCATCGACGACAATATGCTGGTGGTGATCATGATCGAGACGCCGACCGGAGTTGCGAACGCTTTTGACATCGCCTCGGTGCCCGGCGTGGATGTCATTCTTGTCGGCAACAACGATCTGAGCCAATTTTCGGGATACCCGCAGAACGACCCACGATACCAGGAGATGATCACCAAGATTCACGACGACACGCTGCGGGCGGGGAAGATCTTCGGCCAGGCCAATGCGAAGTATGCGACCGGACATCCGCTCAGCAAGGATGCCAAGTTCTTTCAGAACGGCCCATCGAACGATGGCTGGAAGCCGCCCATTCGTGGTGCCAACGTAAACGCCCCGCCACCGGGAGAGCGCTAGGCGGCGCGGACGGTCCCGAGGCGCTCGGCAGTTGGGCTGAGCCCGGGTAAGGCGCGCCAGCCGGACGGTTTGCCGCAGGAGACGATCTTGAAACTTCGAACCTTGCTCTGCTCCTCACTGCTTTGCTTTCTTGCCGGCGTTTCGGGTCAGGGCCAAATCCGAACAATGCTCACCACCTCCGCTTCCGGGATTCCTCACTTGCGGAAGCAGGGGACGGCCACCCAGCTCATCGTCGATGGCAAGCCGTTCCTCGCGTTGGCGGGAGAACTGGGCAACAACAGCGCCACCAGCCTCGAGTACCTGAAGCCGCTGTGGCCCAAGCTCGTCGCGACCCGGCTCAACAGCGTCTTGGCCGCGGTTTCCTGGGCGCAGATCGAACCAGCCGAAGGCAAGTTCGACTTCGGCGTGCTGGACGGCGTGATCCGGGAGGCGCGCATCCACAACCTGCGTCTCGTCCTGTTATGGTTCGCAAGCTGGAAGAACGGTCTCTCCACCTACGCGCCCGACTGGGTGAAGAGGGATTTCGAACGGTTCCCGCGCACCCAGTCTCCCGAGGGCAAGAGCATCGAATTGCTCAGCCCCTTCAGCGATGCCAACCGGGACGCCGATGCGCGCGCCTTCGCCGCCTTGATGCGCCGCATCAAAGCCGTGGATGGCCAGCAACACACGGTCATCATGATCCAGGTGGAAAATGAAATCGGAGTGCCGGACGGCTCCCGCGACCACTCACCACTAGCGAATCAGTCTTACGAAGCGCCGGTGCCGAAAGAATTGATGGGCTACTTGCAGAAGCACAAGGAGACGCTGGTCCCGGAATTTCGGCAGGTGTGGGCGGCGGCCGGCCTCGGGGGCTCGGGGACCTGGGAAGAGGTGTTCGGCAGGGGCGCGGCGACGGACGAAATCTTCATGGCGTGGAGCTTCGCGCGGTACCTCGGGCGGGTGGTGGAAACGGGCAAATCCGAATACCCCCTGCCGATGTACGTGAACGCGTGGGCGAACGGATTTGCCGAGGCCAGCCAACGCGCCAACGGCCAGGTCGGTAGCCCGATGCCCGACGTGATGGACGTCTGGAGGGCCGGCGCGCCGCGCATCGACATACTCTCGCCGGACATTTACGACTACGATTTCGCGGCGGTGTGCGCGCGGTACGCCCGATCCGGAAACCCGCTGTTCATACCCGAGACCAGGGGATTGCCGCCGAACGGGCTGGAAGCCAGAGTGCTTTACGCTTTCGGACGCCACGATGCAATCGGCTTCTCGCCCATGGGGATCGAGAGGCCGGCGCATCCCGACATCGAACTGGTCAGCGCTTACGACGTGATTGCCCAG
>CAWJLI010000006.1:0-12779 GCA_963843095.1 Bryobacterales bacterium
AAGGAACGGCGCAGGACTTCGAAGGTCTCCCGCTGTTCCGTTTCATCGCCGCGCACCTACTCGTCGAGCAGCTTCGCTAGCGCAGACAGGTCCACCTTCGAGCCGCACGGCGATCCCTGGTGCTGAGGCCTTTGGAATGGATGGTCGAATTTGCCAGCGTCCGGCATCCCTTCACTTTTGATTCCACTCCACAACGCTCTAGCGCCCGCGCGGGCTCGGACAACTCCACATTACGCCCGGTACTCAACCGGCAACCAACGCCCGCAAATGGGGGTAGTGGATTATCGGACCCCCTCCTCCGCGAGCGGGCCGTTCATGATAGGCTGACAATTCATGGAGATTTCGGACCTGTATCGCGGGTTGGGTGAGGAGGGTTTCGCCCAACTGCTGCGCGGCATCTCACTCGGCAAGCTGAGGACCTACCAGATTTACGAAGGCTTCAAAGTGCGTGCGCGCCTGCACAAACTGAACACCGAGACTTTGCGCAAAGCGGCGCCGCGCCTATGGGCGCGGATCATGGAAGGCGATACGGCGTTCGGCACGGACCTGGCGCAGGCGGTGCTGGTTTCGCATCTGGACCTGATCATCGCCGTACTCGATTTCCTGGGCGTGCCGCACGAGAACGGATTTTTTGCGAAAGATATCGACCCCAAACCACACTTCACGGATGGGTGGGAAGGGCGCGTTTACGAAAAGTTTCGGACTACGGCACCTGAAACGGTGCTGGTTTTTTACATTAACCATTTGCGTTGGGAGCTGCTGAAGGCGGACGAATTGTACCGTCCCGAAGCGGCGCCGGCGGCGTGAACTGGCCGGTGGCGTGCACGTTAAATGAGATTCATGACAAACGGGGTCGTTGGCAGTCGGCGAGGGTGGTTCCAAAACAAGCCGGCCCGTCATTTCAAGTACCTGCTGCTCAGTACATTGCACACACCCTCACGATTCGCCCGAGGAGTTTGCGTTTCATGACAGGTGTGGGCTTTTCCCCCAGTTCGATGCCTGTTAGCGCGGTATCACCCAGTTACGGGGAAATGCGATTCGACACCTTTTTCGCCTGCTTTGCGGCGCCACCCTCCCGGGCCACAACGCTTGCGACTAGCGCGTCCATCGCCAGGTTCCCTTCTTCACTTAAGATTGCGAGGTTCCGGTAATGAATCATTGCGATTTCCATTATTCTCATCTGCTGCCCAAGAAACCGGGCATTCTCCCGCTCGAGGAGACCATGAAGAAGCAGTGCCGCCGCTGCGGCGCGGAATTCGTGACGCGGTCGCGCATACGGAAGCGTTGTGATGCATGCCAGACCGTGGTTTCAGCGGAAAAGCAGAAGAAGGCCAATGAGCGCCTGAAGGCACGCCGCGCCGCCCGCCGGATGTGCCTGCTGGCCAGCTAGCCGCCTGTCAGGAAACAGATCGCCGGCAAACCGCTCCCTCTCGGGGTGCCCTCAGGGCCCGGCTCGGAACGCGCCTCAGAGCCGCGGCCGTGGCGTGGTTCGGCTTGCCCTCCACGTCGCCATTCGTGGCGCCGCCCGAACAACGCCACAGCGTCGCGCGCATCGAGACGTCGCGACGAATCTCGACACCTCACGCGAGATCGCGTGCCCCACATTGCCCGGCCCGGCAGACTAGGGAGCGGGAATGGCGTCTTCGGAGGTAAAGGGCGAGGCTGGCAATCCCTCGGAGTTAAAGAGATTGACTACCGGGGCATTCGCCCAACCGTAGCGAACGTGCTTCGGATCGGTTACCTGCGGATTGCTCACCACGATGGTCTCGCCGTCAATGCGCGCCGTCGCCGTTGCAAAACGGCCGTCGTCTCCGGCAATCTCAAATCCCTGAAGAGCGCCGCCTTTGGCAACCAGGCCGCGCGCGGCGTGATCGAACCAGATGCGTATGCCGTCGGCCTCCGGCGCGGCCTGTCGAAACAGCGGGCCGGAATACTCCACGCTTTCGCCATAGGCCAAAGCGCGCGCAGCCAAGGCGAGGCGCGCACCGACGGTCTGCTTGTCGGGTGGATGGACATTGTCCGGATCGCCGATATCGATGGTCACGGCCATGGCCGTATTCTCGACCGAGAGACTGCGGCGCTGTGCCTCGCGAATGATAGCCCACGCTTCGGTCGGGTCCGATGTGAAGCTGGAGATTTGCACGAAGAGGAATGGAAAATTCCCTTCACGCCACTGCGCGCGCCAGTCGGCGATGAGGGCCGGAAATAGTCTGGCGTACATGGGCGCGAAGGCCAGCTTGCTGTTGGATTCGCCCTGATACCAGATGGCGCCCTTGATGGTGTAGGCCGTTTCGGGAGCGACCATTCCGTTGAATAACGCCGCCGGAGCCCAGGACGCCGGGTCAGGGTGCCAGGTGTGTTTCGGCGCCGGTTGGCCCGCCTGCTTGGCGGCCTGATCTTCGCGCCTTTCCTTCGCCAGAATGGCCGCCATTTCGCCCTGCGTCTCCATCATGTGAGCGCGCGTTGCGAAGACAGGCATCAGTCCCGCATCGGCTGAGATGGCTTCGAGGCTCGTCCATGCTTCGGCCACCGTGCCGCCCCAGGTCGCATCGATGAGTCCGATGGGAACGCGCTCGCGCGCGGCGAGTTCGCGCCCGAAGAAGTAGGCCACTGCCGAAAAGTTGGCGGCCGTTTCGGGAGAACAAACGGTCCATGATGCGGCGCTGTTAAAGAGGGGGAAGTCGGCGGCCTTCTGAGGAATGTGGAGCAGCCGAATCTGCGGCTGGCCGGCGTGGGCGATTTCCTGCGCAGAGTCCTTCAGAGGTGCGCCTGGCCAGCCTTTCAAGGGAAATTCCATGTTCGACTGGCCCGACGCGAACCACACGTCGCCAATCAGGACATCGTCCAGAACGATCTTGTTGCTGCCGCTGACGATGATCTGGTACGGGCCGCCGGAAGACTCGGGGGGCAGGAAAAGGCTCCAATTTCCCAGACTGTCGCCGGCAACGGCGCGGCTGATTCCGTGGAGCGTGACCGAGACCTTCTCACCGGGGTCCGACCAGCCCCAGATGTGAATGGGTTTGTCTCGCTGCAACACCATATGGCTGCTGAGAATCCCAGGCAGCCTGGCTTCGCACGTTGCAGTGCGTGGGTAACAGGCCAGCAGAAGCGCGAGAGCGAAGACGCGAACGGCAGTATTGACGGGCATATGTACATTTTGATGCAAAGGGCGCGCTGGGTGGGAACGATTTTGTTACCTGCAATTCCATTCGGTAGTGGTCCAAAAACATTTATCTTCGGTGTTGTTTCGGTGGTGCTTTCGGTGTATGGTAGAGAAGAAAAGGCGAAGCTAGACAAGCGGCAAGAGCCGATCGCCTGTCCCATCATCACTATGAGCCTGTCGCTGGGATTTCCCGAGTTCTCGCAGGAATTGGCGCTCTCGTCGAAGCAGTCGCTCGACGCGGTGGTCTCGCGATTCCAGGCGGCGCATGCCGATCCCGAATCTCCCGTCCGCGCCATCCACCACCAACCGTCCGCGGAAGGGATTTACGACGACCTGCCTGCAGCCATCCATCCTGCCCTGCGCCAGGCGCTCGAAGCGCGCGGCATCGCGCGCCTGTACTCCCACCAGGCCGAGGCTTTCGCCGCGCTCGAAGCCGGCAAGAACGTGGTGGTGGTGACGCCGACCGCCAGCGGCAAGACGCTCTGTTACAACCTGCCCGTGACCAACCGGCTCCTGGACGATGACGGCGCCCGCGCCATGTATCTGTTCCCGACCAAGGCTCTCGCCGAAGATCAGTTGCACGAATTCCAGGGTGCGGTGGATGCGATGGGGGCCTCTATCCGTGCCTTCACCTATGACGGCGATACACCGCAGGACGCGCGCAAAGCCATCCGCCAGCGGGCCAACGTGGTGCTCACCAATCCGGACATGCTGCACTCCGGCATTCTGCCGCACCACACCAAGTGGGCCCGCTATTTCGAAAACCTGCGCTATATCGTGATCGACGAGTTGCATTATTACCGCGGCGTCTATGGCAGCCATCTGGCCAACGTGCTGCGGCGGCTGAAGCGGATCACGGAGTTCTACGGCTCGCATCCGCAATTCGTCTGCTGTTCGGCCACCATCGCCAATCCGCGCGAGCTGGCCGAAGCGCTCATCGGCGAACCGTTCGAGTTGGTGGAGCGCAACGGCGCGCCGCGCGGCGAAAAGTATTTCGTCTTCTACAACCCGCCGGTGGTCAATCGCCAGCTCGGCATACGCCGCAGTTACATCCACGAAGCGCGGCGCGTGGCGATGGAATTCATCGAAAGAAAGCTGCTGACGCTGGTCTTCGCCAACAACCGCCTGGCCACGGAAGTGCTCGTCACATATTTGAAGGATGCTTGCGACCGCGGGCCGCTGCCTTCGGAAACCGTGCGCGGCTACCGCGGCGGCTACCTGCCGCGCGAGCGCCGCGAAATCGAGCGCAAGCTGCGCGATGGCGAGATCCGCGCCGTGGTGGCTACTAACGCGCTCGAATTAGGCATCGATATCGGCTCGCTCGACGCGGTGGTGATGGCCGGTTATCCGGGCACCATCGCTTCGAGCTGGCAGCGGGCGGGCCGCGCCGGCCGGCGTCAGGGCACTTCAGCGGCCGTGCTGGTGGCCTCCAGCGCGCCGCTCGATCAATACATCGTCGAACATCCGGATTATTTTTTCGGCCGTTCGCCGGAGCACGCCTACATCAACCCGGACAACCTGGAGATCCTTGTCGCCCACCTGAAGTGCGCGGCCTTCGAGTTGCCGATTCGCGATGGAGAGACTTACGGCAAGCACTCGACGGCTGAGGTTTGCGTCTTCCTCGAGGAAGCCGGCTTCCTGCACCATTCGGCCGGCGCTTGGCACTGGACTTCGGACACCTACCCGGCCGACGCCACCAGCCTGCGCTCCATTTCGAGCGATAACTTCGTGGTGGTCGATATCACCGGCGAGGCGGAAGTAATCGCCGACGTGTCGTTCACCACCGCGCTAACCACGCTGCACGAAAAAGCCATCTATCTGCACGAAGCCCGCCAGTATCATGTCGAGCGCTTCGATTACGACGAGCGCAAAGCCTACGTGAAGCGCGTCGAGTCCGATTACTATACCGACGCCATCGACTACACGCAAGTGAAGGTGCTCGAAGAGTACGAAGGCGAAGCCCTGGCCGGCGCGCGCCGCGTGCATGGCGACGTTCGCGTCAACCGGCAGATCGTGGGATTCAAGAAGATCAAGTTTTACACCAACGAAAACGTGGGCGCTGGCAAGCTCAACATGCCGGAGCAGGAAATGCACACCACGGCTTTCTGGCTGCATTTCCCGGCTGCCTTTCTGGCGCGATTGGCGGAATTCACGCCGGCCGAAAAGCAGAGCGGCATCGGGGGCTTGGGCAACGCGCTGCGCACGGTGGCCGCGCTGTTGCTGATGTGCGATCCGCACGACCTGGGCGTGGCGTTGAGCGAAGAAGACACGGCCGGCCTGACCGCGTTCGAGCCCAATCTCTATCTCTACGACGCGTATCCGGGCGGCATCGGCCAGAGCGCGCCGCTCTATCGCCTGGCGCCGCGGCTGCTATCGCAGACCGCGGAACTGATTGCCGCGTGCCCCTGTGAATCCGGTTGCCCGTCCTGCGTAGGCCCCACCGGAGAAACCGGCGAACGGGGAAAACTAGTGGCGGGGAGGATACTGGCGGAACTGGCGGCGAGTCAGGGGGAGTGATGAAGCGGGGTTCTAGGCAGTTGCAGCTGTCCGGCTTCTCGACGTCACTTTGCACGAGCGCCTTGGCCCCGAATTGCGCACTCATCGGGCCCATCGATTAGGCCGTGCTCGGATTGGATCAGCCAGCGGCCCTCGATTTTTCGCAACGTGTACGTCGCGCCGCCGTCGAAATTTGGAGTGCAACCCTGGACCCGAGTGCCGTTCCAATATGTCGTCAGGTACCACGTCTCGGCGGTGGATGCCCTGGCGAATTCAGGCGACAGTAGGTTTACTTGGTAGACCTGGAACCGATCTGACTTCGATTCCGGACCGTAGTTGAGGTCGTACTTCGCTAGGCGCTCGGCTGCGCCAATTATCCTGTCCATCGCCTCACCGCCCTGTGCTGCGGATACCCAGTACGCTGAGAGCCTGCTCCTGTCGAACCCTTTGGGATCACGAAAGACGCCAGTGTATTTGAGTTTCTGTGATTCCGTGATGGTCTGCTCAATCTGCGTTTCGTCGGCCGATCTCAGCGCGGTGGGAGCGACCTGGCCCAGATGACCGAACAGGTAGTGGCCGGAGAGTGTGGCGGCGGCCCCTAATATTCCGAGTAACATGTAGAGGATGGTATCGTGGGTCTTGATCAGCAAGTCGGACCCTTCGGTGGGCTCGCCCCGCGTACGCTTCAGGACCGCGTTGTCGACGTTGTATAGGACGGCCTCGTACTTGTCCGTTTCGGGATCGACGACCTGGAAGCTAAACTCAACCGAATCCCCGGGCGGAAACTGCGGTATCAGCCACCGCACTGCTTTCTTCCAGGGCTCGCTTGGCGCACCTGCCGCTCTTTGCAAGGCGGCGTTGCTTACCGCCGGGCGCGAGGCCCAGGGTTCTACGTCGCTACTGGAAAACTCGAACTGGATTTCCGCTCCCCTGAGGTCCTTGTCGGACGAGTTTCGGAGGGTGAGTTGGTATTCGCGGATGTTCTTAATCCCAGTTGGCACTTCACCCGCCTGAGAAGGCACGCGAAACAACTGGATGCCCTTGAGTTCAGTCGCAACGGGGTTACGGTTCACCCTCTCGATCAGCGGAATTGCGCGTGTCCGTCCTCGCCGTCGCCGAAACCACTCCGTCAGCAACGAACCCATCGCCCCACCCGTTGTAAAGGAAACGAGCGCCGTGATCGCCAACTTCAGAGTCTCAGACATCATTCCAACTCCGGAACTCCGAGTCTACTCGATGTCCCCTGGCAGGTCAATCGAACCCGTTGGACGGCAGCACTTCGTAATCGTCGGCACCCTCGGGGAAGCGGAGTCTGCTGATTGTGCTTCATACTATTAGAGGAGAGCGGATCCGCTTGATCAGCGCACGCCCTGCGACGAAGAATGAAAGACGCAACTATGAAGAAACCTGCCTCTAAGCGCCCTGCCCGCGAGATGAGAGCGGAGTATGACTTTTCCGGCGGCGTTCGTGGCAAGTACGTAGACAGATACCGCCAGGGGACCAACGTGGTCCTCCTGGATCCGGAAGTGGCCGAGGCTTTTCCCGATTCGAAGTCGGTGAACGATGCGCTTCGGGCACTGGTTGCGATTGCGACGCGAGCCGAGGCTCGCAAGCGCGCGTGATCGGCGGTTCGGGCCCGGTAGCTACCGCATCGGCCCCGTCATTCCGTCTTGTCGTCGAACGAGAAATGAAAGGGGCCGTTGCGGCTGGTGCCGGTAACTTCAAACTTGCCGGAAGCCAAACCCTCCAACAGCGTTGCGGCGGCTTCCCGGCGATCTGCCGGCATGCATTGCAAAACCCGGACAAGCTCCATGTAACGACGCGCCCATTCCGGCGCCAGTGCCGGCTGCGGCGGGGCGCCAGGCGCATCTATCTTCCCGCCCTGGGCGAAGTCCGCTCGCACTCTCTCCGGCTCGATGCCGTGCGCTTTCAGACATGCAGCCTCAGGCCCGTTTGCTCTCAGCAAACCCAAAAGCAGGTGTCTCGGGTCGATGGACTTATGGCCGAGCCCCACGGCTTCCTCCGCCGCGCAAGCCAGGGCGAACGTCGCCTGGTGGCTCACCGGCAGGTCGACGTTCGTGGCGATCTTTTGGTCGGTCTTGGGGAAAAGCGCCTCCACGTCTGCGGACAGCCGGGCAAGCTCTTTGGGACCCGCGGGCACGATCCCGGCAAGCTCCTCGGAGCCTGAGGGCGAGGGCAGCAGCCGGGACATCAGGTCCTTGTCATCGCGGAGGATTCCGAGTAACAGGCACGGTGTGTCGATCTCCGGCATACCGTGCTGCGATGCTTCGTAGCGCGCGAAGAAAATCACGCGGCGCGCTTTCTCCGTATACCTCTCGAACATGCCCACAGTCTACTACCGCGGCAATCCGGCGGCAGCGGCATAAGGGGGTCGGGGACCAGGCGCGACCAGCGGGCCGGGCATGCCGGCCCCTGCGGATATCGGTAGAACGCTGTAGGGGCGAGGCATGCCTCGCCCGCGCGCGGCGCAAATCAACCATCATCGTAATCGAGGAGCGGCGGGCCTAATTGCCGATGTTGACCACTTCGAAATGGAAGCGGTGCGGCGGCAGCAGCATGAGGGCGTCGGGGACCAGGTGCGACCAGGTCTGGTAGGCCGTGTCGGCGACGGTGGAGTTCAGGTAGAGCAGGAACTGGTTGGAGCAGCAATCGATGGGCGGCGGCTGGCGGAAGGTGAGCCGCAGGCCCACCGCGCGCTCCAGCGGCATGCCCGGCAGTGGCGACTCGCTTTTCCTCGAGCAGGGTCACGAAACTGGAGCGGCTGGCATGCGGCCACACGTCGGGATGCAGCAACTGGCGCAGCCCGTCGGCGCCCTCGAAGGTGATCTCGCACTGGCGGATCCATTCCAGAATGGAATCGCCCCACTGCCACTGCGTGCGCAGCCCCTTGTACCGTTCGGCCAGTTGCACGGCGAGTTCGAACTTGCGGTGCTCCAGCACCTCCTCGGTGGCATCGCTCGCCGCCAGCATGTCCTCGGCTTCCGGCATCACCGAAGCCAGGTCGGGCGCTTCCTCGGGCGGGCGCGTGGTCCGCCAACGAATTGAGCAGCAGCGGCGGGAGCTCGTGAGTTCCATTGCCGGGAATGTCGATATATCGCGCGTCCCTCATCGCCAGCCTCCCCTACTACATATCGACGTAAAATCACAGTGTACTTGTTTCATTTTCTACGCAAGCCGGTCGAAAGTGAACTAAAAAGTCTTAATGCGGGTTATGGCGCTGGCTGATGACGCGCGCGCCTGAAGACGCCGGGCGAAGTGCGATCAAGCAAGTTCGCCCCGCGATTCCTCGCGTCGCGCAGTTATGTGGCTGAGTGCTCGGCGCGCCCGTGGCCTAGTCCTCCAATGGCAGTCGCAGCCCACACAATTGTGCAATTGGTCGCCGTTTCGGTCAAAACAGTAAAGGGCGGTAGTTTATCGATAGTATACGGTAATAGTACGCATAAAGTATGTATAGGACTACCACCCAATGGTGGTATACTCGCTCATTACAAGGGGGTACAAGGCGTGGCCTTGCTCATCGAGCCCGCATTAGAAACGTCGGAAGAGCAATCTACCGCGTGCACGGAGCTTCGTCCCGTGGATGCACAACCCGCTCCGGGATCGTTTGGCATGAGAAGCCGTCGGGATTGCCAACTCGACCGGATATCGAACGGCATTTATGAGCGCGCGGTCAGGCTCCAATTGGGGGAGCTACAACACCTGGTCCGCCTGTCCATGGCCCGCGAACTCCGGCCGGAACCCGCCGACCTGAACGAACAAATCAAAGCGGACATCCTGTCTCTATCGGTGGAGTGAAACAGGCTCCAAATCAGAATACCGAGAAGTTGTTTTTGGGTTCTTCTCTACGGAGCCTCGTATTACTCCTCGCCGGCGGTTACTGATAAAGCCTCCACCTATATGCCTCTTCCCAAGCTCTTGCAAGTTCTCTGCCTGGTCACCCCAGTACCAAGTACGTACCTGGATTGATACCTAAAGGTCCTTTTTGCGATTCTATTAGGGAGAGTCCTTTGGATTAGGAGACCTCTGGCCGTGCCTGGCAGCGGCATGTGGCCGGCCAGCCGGAACCCGCCCTCATTTCCGATGCTGATCAAGTGCAGCGAGGCCGGTCAAGTGCTCTGGATGAGCCCAACCGCGCGCGCTGCGCTCGGTGAAGTCCACAATTTGGCGGATACCGTCGTTTCAGCCTCGGATAAACCCTTGGGGCAGCCACTTGGGCACGCTCGCGGCATTTGTCTTTCTCTCGTCTCGGGCGCAACGGATGGACTGCTGCTCAGCGCACATCTGATCGGCCGCCAGGAGGACCTGGGCGAAGTGTCCGGCCCGCGCGGCCTTGAAGCCGATGATCTGCGCCGCTTCTCTCGCCTGGAACAGACCGCGCGCAGGCTGGTGGCGCACGCCCGGCGGCGGCAAACCGGCGGCGCCCGCGCCGTTATCGAGCTGATCGAGGAGGAGCGGGCCCGGTTGGGACGCGAGCTGCACACCGGGGTCGGGCAATTGCTGGTCAGCATCCTGCGCCAGGCGGAAACGGCCGAGGCGCAATTGCCGGACGGCGAATCCGCGGCCAGCCAGACCCTGGGACGCATCTCTACCGCTGCCGCCGAAGCTCTGGCGCTGGTACGCGCCGTCGGAGCAAGACTGCATCCCCCCGAATGGCAGCGGCTCACGCTGGAAGCCGCACTGGAGCAACTGTGGCTGATTAGCGGCATCCCGCAACGGTACCAGGCCGAACTCGACCTCACCGCCCCGCCCGCCGGGACCGAACCGGTAATCAAGGCGCTGTTCTATCGCGCCGCGCAGGAGGCCTTTTCTAATATCGACCAGCACGCCCACGCTACCCGTGTTCGCTTGACGCTGGCCGTCGATGCCAAACACATCCAACTCACTGTGTGGGACAATGGCCCCGGCATCGATACCGCCGCGCTGGTCGCCGCTCCCGCCTTGATCGGGACCGGAATCGGACTGCGGTCCATCCGGGAACAAGCTGCGGCGGTTGGTGGAAAAATGGTGCTCGAAAGCGGGCCCCTCGGCACGAAGCTGGTGGTTTCCGCGCCTTTTGCCGTTCCGGATTAGGCCGCAAGCGCTAGGGAGAAAGATGGACCAATTGCGCCCCACGACGGTCGTTTTGGCCGACGATCACGCCATCGTGCGCGAGGGATTCGCCGCCCTCTGCGAGGCGCAGGGCATGCAAGTGCTTGGGCAATGCTCCAACGGCTCCGAAGCGCTGGAACTGGTGCAGACCCTGCAGCCCGATTTCGTCATCCTCGACTTGCATATGCCGGGAATGGATGGAACGGAAGTCGTGCGCCAGTTGCGCAGCAGAGGTTGCCCTGCCAAGCTCATCATCCTCTCCATCAGCCGCGAAGAGAACACTGTTCGACGAGCCCTGCGCGCCGGCGCCGACGCCTACCTCTTGAAGGATGGCCCGGCTCGCCATCTGCATGACGCAGTCACCTTCGTCCGCGACGGAGGCGTCTACGTTTCTCCCCTCCTGCGCGGCGCCGGACTCTTCACACAACCGCAAGAGACACCAGCCGACAATCCGCTGGCTTCGCTCAGCCCCCGCGAACTCGAGGTCTTTCATCAGCTCGTGAATGGCTTGCGCGCCAAGGATATCGCCACATTACTCGACATCAGCCCCAAGACCGTGGACACTTACCGCGCCAGTCTGTTTCGCAAACTCAATGTTCACGACCTGGTGGGCTTGGTCAAATTTGCGATCGATCGCGGACTCACGACAACCTAGCTGCGGCTCACATGCTAATGCATTGGCCCGGGATATTCTCCCGGGCAAGCTGATACTGCTCGAGCGAGCGAATCAGCTCTTCAACCGCAAACCGCCGGCGATAAAGACGCTCGAGGGCCCGCCGTCGGATCAGATCTACCGACAACAAGCGGCTGCGTTCGGGCGACGAGGGGGGAGGGAGGATAATCGCGTTGGTCATGGCCTGCTAATTTTTTAGTATTTCCCGGCACTATAGCCGGCTAGAAACCCAGAATAATCCGTATAACCATCGAAAATCAAGCCGAATTATCGGTAAATAAGATAAAAATATCGCTATCTACTTTTGGGAAGTGAAGGCGGGCTATCCCGGCACTTTCGCAGCCGCCACATGCCTCATCCTAGGCGATTCCCTAAGGGGCCCTTTCGGCCCTCCACCACAGATTTGTGGGGCTTCTGTCCCGGGGTGCGGCAACCCAAAGGCCACTTGCTGGCGCACCCACCCGCGAGATTTCACCCAATCGCCACGGTCTTTTCACCCAGTCAGGTCGCAGACGGAATTTCCAACATTGTGATGGAATATCCAGCACAAAGATAATAAAAGACTTTGAGGTCGCCAATTCGTTCAGTCTGTTTGGATGGGTAGGTGCTTTGCTTACTCCTGGTATTCCTTGCGTATAGTGGTCCGGTGGGTCGCTTCCCGTCCGGAAAGAGCTGTTGACATACAGAGAGAGTTTTGATTTGGAGAACTAGCATGCGGATTCCTCCGTCGGTGTTCGCGATTGGCCGTTACGCACTGATCCTGGCAGTTTTGGCCGCTTCGATCGTGTTGTTGAACGGAGACGTAAACAAGAACGTGTTTGGCGTGCACGATGTTGCGCATTACGCCGACCCGAAGGTGATTGAATACATTCAGCCGGGCCTGACGTTTACGGTGGTGTCGGCTAAGATCGCCGCCGATGGCACCATCAGCGTCGATTTCAAGATTGCCGATCCCACCAGCGCGCCGCTGGATGTGGCGGGCGTGCAGACGCCGGGCGCGGTGAGCCCGCGATATCTGATTGCATATATTCCCAAGGGCAAGACGCAATTTACCGATTACATCGTTAGTTCCAGCACCACCAACGGCGTCACCGTCAGCAGAGCTGGCGGCGATTCCGGTGGCACGCTGGCGACGGTGGCCTTGGGCGAATATGTTTACACCTATGCGACTAAGGCTCCGGCTGGTTTCGATGCAACCGCGACGCACCGCATCGGCATTTACGGATCTCGCAACCTCACGCAGTGGAGTCTGGGCACCAGCTACGCCGACACTTACTTCGACTTCGTCCCCAACGGCTCCGCGGTGACGGTGACGCGCGACATCGTGCGCACAGCCTC
>CAWJLI010000007.1:0-3373 GCA_963843095.1 Bryobacterales bacterium
TGCTCCTCGGAGCCGAAGGTGAGGATGGGGTACATGACCAGCGCGCCCTGCACGGAAACGAAGCTGCGGAGGCCGGAATCGGCGCGCTCCAGTTCCTGCATGACCAGGCCGTACTCGACGTTGTTCATGCCCGCGCAGCCGTAGCCTTCCAGGTTGGCGCCGAGAAAGCCGAGTTCGCCCAATTCCGGGATCAGCTCGGAGGGGAAGCGGGCGTCGCGGTAGCAATCGCGGATCAGCGGCAGAATGCGCTCCTCGGCGAAGCGGCGCGCCGTCTGCCGCACCATCCGCTCTTCTTCGCCGAACAGCGAATCCACCAGAAAGTAATCCACGCCGCGGAAGGACATCGCGAGTTTTCTCCCCCATTATTGGAACACGCCGCAGGGTGGGGCATGCTTTAGCTTGCCCTCAAAACGCGTCCGCAAGCGGGCCTTGGCAAGCTAAGGCATGCCCCACCTTGTATAATCTTCCAATGGCTCCGGCCTGCTATCGCGAACAACTTCCGGCGCCGGCGCTGGCGCGCTGGGTGGAATGCTTTTGGCAAGTGCAACAGGTGCGCGCCGGCGATTGAGTGGGCAGTGCCGCCGGATGGATGCCTCGACATTATCTATAGCCGCGACCTGGGGCTGCGCGCGATCGGCACGATGACTGTGGAGCAGCGATTCCATTACGCCGGCCGCATGGAAACGGTGGGCGTGCGGTTCCATCCGGGGATGGCGGGGGCGTTGCTGAAACTGCCGGCCGTGGTGCTGACCGACGAATCGGCGGCGCTCGAAGATCTGTGGGGATCGAGCGCGCGCCAGTTGCGGCGGCGCCTGGATGACGCACCGGCTGCGGCCGACTGGCTTCGGGTGTTGGCGGGAGCTCTGGCGCCACCGAAACAGGCAACCGGCCCGGTGGAGCGGGCACTACGCTTTCTGACCGCTGCCAACGGCATCGCCGATGTGGATTGGATGGCGCGGCAGGCCGGCATGAGCCCGCGACAATTTCGCCGCCGTTGCCTGGAAGAGGCCGGCCTCGGTCCCAAGCGCCTGGCGCGCGTGCTCCGCTTCCGCTACGCCAACCGGCTGGCCGCCGTAACGCGCCGTCCGAACTGGAGCTCGATCGCCGCCGCAGCCGGCTACTTCGACCAGGCTCACCTGATCCGCGATTTCCGCGAGTTCACCGGCCGCACACCGGCGGCCGCTGCTGCGGGTGCGCCGTCTTTCCAATTCCACCACTTGAGCATTTCTGGCTCCGGTGCGGCCGCGGACGCGTAGTAAACGGCGCAGCGGAAGACATAAAGCAGGCACCGGTCCACGTGTTGGCCCACTTCGCGGCAGAAGTCCGCATAGAGCGCTTCCGGATTGCGGCCGCGCAATTCGGCCACGTCGCGAATCCCCAGCAGATACAGGTCGGCGGCAATCGAAGGTCCGACTCCGGGGACGCGCGAGAGATTGGCAATCACGGTCTGGGGAGCGGCGCGGCGTCTGATTTGCCACTCGGTATCGGGGAATGTCGCGGCGGCGCGAGGTTTCGTGTCCGCCCGGTTGAGGTTTCTGGCTTGTCCCATCTTTAAGAACATACCGCGCGTTGGTTCGACGCGGTGGCCGTTTTTTCCAATCGGCCGCGGACGCTTCCGGTTAAAATCTGTTGCATGAAGATCACAGCCGCTCTGATGCCGGAAGAGATCGAAGCCTGTTTACCTTTCTGGGTGGACCGCATGGGTTTCACGAAAACCGTGGAAGTGCCGGAGGGCGACCGGATGGGTTTCGTCATCCTGGCGCGCGAGGGCGCGGAGCTGATGCTGCAATCGGTGGACAGCGTTCGCAAGGATGTAGCGGCCTTTGCTCCGGATGGCCCGCCGCGTGGCACGGGCCTGTTCATCGAAGTGAGCGATCTCGCGGATGTGATGGAGCGCCTCGCGGGTTATCCAATCGCATTGCCGGACCGCACCACGTTCTACGGAATGCGCGAAATCGGCGTGTTCACGCCGGGCGGGCACGCGGTGGTGTTCGCGGCTCCGATCGGTCCGGCGGCCATGGGTGACCAGGCGAAGGCTGCGGAAACAGCGGCCAAGGAAAAGCTGGAGGCGGCGGAACGGGCAGCCGGGTTGGTGGAAGGCGGCATGGTAGTGGGATTGGGGAGCGGCACCACGTCGGCGCTGGCGGTGCGCGCATTGGGCCGGCGGGTGGCGGCGGGCCTGGACATCGTCGGCGTGCCGACCTCGGAAAAGACGGCGGCGCTGGCCCGCGAGCTGGGAATCCGGCTCTCGGACCTGGCGGAACACGAGCGCATCGATCTCACGATTGACGGCGCCGATGAAGTGGAGCGAGGCACGCTCCATTTGGTGAAGGGCCTGGGCGGCGCGCTGTTGCGGGAAAAGATCGTGGCCAGCGCCACCGCGCGCTTGGTGATCGTGGCGGATGAAAGCAAGGTGGTGGACCGGCTGCGGATTCATGAAGGCCCGATTCCGATCGAGGTCGCGACGTTCGGCTGGCAATCCACGGCGCGGCGGCTACGCGCGATGGGCGGGGAATTTCGCCTGCGCATCGGCGCCGACGGACAGCCGTTCGTTTCCGATGGCGGGCACTACATCGTGGACGCGGGATTCACCGGATTCGACTCGGCCGAAGAACTGGCGCAAGCGCTGGATGGGACGGTGGGCGTGATGGAGCACGGGCTGTTTCTTGGCATGGCGCAGCAGGCGATTGTCGGCGGGCCCGCCGGCGTGGAGGTACTGGAGCGCCGGCCATGAACGCGGCGGTTTTGCGGCGCCCGGGCGATGCGGCGGGGTCGCCGCTCGAGTTGGAAGAAGTGGCGATGCCGCAGCCGGGCGCGGGGGAAGCGCTGCTGCGCGTGCGAGCCTGCGGCGTGTGCCGCACTGATCTGCACATCGTGGAAGGGGAACTGGCGCCGCGGCGGGCGTTGATCATTCCTGGACATCAGATCGTGGGCGAAGTGGTCGCGCCGGCGCCGGCCGGACTGGCGGCGGGCGTGCGCGTGGGTGTGGGCTGGCTGGGCGGCACGGATGGCGCGTGCTGGTATTGCGGGCACGGCATGGAGAACCTGTGCGATGCGCCCACTTTCACCGGCTATGATGTGAATGGGGGCTACGCCGGGTACGCCGCGGCGCGCGCGGATTTCGTGTATCCGTTGCCGGAGGGTTTGAGCGATCTGGACACGGCGCCGCTGCTGTGTGCCGGCATCATTGGTTTCCGCAGCCTGCGCGTGGCCGGCGTGGAGCCGGGCGAGCGTGTCGGGTTGTTCGGATTCGGCGCTTCGGCGCATCTCGCGATCGCCGTGCTGCGCGCATGGAAGTGTGAGGTCTATGTGGCGACGCGCGGCGCAGGGCATCAGGCGCTGGCCGGAATCGCTGGGCGCAACCTGGGTGGGC
>CAWJLI010000008.1:0-3357 GCA_963843095.1 Bryobacterales bacterium
ATCTTCTTTGTAGCATTGTTCAGGGGTGGACGGGTGATTCAGGTCAGCCCGAAGGGCGAAAGATAGTAGCCCACGGCGCAAGCCGTGTGGAATCTGGTTGTTCCCTACCAGCCCCGGAACGGGGCGGAAGACTGTTGGCGAAAGCCTCTTCCGCCCCGTTCCGGGGCTGGTCCTCACTGCCGACCTATCCCGACGGCTCGCGCCGTGGGCTATTTTCTTTCGCTCCTATGGAGCTTAAAGGCGCGCCTGACGCAGGACAGAGATCCACCTTTATGTCGTGCACCCGTCAGTCTGGTCGCGGGAGGACGGGCGGCAATTCCCCATGCTCGATTTCTTCGGCGACGACACGGAGAGCAAGAGCTTTAGCCTTCAGGGTGGCCTCTTCGGGCGTTCCGCCGTACACCGTTACGCCTGGCAGTTCGGAAATGTCGGCAATCCAGCGACCGTCCGTTTCGCGAAGCAACCGGATCGTGAGCTGCATATGCCCCATCCTACCGCCGAGCGAAGGCACCAGCCTCCGGCGGAGTCTGCGCACGTCCCCCATAGTACAATTGAAGCAACTGGAGTCCTCGATTTACATGAAATTGCACACTTCCGCGATTTTCCTGGGGTTCGCGGTCGCTGCGCTCCCGCTTCTCGCTGCCGATGCGCCCATGACGCGCCCCAAAGCCGGCAAGGTGGAAATTCTGCCGCTCGACCAGGTGAAGCCGGGTATGAAAGGCGAGGCCTGGACCGTGTTCCAGGGCACCGAGCCGGAAGCGATTCCCATCGAAATCATCGGCCGCTGGAAGGATATGTGGGGGCCGAAACAAGACATCATCATCGCCAAGATGGGCGGCAAGGCGCTGCGCACCAACGTCGCCGCCGGGATGAGCGGCAGCCCGGTCTACATCGATGGCAAGCTGGTGGGCGCCGTGGCGCTGCGGCTGAGCGTATTCTCTCCGGATGCGATTTGCGGCATCACTCCCATTCAGTCGATGTTGGAGATACAGGACCTGGACCAATCGCGGCCCGACGACTCGCGCACGCCGGCCAAGCCCGCGCCGCGTGTCATTCAGGCTGCGGTGCCGGGCGAACTGTTGGGGCAACTGGTGGCCGCGGGCGAGCTGAGCGAGGGATTGCCGGCCGACATGCCTATAATGGAGCCGATTGAGGCGCCGCTCGCGTTTTCCGGTTTCACCGACGACACATTGCGCGAGTTCGGCCCGCTCTTCCGCCAAATGGGCATCCACATGGTGCAGGGAGGCGCTGGCGGAGACCTGCGTGGCAGCCAGCCGGCGCCCGGCTGGGAGCATGCGCTCAATCCGGGCGACGCCGTGGCCGGTGTGCTGGTGGATGGCGACCTGACCGTCACCGGCCTCGGCACGGTGACCTACAACGACGGCAAGCGCGTGCTCGCCTTCGGGCATCCCTTCTTCAACCTGGGGCCGGTGGACATGCCGATGAGCAAGGGCGAAGTGCTGATGACGCTCGCCTCTTCCTACCAGCCGAACAAGATGGCCAATGCGACCGAAATCGTCGGCGCGCTCCATCAGGACCGGCACAGCGGCATCGAGGGCGTGCTGGGCGGCGTCAGCCGGATGATTCCGGTGGATGTGCGTGTGCGCGCTTTCGACGATAAGAACCGGGCTTCACGCGAGAAGGAGTTTCACTTCCACGTCTTCGTGCAGCAGAAGTGGACGCCATACCTGATGATGCTGACGTTGTATAACTCCCTCTCGCAGCTCAACGAGTTCGCCGACGAAGCCACTTACCGGCTCAGCGGCCAGGTGGAAATGAGCGGCGAGCGGAACATAGCGCTCTCCACCATGCAGACTACCGGCGAGATGCCCATGCCGGCGCCGATGCTGCTGGCCGGCTGGTTCGGCGACAAGTTCAACCGGCTGTACCTCAACAATGTGAAGACGCCGGAAGTGAAGCGGGTCAACGTTACGGTGGATCTGCTGCCGGAGCGGCGGATTGCCGCCATCGAAAATGCGTGGGCGGCCGATACGGACGTCGAGGCCGGCCAGGCACTCCCGGTCAAAGTGTTTCTGCGGCCCTACCGCGGCGACCCCATCGAACGCGATTTCACCATCCACATTCCCGAGAGCCTGGCCAAGGGCGACCACCGCATTCTGCTGAGCGATGCCGAGACCGTCAACCGCATGCAGAACATGGCGGGCATGATGAGCCACTTTCTGGACATCCCCGAAACGGTTTCGCTGCTGAACCAGGAGCGCTCCAACAACCGGCTGTACGTTTCGCTGGTGGAGGCCAGTCCCACGGCGTACTACGACGACAAAACCATGCCCAGCCTGCCGGGCTCGGTGCTCAACGTGATGCAAGCTGGGCACTCGCCCGGCCGCTCCCTCATCACCACGCCCGAAACCGCAGTGGAGCAGACGGCGCTGCCGTTCGATTACGTGGTCACCGGCAGCTTCTCGCTTCGCATCCACGTCAAATGAAGACACCTGGATTCGCGGGGCGGACCCGCATCAGTGCTAACTCACCGCCAACCGGCGAAGCCCGGAGGGCGCAAGAAGATAGCCCAAGGCGTGAGCCTTGGGAAGTAGATGGACCCCCTAAAAGCCCCGGAACGGGGCGGAAGAGTTTCTCACCAGCAGAGTTCTTACGCCCCCATTCGGGGGCTAGGTCGGTTGTGACCCGGACCCACGGCTCACGCCGTGGGCTACTCTCTGTCGCCCTCCGGGCTGGTTTTCCGCACCGGCATTTCTCCCTATGAACCGACTACCGATTTTTCTCCGTCGCGCCGCGGCTGTTTTGATTGCCTGGGCGGCGCTCCGCGCTGGCGACACCCGCTTCTGGTCGCAGAGCGAATACACCGATTTCGAAAAGGGCAACGTCAAGAAACTGTCGCTGCGCAGCGACGGACTGGTCACGCTGGCGCCCGAATTGCGCGAGATGTTCGACACGTCGCTCGCCTACCTGTGGGCGCTGGCGCGCGATTCCAAGGGCGTGCTCTACCTCGGCGGCGGCTCCAACGCCAAGCTCTACCGTGTCCCGCCCGGCGGCAAAGGCGAACTGGCGGCGGAACTGGAAGGTCTCGCCGTGCAGGCCATCGCCATCGACGCCAAGGACCGCGTGTACGCGGCCACCTCGCCCGACGGCAAGGTTTATCGCATCGCGGGCAAGGCCAAACCCGAAGTCTTTTTCGATCCCAAGACCAAGTACATCTGGGCGCTGGAGTTCGACGCGGCGGGTAACCTTTACGTGGCCACCGGCGACCCGGGCGAAATCTACCGCGTCACGCCCGACGGCAAAGGCTCGGTCTTTTTCCACGCCGACGAAACCCATGTGCGGTCGATGACGCTGGACGCGAAAGGCAACCTGATCGTGGGTACCGAACCCCGCGGG
>CAWJLI010000009.1:0-94090 GCA_963843095.1 Bryobacterales bacterium
TCAAGATGGGTTTGCGCGGCCACGTTTCGATTCAGTTTGCCATCGGCCGCGCCGGCGCCGTGCTCAAGCTGGTGTACGCGGAGCAATCCGGTTCGCGCCCGCTCGATGAAGCCGCCGTGGCCGGCATCAGCGCATCCAACCCGTTTCCTCCGCTGCCGACGGAATTCAAAGGCGAGCGCGTTGTGGTCCAGCTCAATTTCGCCTATAACATGCCACGCCGATGAAGAATCGTTTCACTGCCGCCATGGCTACGTACGCCGTGCTCGCCATCCTGGCTGGCTTCACACTCGATGGCGGGCTGTTGCGCAATGCGATTTGGATTTTGATGGCCGGTCTCGCCATCAAGACCTACATCGCCCACCGCGCCGGTTGGTGATCCCGCGGCGGACCTTGCCGGACGGAGTCTGCGCTCGTTTTGGCTAATGGAGCGGGTGGATCTTGATGTTCTTGAACCAGGCTTCATCGCCGTGATTCTGCAGCGAGATGGGGCAGCGCGCGCGCGGCTGTTTCACCAGCAGTTCCCAAACTCGCGAGCCTTCACCCCAGCGTTTCGCCATGCTGCTTGCCACCTCGGGCGCATCCAGGTCCCCGTCCACCACCTTTTCGCCATTGAGCCAGTGTTCGACGTGCTTCCCCCGTACGACCAGCCGCGAGTGATTGAACTCGCCCACCGGCCGCGTGCGGTCGGCGAGCGGAGGAAGAACGTCGTACAGCGCCGCCGTCCGGTGTCGGGGACCGCCATGCACCGCGTCGGAGTTGCGGATGTCGTCGGTCATCTGGTATTCGAAGCCGACCACGTACTCCTGGCCGCGGTTGGGGCGGCTGGCGGGCCGGTTGGCCAGCGCCTGGTTGACCATATCCTCGAACCGCGCGGCGTGTTGCCCATTCAGGAACACGCGATCCTGAATGCGGTACTTGAGCCCGCTGTTGCCGCTGGGCGAGATCTTCCAGTCCCACTCCAGCTCGAAGTCGCCGTAGTTCTCCTCGCTGAAAAGGTCCTCCACGATCCGCGGGTGCGCCACCGCCTTCAGGCAGCCATCTTCGATCACGAAGGAATCGCCCGCCGGCGATTTCCGGGCCGGGTCTTCCCAATGGCTGAAATCGCGGCCGTTGAATAGCAGCGTCCACCCGGCGTCTGTTTCCCGCGGCGTCAACTGATTGTCGGCGGCCCACAACCCGGCAAGCGGCAGCGCGGCCACCAGAGCGGCGGAGCAAATTGACTGCATCATGCCCTCATGCTATCAGTAGTCTCTGGCACTATCCAGGGCTGACGTGGCCTGGGGCGTGCGGTCGCCAGCCAGAATCGGAGCATACGTCGTCGCCGGCCTCGCCATGATCTCTCGTCTGCGCAAAGATTTTCCCGCCCACTCGCTGGCCGTTTTCGTGTTGCTGCAACTGTTGGATATCCTGACTACACTGCTCGGCCTGCGGGTGGGCGCGCACGAGGGCAGTTTGTTCATCGGGCGCCTCATGAAGATGGATCCGATGGCGGCGCTGCTGATCTCCAAGCTGTTCGCGGTAGTTCTGGTTGGGGTCGCGCTACGCTGGCGCAGGCCGCGCGTCGTCGTGCTGCTGAACTACTGGGTGGCGTTGGTGGTGGTGTGGAACCTGGTCGCCATATATTCCACCGTGCTGCTCCATCGAAGTTGAGGCGGTTGACCGGTCGCGCCCCCGTGCTATAACCGTGACATGCCGCACGGTAGGATGAGGCGCTGACCGATGTTTCTTCTCGATCTTTTCCGCTCCTTTCTGCCCCTGCACAATCCAATCGGCTTCGGGGCCGCCGACTTCATCGAATTCGCCTTGGCAGCGATGCTGGTGCTGATGGCCGCACTGCGCGGCTGCGTCGAGCCCGTCGCGCGCCGCCTGGCGGAGAGGGGCGCGTGGTCGATGGTGTTTCTGGCGCTGCTGCCGATCGCGTTGCGGATGGCGCTGTTGGCGCGCTTCCCTGTGCCCACGCCGAGCGGCGCCGACGATTTCAGCTACCTGCTGCTGGGCGACACGCTGGCGCACCTCCGGCTGGCCAATCCGGCGCATCCCCTGCACCAGTTCTTCGAAGCCGTCTTCATTCTGCAGCAGCCGAACTACAGCTCCATCTTTCCGCTGGGGCAAGGCTTCGTCCTGGCGCTCGGCCAGCTCTTCGGTAATCCCTGGATCGGCATCGCGCTCTCGGTGGGTGCGCTGTGCGCGGGCTGCTATTGGATGCTACGGGGCTGGACAACCGCCGGTTGGGCGCTGGTGGGCGGCGTGCTGGCTGCACTCGAGTTCGGTCCGCTCAGCCAGTGGATGAACCTGTATTGGGGTGGCGCCGCTTCGGGTGTAGCCGGCTGTCTGGTGTGCGGCGCGCTGCCCCGCCTGCGGCGCGCGCCCACCACGCGCAACGCCGCGTTGCTCGGCGCGGGCCTGGGGCTTCAACTGCTCACACGGCCTTTCGAATTCGCGCTGCTCGCGATCGCCGCCGCCGTGTTTCTGCTGCCCGGCTGGCGCCGCTTTCTCGAAGCGCTGCCGATTATCGGCGTCACGCTGCTGCCCGCGGTTTCGCTCACCCTGGCGCAGAACAAAGCGGTCACCGGAAGCTGGACCACGCTGCCGTATGCGCTCAGCCGCTACCAGTACGGCGTGCCGGCCGCGTTCACTTTTCAGCCGAACCCGGTGCCGCATATCGCGCTGACGCAGGAACAGGATCTGGATTATCGCGCCCAGTCGATCGTTCACGGCGAGGGCCCCGATACGCCGGCGAACTACATCGCGCGGCTGAAAGAGCGATTGCACTTCTACCGTTTCTTCTTTTACCCGCCGTTGATTGTGGCGCTGCCGGCCTTTCTGGCAGCGATCGCGCAGCGTCGCTGGCGGCTGCTCTGGGCTTTGGGGACCATTCTGCTATTCGCGCTGGCGGATAATTTCTATCCCTACTTTTACCCGCATTACATCGCCGCCCTGACCTGCGTCTTCGTGCTGGCAAGCGTGACCGCGCTCGAGTTTCTAAGCCGCTGGCAGGCTGGGCGCGCGGCGGCGCGGTTCATCGTATTCCTGGCGCTGGCCCATTTCCTCTTCTGGTACGGAATGTTGTGCGGGAATCAAACCACCCTGCTCGCCGCCGGCCGTTTCGACACCGCCGACTTCATCAACTACGGCGATCCCGAGGGCCGCATCGCCATCAACGACCAACTGGCCTCGCTCGCCGGCCCGCACCTGGTCTTCGTGCGCTACGGTCCGCAGCACATGTTCCACGAGTGGATCCACAACGCGGCCGATATCGACGGGGCAGACGTGGTTTGGGCTGCCGACCTCGGCTACGCCGAAAATCAAAAGCTGATCGAGTATTACCCCACCCGCCGCGCCTGGCTTGTTCGACCCGACGCTAAACCGCCGCAGATTCTGCCGTATCCGTAAAGGGAGGCCGCGTCGAGGCTGGCGCTTCAGCGCTGAATGGGGACCGTTACTGACCCCACCGCGCCCAGCGCTTCATCGAAGACGATGGCGCGGACCTTGCGGATGGCCTGGCCGACGGGGATCGCATAGTGGAGCTCGATCTCGCCGTGCGTAGCCGTCCCGATCTGCTCCGGGGTCAGGCTGTAAAGAATCGGAGGCGCGGGCTGTCTCAACCCTTCGTCGTAGGCCGCGAACGCGACGAAGACTTTCCCGTTTCCGCGCTCCCGCGCGGGGCGCGGCAGCAGATCCGCCGCGTCGATGTGGATGGCAAATTCAGTGCGGCGAGTAAGACCGGAACTCATGTCCTGCGAGTCGGCAGAATCGGGCAAAACACGTGCCCGGACCCCGATCTCGGTGGCGTCGAACGGACTATGAACGGCGGTGTCAAGCTCCCTCGGCAATTCGCTCGAGTGGAGTTCGCCAGCCGTGAAGCCATTCGGCAAGATCCGAGGCGGCACCGCATAAAATCCATGGGCCGTTTGCAGGCGCACGTCCTTGCGCCCGCAAACTACCCGGATTTTCCGACGTTGCGGATTGGGATTTGCCGACGCCGGGTAATAGCCAATCTCGTAATTCGCGCGGGAATCCGTGATTGCCTGCTGCATCGCCTCGACGGCGCGGCTGCTTGAATACTCCCGCCCGCCCGTAATGGCCGTAAACTCGTCGAGGGTTTCGGCCGCCGCCGCCCCTTCCGTCGTCTGCACGGTGTACACCACCATCCGCGCCTGCTCCAACCTCTGGCAAAACCACTGCGTCCGATTCGTAAAATCCATGCCCGATTGCGCCGCGCTGGAAAACCCGATCAGCGGAATGCCGCCCGTCACCCAAACGAGATTCTTGCGTCCCGAGGCCTGCGCCATTTGCGAGCCAAGATCCCGCATCGCATCCATGGTCAAGTCGAAACGGGATTGGATGTCGAGGTCGGCGACTGGTCTTAAACCGGCCAGGTCTTTTGACGCCGCCTGGAGCGTGGTAATAATACTCCGTGTCCACGGTGCGGTAGCCGGCGTCACGCCGGTGTCAGGCTTCGGTAACGGATAGATCGGGTGCAGCTCGCCGCGAGCAGTCAGAATGTACAAGTACAGACCATCGCTCGAGTCGAGATTCTTCAGCGAATCGGCGACCTCGCGGCCAATGATCGTTTCGCTAATGAGAGGCTCGTTGAGCAGGTCGACAAGCATCACCGTAACGTGCGGTGAAGCGACAGCGCGGTTCGAATACTCCCCCGGACCTGGTTTGGCCAGGAGCGGCAGGTCTCCCGTGAAGCGAAAAAAGGCGATGCTCTGAGGCTTTCCTTCCTCGAATAGCCGGAAGTCAGCACTGCTCAGTCCCGTCACTGGCTGGCCCTGCCCATCAAGCGCCACAACGTTTAATCTGTTCAGTTTGCCGGGTGGTGTTTCTTCGGAGCCCGCGTTGGATGCAAATACACAGAGAAGCATTGCGGCGGCGGCAACCGCCCACTTCCTCGTCACCGAGTTAGGCATCAGAAACAGCCCAGGCAATAACATCCTGATAACTGATTATATGCCTCCCGCATAACTCCTGACGGGGTCCGGAATTGGCCCTTTCGAGCCACTGAAAGCAGGTTGGTGTAAGTTGCTGACGGAGTGGAGCACAGTACGAGGGCAAGTCCTCCTGCGAAGCGAGCATAAGCGAACCAACCCATGGATACGCTGCGAAGTCCCGCTCGTCAAAGGGCGTGAAAAGACTCATTTCGCACCGCTGATCGACGCCGATGAACGCCGAGCGAGGGCGGGTAGACCACTGCCCCGCCCTTCCGGCTACGAACCGCTTGGGTGCTTGCGCGCAACCAATTGTGGCTGAACTGTCGCTGCCGCCTATGCCACGGCCTTGGCGAGCAGAAATGGGGCGTATCCCTGGTCGCTCTTGCCGATATGATGCTGTAGCCAGTTCTCCACGAAGGTCAAGAGCCTGACGCTGATCGCGATCTGCCCGCTCTGAAACTCCTGGTAGAATTGCGAGACCTGCTGCGTTAGGGCGTCGTGTTCGGCTTTGTGAGCCGCGTAATCGGGATAGCGGTGAAGCTGCATCAGCCTTTCTTCGTACGCAAAATGGGCCGCCGTGTACTGTACCAGGCGGGTCAGGATTCGGCCCATCCGCTCCTTACCTTGGCCGGCCTTCATGGCCGCATTAAGCTCCGCCCCGATGGAAAAAAGCCCTTGATGCTGGGCGTCGATGCTGGCAATGCCAGTACTGAATTGTTCGTTCCACTCAAACATAGTGAGCATATCGGCACATCCAGCCGGACCTTTAGGGCGATTCGCGGCTTTGGAGCGGCGCCAACTACGACTGCCGGCCGGGATGGGCGTACGCCCAGCTTCGGCGGACCACGTGCACTGCGCCGACTCCGTGCCTCCTGCGGCGCTCTTAAGTGATTCGAACCGCGAAGCTCGCCCGGCCTCCGGTTGTGCGAAATCCGCACATGCGTGTGACCGCCGGTCGACACTCACGGCGCCCACGCCCCGAGCTAACGCTTGCTATAATCGGGATTTACCAGTGTCAGCAAGACGCGTCCTTCGATTGCCCATGAAGTGTATTCCAGTAATTATCTTCTGCTCGGCGGCCTTATACGCCGCCGATTTCGTGAATGGCCAGGCCGCCCGCGCCGTGATCGGCCAGGTAACGTTCACCACCGCCGATCCAAATTCCAGCAACACGGTGCTCGGCGCGGCTAACGGCGTCGCTTACGCGGCCAACACGCTTTTCGTGGCGGACTCGAATATTTCCGGCGCGGCGCCGGTCAACAACCGCGTGCTGATGTTCCAGAATTTGTCCAGTCAACTGCCCGAGCCCACCGCGGAACTGCCCTACCTGGCCACTTGTCCGGTCTGCGTGGGGACTGCGACGCTGGTGCTGGGCCAGCCGGATTTCATCACCAATACGATCAATACCGATGCTAGCCAGAATAACCTGCGCCTGCCCTCGGCGGTCGCCTCCGATGGCATCCACCTGGCGGTAGCGGACACCTACCACAACCGCGTGCTGATCTGGAATCACCTGCCCACCTACAGCAACGCACCGGCGGACGTGGTGGTGGGTCAGGCGAATTTCACCAACTGGCAATCGCTGCCCCTGACCACGCCGCCCACCGCAAGTTCGCTGCGCGGGCCGCAGGGCGTGTGGATCCAGAACGGCAAGCTGTTTGTGGCGGACACGCAGAACAATCGGGTGCTGATTTGGAATTCCATCCCTACCACGAACGGTGCAGCGGCCGATGTGGTGGTGGGCTTTCCCAACTTCACCACCTATAGCGCAACCGCCGTGGCGAACCAGTCCACCAGCGCCACCGCCTCCAACATGCAGGACCCGGTCTCGGTGACTTCCGATGGCACGCACATGTTCGTCAGCGACCTCGGTTATAACCGCGTGCTGATCTGGAATTCCATCCCCACCACCAACGGCGTTGCGGCCGACGTCGAGATCGGCCAGCCGGATATGGTCAGCTCCGTGTCGGATAACGCTTACACCGGGACTGCGGCTACCACGGCCGGGTCCACGGACGTGGAAACTCCCGTGCTCTGCACCACACCCAACGGCACCGACAGCAACAAAGCCCCCACGTATCCAGGCTCGTGCAACTCCACGCTGAGCTTTCCGCGCTTCGCGCTCTCCGACGGCACCCGGCTGTTTGTCGCCGATGGCGGCAACGATCGCGTGCTGGAGTTCGAGCACGTGCCGGCCGCCAATGCCGCTTCCGCCGATATCGTCCTCGGCCAGCAGGGCGGCACCATCGATCAGGCAACCAACGCAGCCGATTCCATGAACACGCCGAGTTCGCTGGCGTGGGATGGGTCGAACCTTTATGTGGCGGATCCGTATAACCGGCGCATCACTGTTTACACGCCCCTGCCCATCAACCTTCCCTACCAGGCGGTGGTGAACGCCGCCAACCAGAGCATCACGGCCACCGGGTCGATTGCCATCGGCGGAACGATTCACGATGGCGACGTGTTGACTGTCATAACGGGTTGCGGGGGCCAGGGGTGCATTTCGACGAATACCTTCAATTACCTTTACGAGGTAGCAGCCACCGACGCCATTTCGGACGTGATCAATAACATCACCGCCGTGATCAATGCGAGCAACGCGGGCGACGGCGATCCGAACCTGACCGCAACCGCGGACACGGGCAACTCCGAAGTGCTCCTCACCTCCAAGATCCCCGGACCGAACGGCAACAGCATCACCTACTCGACCACCATGTCGAACGGCGCGCAACTCACCGCCACCGTCGCAGGGAACAATTTGGCGGGCGGCGGATCGGCCGCCAACGTCGGGCCAGGAACGCTGGTCACCATCTGCGTCTTCTCAGGCGGTTGCACCCAAAACGGCAACTCCACCCCTCCGTTTACTTTCGGCCCCAACACGGTCAAGGCCGACCTGTCGAAGCCGACCTTGCCCACTCAAATGGGCGGCGTCGAAGTGTATTTCAACGGCATTCAGGCGCCGCTGCTCTATGTTTCCCCGACGCAGATCAACGCTCAGATTCCGTGGGAAGTCGTCAATACCACGAGCGTCAACGCCTATGTGCGCTCGGTGATGAGCGACGGCAGCATCCAGGTCACGTCGCCGGTGGCGGTGTCCATCGTTCCCGCCAACCCCGGCATATTCTCGCAGGATCTGTCCTCGAATCCGCGAGTGGCCGTAGCTCAGCACGCATTGAGCAATGCTCACGGCGTGGTTTCGATCGACGGAACGGCGGCGGCTGGAGACACCGAAACCGTCACCGTAGCCAACCGTACCTACACGTACACAACGGCTCCAGGCGATACCCTGGATACCATCCGCGACAACCTGGTGGCCCTGATCAACTCGGATCCGCAAGTCACCGCCTACGCGTCTACGGACTTCGACCGCATCGTCCTGCTGGCCCGCGTGGCGGGTCCCGATGGCAACGGTATAGCCTATGGCGTCAGCGCCTCGAGTGGGGCGAGCACCACCGTTACCGCCCTTGGCACGCCTCCCTACCAGCTCTGCTGCGCCAATATCCAAGGCGCGGCGGTTACGCCGGAGAACCCGGCTGCTTCCGGCGAGATCGTCGATGTCTTCGCAACCGGCCTGGGGTTGCCTGTCATCACCCCGCTCAACCAAGGCCTGATCACCACTGGATCGATATACCCCTACGGCGCACCGCCGACGGCCCCCCCAGATACGACCTGCTGCTTTGTTTCCGCTATATGCGGTGGCAGTTCCGCCGACGTGCTGCGTTCCACCTTGATACCTGGCACGGTTCGGCAATTTCCTGGTCGAATTGCACCTCAACCCCAGCCTGCCCACCAAGTGGGACACGGCCTGCACCATAGCCCAAGCCACTTACGTCAGCTACCCGACGACGCTTCAAGTGCAAGGCTCGGCCGGCCAATAAACGTGCCGCGGGTAGTCCGGGCAGCGGCGTGGGGCCACGCGCAGGAAGAGGTGTCGGGATGACCCGACGCGGCACGCAGGAGCGCCGCGCCACTGACACCACCTAATGGGGATTTCAGCGGTACAGTCGCCGCACTTCGTCACGCACCGCGGCTGGCACCAGATGCTCCCAGGCCTCTCCGGCAGCGATGCGCTGCCTCACGTCCGAGGCCGACACATGGTCGAACTCGCCATCCAGTTCCAGCCGGCCGATGGCGTGAGCGAGGCTTGGCGGCGGAGCGTACTCTCCGCGGCGAGCGGCCACCAGCAGGCCGAATTCCTCGAGCATTTCCTCGATCGCTCCCGGTACGCCGTAGTCCCAGTGAACGATGCGCTCCGCAGCGTCGCGCCCGCATAACATCGACACGCGCGCGCTACCCTCATATGCGACACGGCACTCCCGCGCGATCTCGATGAAGAGCCCCCCATCCGTGCAGGCTACGGAGAAGGACGCGAAGCCCGCGGCCAGCGCCAACAGCAAGGCCGCGCGCGCCTCGATCCCGGCGTCCGAGTATTCCTTATGCGGAAAACGTCGCGGCAGCACGAACACCACTTCGTCAACCCGGCCCAGGGCTGCGCGCGCCAGCGCCAGATGCGCCTCCGTAACGGGATTAAAAGCGCCCGGCAGAATGCCAACATGCGAAGGCTGGCCTGGCGCGCGATGTAAAAACTCCACGGAGCGGTCTCTTTCTCCAGAAGATGACACGGTCCGATTGCGCCACAACCCCCAAAACCCACCGCATCCGAGGCTGGCGAGTGTGTATTCTGACGCACGCCTGTGGCAAATTGGCCGTCGAGTCGCTCAAAAACACAAAGGGCGCGGAATGTTCCCGCGCCCTTCGTCCAGACACCAGGACGAGAAGTTGAAGCCAGAGAGTTTAAGCGGCGTCGGCCAGGAACTCGTCTGTCGCGTCGCCGGGATCGGATTCGAATTCGTGACGGTCGGCAGCTTCCTGGCACGTGATGCAGTACTTTGTCCACGGCACAGCATCCAGACGCTTGGGCTTGATCTCCTCATCGCAGTGCAGGCAGGTTCCGTAACTTCCATCGGCAACGCGCGCCAGCGCACTCTTTACCTGGCGCAGCAAACTGGACTCGCGGTCCAGTGTGCGAATCGCCAGTTCGCGTTCCCCCGCCAGTTGCACCTCATCGAGCGCATCCGGCGACTTTTCGATCGCAATGTCGTCGCGTTTCCGCAGCCCAGCCGACAGTTCCGCCTGTTTTGCTTCCAGCACCCTCTTGTATCTTTCCAACTCTGTCCTATTCATGGTCGATCTCCCTTCAGCCAATGGTCTATTGCTTTTCATTTCTTCCCGTTGGCCGATCTCCCGCGGCAACTAAATAGACGGCAAATGCCACCAAAAGTTTCACCACAGCCAATCCCTCGTTAGAGCTACCTTACCGTCTCGCTCCCCGAGCCGCGGCCCGGATGAGCCGATACATAGCAACCTTAATGCCAAATTAACCTGGGCGCCCTCGCACAAAAACGAAGGACGCAAATCGCACCCGTTCTCTAATCGGCGGAATCAAAAAAATCTTCAGTGCCTGTGAACGGGATTTCGCCCACCGTCACCTACCATCAGATGCCGCGCTGCGGCGTCCAATCGGCCGCACAGCCGGTGGCACATGGTTGGACACGGAACCGTCCATTCTCTCAATGGATTGAAGCCAGTATACAGGGGCTGGGCTTGCCGTCCTGCCGGCCGGAGCCACCAGCATCGGCTGGCTGCCGCTCCCCGCGCGATTGTGGAAACCGCGCCATTACGATTGGATGCGGAAACCCGCCTGCGGATTCAGTATACACCTACCCGCAACTGTGCCCAGCCATCAACCGGGAAACCAAGCCTCGGTCCGCGTCTTACAATATTTACTTCCGCCCCGGCAGGAAATGACATTCCGCCAGGAAGATCATTGTGCGCTTTCCAACCAAAATCCGCGAACGAATCTGCGCCGCCGCCGCTATCGCCTTTTTCCTGCTATCGGGAATGGCGTTTATCGGCAGCCTCGGCATCGAAGCCGATGAGGCCCTGCCGGCTAGCCCGCTCTATCAACCCAAGTCCTGGTATTACGCCTGGCACCTCGGCCACGCCCGCATTCCGCTGATGCACATGAGCTACCTGGGCACGCTCAAGACGTGGATCTGGCGCCCCATTTTTCAGTGTTGGGGTACCGGCGTATGGCCCCTGCGCTTCCCTGCCGTGCTGGCCGGAGCCGTCGGCATCTGGCTCTTCTACCGCTTCCTGCGCGCGACCGTGGGCGCCCGCGCCGCAGTGATTGGATGCGCCATTCTGGCCGCCGATTCCCAGTACCTGCTGACGACTACTTTCGACTGGGGCCCGGTCGCCTTCCAGCACCTGCTGATCGGCGCGGGCCTGCTGCTGCTCGGTGAAGTTCCACCGTTCGTCGAACTCTCTCTGGCTGGCTGCGGGCTTCTTTCTATTTGGCCTGGCGGTTTGGGACAAGATGCTGGCGCTATGGATGCTCTCGGGGTTGGCGATTGGCGCTCTGGCGACCGTGCCTCGCCAGATCCTGGCGGACATGGAGCTGGCGGCGCCTGGCGATTGCCGCGCTCGCCTTCTTCGCCGGCGCGCTGCCCGGTGGCGCTCTCCTGCATACACGACCATTTCGCGGCATTGCGCGAGAACGCCGGACGCACCGTGGACGAGGTGCCCGGTAAGATCACCATGCTCCGGCGGCACCATCAATGGGGAAGGACTGTTTGGCTTCATGTTCGCCGAAGACGGGCAAACGCCCGCGCCGCGCGCCGCCGCCAACCTGGCCGAGCGCCTCAGCGCCGAAACCTCGGAGCGATTCGGCCATCCGCGGCGCAGCCTGCAACTTTTCGCCTGCCTGCTGGCGCTGCTACTGGCGCCGCTGGCGCGCGGCCGCGACCTGCGGGCCATCCTGTTCGCGCTCGTCGCCATGGCGGTCGCCTGGATCCAGATGGCCACCACCCCCACCGCCGGCGGCAGCGTGCATCACACCATTCTGTTGTGGCCTTTGCCGGCGATGGTGATGGCGGTCTCTTTCGCCGCCGCCTCGCGCCGGCTCGGCCGTGCCGGCATTCCGGCAGTTGCCGTCATATTGGCAGTGTTGGTCACCTCCGACATCTTGGTCACCAACGAGTACTTCTGGAAATCCGTGCGCAACGGCGGCAGCCACACCTGGACCGACGCGGTGTTTCCGCTCTCCGCCGATTTGATGGCGATGCACCCACCCACGGTCTACTGCGCCGATTGGAACATTTTCGAGAACCTGCGACTGCTCGACCGCGGGGCGCTGCCGCTCCGCAGCGGGATGGATCCGGCCCCGTCGCCAGACATGAGCCCTGACCGACCGCCAGTGGCTGCTCGAGCATGATCGCCGCGCCGGACGCCGTCTGGGTGACGCACGTACCCGATTTCGAGTACTTCCCCGCCGTCCGTCCGAGGCTGGACCGTTTCGCCGCCGCCGCCGGCTTCGAGCACCGGCTGCTCGGGGTCATACCCGACACCCACGGCCGCCCGACCTTCGAGCTATACCGCTTTCAGAAGCAGGCAGAACCGTAGGGGCCGGACAGCAACGCCGAGCCCGGGGCGAAAGAGCATAGCCCAAGGCGAGCCTAGGGAAAAGATGAACCGCCAAAAGCCCCGGAATGCGCGCGCGAAGTTTTTGGCCTCGGGGACCTGCCTCACTCACTTGGCGGTGAATGCGACCGTGGCTACGGTGTTCTCCCACGCCATCGCCAGTTCGCCTTGATCGCCATCCTTGATCAGCGTGATGGCGAACGTCTCTACTGGGGCGGCGGGCTTGCTCATGCTTCATCGACCACGCGGCCGAGGTCCTTAGCGGGATCCTCGGTGGTGCCGCCGCCGCGACTTGATGCCCCACTGGCCGGTTTGCGTGTTGATGATCAGCGTCCACTGCTTCTCTTCCGGCAGTATGTAGATCGAGTAATCGCCCTTGGGCACCGCCAGGCTGCCGATGGTCAGGTCCAGGTCGGTGTGCAGCAAGGTGGCCTGGTTGGCGCCGGCGCGCCACACCTTGTCATAGGGAACCAGTCCGCCGAAGATCTGGCGGCCGTGCATGGAGGGCGCGTGATAGCTGATGCGAATCTGCTTGCCGCCGAACTCGACCATCGTGGTCGCGGCTGGGCTCGTGTAGTGCGGCGGCCTGCGCCAGAGCAACGCTTGCGGCGAGGCAGCACATCCAGGTACGGTTCATTTTGTCACCTCTTTCGTAACGAGTATACTCCGCTCCCGCGCGCCTGAGTGAGGCCTGGCAAACTGGCCGCGGTGGCTCGACTTGCAATCGGGCGGGCGCTGGGGCATGGTAAGAGGAGATGTCATTCGAGTTCTTGCGCGGCATGGTGGGCTTCATCGGCATCGGCTGCGCGCTACATGCTGGCACGCGCCCTGGTGGGCGTGCGCAAGGGCCGGTCGAAGCTGTCGTACTTCTACGGCTGGGTCCTCCGCACCATCGTCTGCCTCGGCGCCGTGGCGCTGCGGCATTCGCTCGATCTCACCGACCTGGTGCTCTGGGGCCTGCCCTAGCTGCGTTTGCCGGCGGCTGGTGGGACGCCTCGCGCGAACGAAAAGTCGAAGACCTGACGCACCAGATGTTCCCCGAGGAAGAAGACAAAACATAGGATGGCGGATGAGGTCTCTCTCCGGTTTCATTGGTGCCCTAATGTACGATTTAAATCGTTGACTTACGTTTTAAATCGTTGTACAATCCTCGCGAATGGCTCTTACCCGCCCGGCTCTTGCTCGACAACCTCTGCCGCTGCCGACGGACGCTGAGATCGACATCCTGGCCGTTCTCTGGCGAATGGGGCCGGCGACGGTGCGTGAGGTCCACCGGGAACTCGGCAAAGACTGCGGCTACACCACCACGCTGAAGCAGATGCAATTGATGATCGAGAAGGGCCTGCTCATCCGCAGCGAACGCTTTCGATCGCACGTCTACGAGGCCGGCGTACCGAAAGAACAGACCCAGAAGCAGATCGCGGGCGACCTCCTGAAACGGGCGTTCGACGGGTCGGCGAAGAGCCTCGTGATGGGCGCTCTGGCGGCGGAGCCGGCGTCGCGTCACGAGTTGGCCGAGATCCGCAAGATGCTGGAGGAGTTTGCGGAAAAGAAAGGACGGTCCCGATGAACGCCATACAATTCCTCTCGTCACAGCCGTGGGTGGAACGCCTCGGCTGGACCCTGGTCCATTTTCTCTGGCAGGGCGCGGCAATTTCGGCTCTCTATGCCGCCGCCCGCAAGGGGCTCGCGCGCTCGTCAACCCCGAACACGCGATACATCCTCGCCTGCGTGGCACTCGCGGCCATGGCAGCCGCTCCGTTGGTGACGTGGAACCTGCTGAGCCCGTCGGAAACGGCTCCGGTTGCCGCCCATCTCGTCGGCCGCGTCGCCTCCGCGGCTCCCGCCGTGACCATCGCTTTGCCCGCATCCGTCAGCGCCACCATTTCCGACGCATGGGCGGGACAGTTCTTTTCCTGGGTGGTTGTGATCTGGCTCGCCGGCGCGATGGCATTCTGGGTGCGTTTAATGGGTGGATGGGTCGTCGCCGCGCGCATGCGGTCCACGCTGGTTAGGCCTGCGCCGCCGGAATGGCGGCGGGTCCTCGGCGATCTTGGCGCCCGGATTGGCCTCTCCCGGCCCGTGCGGTTATTAGTGTCCGCGCTGGTCGAGGTGCCGACCGTGGTCGGCTGGCTTCGTCCCGTCGTGCTGGTTCCGGTTGGCGCGCTGGCCGGTTTGCCGGCCGAACAGATGGAAGCGCTCTTGATTCACGAACTGGCGCACATCCGGCGGCACGACTATCTGGTCAACATCCTGCAGAGCGTTGCCGAGGCGCTGCTCTTCTATCACCCCGCGGTCTGGTGGGTGTCGGGTCATATTCGCGCCGAACGCGAATTGTGCTGCGATGACGTTGCCGCACGGGCGAGCGGCGACGTGCTCGCATACGCGCGCGCACTGGCGGAGCTGGAATCGTACCGTCCGGCCCACGCTAGTGCCGCCATCGCCGCCAACGGCGGTTCGCTCCCCGACCGCATCGCAAGGTTGCTGGGCCAGTCCCGGCCGGCATCGCAAACCAACTCCGGGCTGGGAATCATCGTGACTGCGATTCTTCTGGTGATGACGGCTTTTGCGCTGTTCGGCCAGTCCGATGCTGCGCCGCGATTCGAGGTCGCGTCGGTCAAAAAGAATGCATCAAGCCCGAGATTCATGGCGGTCCGGCCCCGTGCTGGCGGGCTGACCACGGAAAACGCTCCGCTGCGGCTGCTTATACAGAACGCCTATGGCGTCCAGGCTTTTCAGATCTCGGAAGGACCAGCCTGGATTCAATCCGAAGGCTATGACATCGAGGCCAAGGCAGATGGAAAAGCCAGCCGCGCGCAGATACTTCTCATGTTGCGATCGCTCCTCGAAGACCGATTCCAGCTCAAGCTCCACCGCGAAACCAAAGAACTCCCGGTCTACGCGCTCACCGTGGCAAGAAGCGGCCTCAAACTGCAGCCCCCGAAGGAAGGCGGCTGCATTCCGGCTGACCCGAGCGGGACGTTGCCGCCGCCTTCGAACACGCCAAGACAGCGGGCGCCCGGTTTTCCCTGCGGCATGCCCGGTGTGATGATGGAACCGTCTGGGGTACGGATCGAAGGAGGGAAGGTCGCCATGCCGGACTTCATCAGAGTGCTTTCGATGGTGTTAGGCCGCCCCGTCCTTGACCGGACCGGGTTCGCCGAAACATTCGACGTTCGCCTGGATTTTACTCCTGATGAGGCTGCAGCCGGGCTCCCGCGTTCCGCCGGGCCAGGCGATCCCGAAAGCTCCCCGCCCGCGGCTGACCCTGCCAGCCCACCGCCGATCTTCGCTGCCATCCAGGAACAGCTTGGGCTGAAGCTCGAATCAGTCAAGGGACCAGTGGAAGTCCTGGTGATCGATCACGTCGAAAGACCGTCTCAGAACTGATCTGTACGCGGCTCTCCAGGCAGTTGGCACGCGAAATCCGCTTCGGACCCGAAAACCGGGGCGTCGGCCCAACGAACTATGCCTGCACGGTTGCGGGCGCCGGCTGCGGACGCCGCGCTGCGCGGCGGGCGGTCCACCACAGTTTGGCGGCGGACAGTCCGACCATCATCGCGGTCAGCAATACGGTGGCGAAGACCGTTTGCGGAATGCTCATGCTGCGTCGCAGGTATTTCGTCCAGCCGCCGTAGACGATCATTACGTGCACCCAATAGACCATCAGTGAGGTCTTACCCAGCGTCTGCATCCAACTCCAGACCGGGCGCGCGCCGTATTCGGTCCAAACATACGACCCGCCCAGGAACGTCAGAATGATGCCGGCGCGAATGAAAACCAGCGTCGGGCTATTGGTCCAGAAACTGGAATTCGGATAGATCGAGTAGGGGTTATTGGAAAAATACTGGTTGGTGAAGATCAGCGCGATGCCGATCAGCACCGACCATTGCATCAGCCGGTCCATGCGTGCTTCGGCAGTGCGCTTCACCGCGAGGCCGGCCGCGATGCCGAATCCAACATACGAGGCGCACGGAAAGAACGGAAAGCGGCCGCGCCCCGCGCCCGGCACCAGGTACTCGCGCAACAGCGACGGCGCGCCATCCCAGGGAAGGTTCGCCATCAACGGCGACAGCATGGCAATCGCCGCGGCGCCAACCACAGCGAAACGGATGCGCCCCCCGGCGCCGAACGCCGCCGCCGCCGAAAACACCGCCAGGCCCACCGCCATGCAGTTGAGAATATCCACCTTGGTCAGCTCTTGCAGGCTGCCGCCGGGGTAACTGCCGATCCAATTGGTGAAGCGGAACAGCAGCGCGATCCCCATAATGTACCCGGCGCGCCGCAGCGCCACCGCCCACCGCCGCCACGGCCTCGATTCGCGCCGCGCCAGGCTTTCCATCTGGAAGGCAGTCGTCATTCCCGCCATGAACAGAAACAGCGGCGCCGCCATGCCGCCCACAAACTGCGAGAGCACGTACGGGCCGCCGTCGCGCGTGTCCAGCCGCGCAAAGGCGTTGAACGCGTGGCACTGGATCATGATGACCACCGCCAGCCCGCGCATCCAGTCGAGAAAGGGGAACCGTTTCACTTGGGCCGCCAGCCTGTGCTTACCCAGTGCAATTTAGCATAATTTGTTCCGGCGACGCCGATCGCCGGCTCTATGTCTTCGCCGTGGACTTCCGCGCGGGCGCTTGCGCGGCGGCTGTTATCGCCGCCGCCTGGCTTTGCGTGTTGCCGGCGTGCTGCTGCGCGGGCATGTGTTCGGCGATCAGCTCGGCTTGAAAGCGGCTGATGGTGTCGCTGTCGGTGAAAATGGACTGCGTGATCCTCCTCCAGTCGCACCTTTCGTTTCGGGAGCCGTTTTCCGTTCCGCTGTCCGCACATGGATCGTATCATACTGATTCCTAACGGCATCGCGGACAGCTTGCAGGTTTCGCCGGGCGAGAGTAAGCTTCGAAGTAGAGGAGTACTCGGATGAGGGCCCTATTCAGATTTACCCTTGCGTTCACCTTGCTGGTGTGGTGCGCCATGGCGCAACGCGGCGGCGGGCACAGCGGCGGCGGATCGCACGCCTCGATGGGAGGCGGCAGCCACGCCGTGACGAGTGGCTATCGCGGCGGTAGTTACGGAGCAGTCCGCGGCGGAGCGGTCGGCTCGGGGTACCGCGGCGGCATCGGCTACGGCGGCAACCGGGGCTATGGCTATGGCAACCGGGGCTATGGATACGGTTATCGGGGCTATGGCTACCGAGGAGGCTACTGGCCCTATTACGGCTGGGGTTATCCCTGGTACGGCTTCGGTTTCGGCTATTGGCCTGGTTACGATTACGGGTATTACAACTATTATCCGTATGATTACTATTATCCGGACACTTACAGCGATTCAGCTTATGCCTATTCGCCCGCTCCGACGGTAACCTACCCTCCTGCTCAGGGTGATCCTTATGCGCAAGCAGCCGCGCCAGGCACTTACAGCCGCGCCGCACACCCGGTAACTCACTCCTATGACGAGTACGGGCAGGAAACAGCCCCACCCGGTGGAAGCGCGGCAGCCTCCTCGCCCATTTACCTGATTGCGCAGAAGGGTGGCGAGATTCAGGCGGCGGGTTCCTATTGGATTGCCGGTCAGACGCTGCACTATGTCACGCTGGATCGCCAGGAGAAGCAACTGGCGGTGAGCTCGATCGATCGCGCCCTCACCCAGCAGTTGAACCACGAGCGTCGCGTTTCCATCACGTTGCCACCGCAGTAACCGGCCGCCGCTGGTTCGACAATGCCGAACCAAGCCAGGTTCGTCAATCGGAACGTCGGGTCAATTTGAATTGACCGGCTACCCAAGTTCGGGTATACTCGCCAAAGGTCGGAAGCTCGACTTACAAAGCGTTAAGGACCAACTGAATGACAGGGAAGCCACTGGCCGGACGCCTTCCAATCGGCAGACTCGGCTTCTATGTCGTCTGCATCCTGCTCGTCGGGGCAATGTGGCTGATCAACCGCAACATTGACGCCCGCCCTTACGTCCTGGAAGAAAGCCAATTGAGCCCGGAAAGCCAGTTGAGCAAGTCCGTGGACGCCTATCAGGCCATGAACAACCTGCTCATCACTCTGGCCACCGGAATCTTGGGAGCGATGGGTTACCTGTTGATCAACCGGCCCAAACAGCGCTATCGCCTGGTAGACATGTGGCCCGCTATATTAAGTGCGGTGTTTGTGATCCTGTCCCTGTACTTCGCATATCTTTCTTACTTCGGCCTCGAATTTGCCCTCAGGTACTCAGTGGCCCTCGACTCCGACGTAGTTAATACACCAAGGCTTATGCAATTCAACGCACTGCTGTTGGCGGTGATTTTTTTCGCTGACTTCGTGATGCAACATCTGAGCAAGGCGGACTAATATGAGAATGCGACGGCTGTTCCCGGAACCGAAACTGACGCTGGCGCTGTGCTGCGTCTTGTTATTCGCAGGGCTTCTGCGGTCTCAGACGCCCCAGCCGCCCGGCAGACTGTCCGTTACGTCAGAGCCGCCCGGCGCAACGATAACGATCGATAATCGGCAGATGAACCGGCCGACACCATCTACGTTGGCACTCTCTCCCGGCCAGCACAGCCTGTCAGTGAGAGGCAAGGACATCTACTGCACAGCCTCGCTGAACGTCCAAGCCGGAGCCTCAAAGTCGGCGAATTGCACGGCAAGAGGATGGGATCCACCCGTTAAATAGGTGATTCGGCGAAGAGACAGCAGCACGTTCTAAGTGCGCGGGCCGGCGTGATGAGGGGGTCGCGCGCGACCGAGGGCGCTCGCCTCACCGAAGGCGCTACGCCGCCGCTTCGGCCGGGCCGAACCGCACCGCCACCAGGCGCGAGACGCCGGGCTCCTGCATGGTCACGCCATACAGCGCCTCCGCGGCTTCCATGGTGCGCTTGGAGTGCGTGATCACCACGAACTGCGTCTCGAGCGACATCTCTTTCAGTAGCAATGCGAGCCTGCCGATGTTGGCCTCGTCGAGCGGCGCGTCCACTTCGTCCAGCACGCAGAACGGGCTCGGCTGATAGCGGAAGATGGCCATCAGCAGCGCTATCGCCGCCAGCGCCTTTTCGCCGCCCGATAGCAGCAGCACGTTTTGCAGCCGCTTGCCCGGCGGCGAGCAGACGATGTCGATGCCCGATTCGGCCAGGTTTTCCTGGTCGGTCAGTCGCATTTCGCCGGTGCCTCCGCCGAACAGCGACTGGAACATGCCGCGGAAATTGGCGTTGATCGCCTCGAACGCCTCGGCGAATTTCTGCCGCGACACCTGGTCGATCTCCTGAATCGCCTTTTCCGTGTCGCGTATGGAATCGAGCAGGTCCTGGCGCTGCACGCTCAGGAATTCCTGCCGCTGCTGCGCCTCCTGGAACTCTTCCATGGCGGCCGGGTTTACTGCGCCCAGCCCCTCGATGCGCTGGCGGATCTCATTGGCGCCCTGCTCGGCGGCGGCGATCGAGTCCGCGTCCGGTACCGGATCGTCGGCGGATACGAGTTCCTCCACCGGGCAGTTCAACTCCTTGCGGCTGGTCTCGTCCAGGTATTTCAGTTCCGCCTGTTTGCGCACCAGTTCGACTTCGATCTGCGCGCGCCGCTCCTGGCTCTCCTGCACCGCCTGGCGCAGGGTCTTCAGCTCTTCTTCTCCCGCGCGCAGCGCTTCCCGCGCGGCCGCGTCCTCCACCGCCATCTCATTCACCGCGGCTTCCATGCGGGAGATCTCGGCCGCCAATTCGGCGCCGCGCCGGTCGAGCTCGATGTTGTCCTCGAGCAGCCGCGCGCGCTGCTCACCCAGCCGCTCGATTTCCGCCGTCGTCGCGTTGCGCCGGTTGGTGGTCTCCTGGAACTGCTGCTGGAGCCGCCCCATGGCGTTGCGCTCGCCGCGGTGGCGCTCTTCCAGGCCCGCCAGGTTAGCGCGCGTGGCCGCGTGCTCTTCGCCGATCGCCGCCGCTTCCGCTTCCAGTTTCTCGGCTTCCTGCCGCTCCGCCTCGAGCGCCTCTTCGCGAGCCGCGCGCTGCCGCTCCTTCTCTTCCACCGCGATCCGATTGCGCTCGCGGTCGCCCGTGGATTTCTCCGCGTCGCGGCGCAGCCTCTCCAGTTCCAAGCGCGCCACCGAAACCTTCGAATTGGCGCGCAATAGATCCTCGGCCAGTTTGCGGACTTCGTGATCGAGCGCCACACGATCTTTTTCGCGCGCCTGTTGCAAGCTGCGCAGCCGTTCCACCTCGGCCTCCAGGCCGGCAATCTCCTCGCTGATGCCGTCCAGGCGCGCCACCTGCTCGTCGAGCGCCGCCTGACGCTGTCCCAGCGCGACCGCCAGTTCGCGCGCTTCGCGCTTCATGGCCAGCGGGCCGGCGCCGGTTTTCTTGCCGCCGGTCACCGTGTGGCCGTGGTAGCAAACCCCGTCGGGAAGCAGAAAATAGAGGTGCGGGTACGCCGTCGAAAGCCGCTGCGCGGAGCCGCGATCCTCGGCTACGAAGCACAGCGAAACACGCGGCAGCAGGTCCGTGGCGCGATCGCGGAATCCGTTGGTGAGCCGCAGCGAATCGCTCAAACGCGCGGCGATCCCGGTTTCCGGGCCGATGGCCGGCTCCGGCAGGCGTGCCTTGCCGTTGCCGTTCGGCTCCGGATGCACCAGAAACGTGGCGCGGCCGCTCAGCTCGGCGCGGATGAAATCCAAGCCCCGCTCCGCCTGCTGCCAGCTTTCCACAACCACGTACTCCAGCTCGTCGTGGAGAAACTCTTCCGCCGGCTTCTCGTACTGCGGGTCCACTTCCACGTAGTCGGCCAACACGCCGGCCGGCTTCAGGTCGCCGGCCTTGCCGGTTTCGAGCGACGCGAACAGCTTCTTCACCGATTCGGTGGTGTAGCTGCGATGCGCCAGCACCTGCTCCAACGATTCCTTGCGCGCGCGAATCCGCGATACTTCGTTCTTCTCGTGGTCGATGGTCTGCCGCAGTTCGGCCGCCGCCTGCCGTCGCGTGGCCAGATCTTTCTCCGTGCGGCGCCGCTCGCCGGTTACCACCTCCAATTCGAGCTGCCGCGCCGCCACGGTTTCGGCAAGCTCACGCCGCGCCGCTTCCAGCCGCTCGATTTCGGCCGCCGCCATCTGCTCTTCCCTCGCCGAGCGCGCGTTCTCGCGCTCGATGCTGGCCAGGTATGCTTCCATCTGCGCCAGTTGGTTCCGCAGATGCGATGCCTCGCCGAGCAGCCGCAGAATGGCCTGCCGGCCGGCTTCCATGGCGCCTTCCCGCTCGCGCAGCCGCGCCTGCAAAGCGTCCCGCTGCTGGTTGATGCCGAGCAACCGCGCGCGCGCTTCCCCAATCTGCTCCTCCAGCGCCGTCACGCTGCGCTGGTGGACCGCGATCTCGCCATCCAGTTGCTCCAGCCGCTTCCCTAACTGGTCGGATTCGTTCTCCGCCTGCGCGATTCGGCCCTCGGTAGCGCCGCTCTCCTTCACCTGGGCCGCCAACCGGCCGCGCGTCCGTTCGGCTTCCACGTTGGCCTCGGAAAGCTCCATGCGCGCCGCGGTCAGCCGCTCTTCGAGCTCATAGCATCCCGCCTGCGCCCGCTCGTGCGCCTGTTCCTGTTCAGCCACCTGCCCGCCCAGGCCCTTGAATTCCGCGGCCGCCAGGTTCAAATCGATGGCGGTCTTGGCCGCATCGCGCTCCAGCAGCCTGTACTTGCCGGAAAGCACCACCTTCAGCCGGCTCTCCAGCTCGTTCTTCAATTCACCGTACCGCCGCGCCTTCTGCGCCTGCCGCTTGAGCGAATTGGCCTGCCGCGTCACTTCTTCCAGAATGTCGTACACGCGCGACAGATTCTGCTTGGCGCCTTCCAGCTTGGCCTCCGCCAGCCGCTTCCGCGTTTTGAATTTGGTGATGCCGGCCGCTTCTTCGATCACGCCGCGCCGGTCCTGCGGCTTCGAGCTCAGGATCTGCCCGATGCGTCCCTGCTCGATGATCGCGTAACTTTCCGGTCCCAGGCCGGTGCCCATGAAGAGGTCCTGGATGTCGCGCAGCCGCGCCGTCCGCCCGTCGATCAGGTATTCGCTATCCCCGCTCCGGAACAGGCGTCGCGTGATGGTGATCTCGCCGCGCTTCTTGGCCCCGCCTTCTTCCACCGCCTGCAGTTTGTGGGGTTCGTGACCGTGATAATGTTCCGGGTCCACCAGGGTCATGGTCACGTAGGCCATTCCCAGCGGTTTGCGATCGCGCGTGCCGGCAAAAATCACGTCTTCCATCCGCGTGCCGCGCAGGCTCTTGGCCGACTGTTCACCCAGCACCCAACTGATGGCATCGGAAATATTCGACTTGCCGCACCCGTTGGGCCCGACAATGCCGGCGATGCCGGCGCCGTTGAAGCGGAGCTCGGTGCGCTCGCAAAAGGACTTGAAACCCTGTAGTTCGACGCGTTTTAGTTTCAGCAAAGCTTTAACCTCACTCGCGATCGGGGGAGTGTAACCATACTAAACCCGTGCGGCGCCAAAGTAAAGCGCCCCCACCCCTCCATGTTGTACCTGGAGCCATGGTAACCCTATCCGTAGGGTACCGCATCCGAATAATGCCGATAGTCCGCGCAAAACAGGTGGGGCATGCTTTAGCTTGCCAACGCCGGCTTGCCGTCGCGTTCCTTTACGCCTCGCCAAACAGTTCTCCGGCTTTGTCAATATCCTGCTGACCGCGGAATAGCGCTCGACTTCTATCGGGCCGGGCACGGGATTGGCTTTCAGGAAGGCAGCACGGGCGCACGGAGCAGGCGCCAACTGCCCCGATTATACGCCGCGGCGCAGGTCGATTGCCAGCGGGCCAAACGCAAACGTCGCGCCTCAACCCGCGTCTTCTGCTTGACACCTCGCCGCCCCCGGCATACGCTCAAAAAACCATGCCCCACCGCCGCCAATTCCTGCAATCGGTCTCCGCCTCCGCGCTGGCCGCGCCATGGCTACCCGACGTTGCCTCGGCCGAAGATGCCGGCGCGCCATCGCTGCCCAACGCCGCCGACCCGGCCTACTGGGACAAGCTGCGCGATCAGTTTCTGCTTGCCCGCGACAAGGTCTTCTTCAATAACGGAACCATCGGCGCCATGCCGCGCGTGGTTCTCGAGCGCACCGTCGACCATCTGCGCCAGATGGCCACCGACATCGCCGACTGGGATTACCGCGGCCCCAACTGGATTGGCGGCTATGACCCCATGGAGGCGCTTCGCACCAAGGCCGCGCGCCTGGTCAACGCGGATTGGAGGGAGATCGCGCTCACCGAAAACGTCACCTGCGCCAACAGCTATCTCGCCGCCGGCCTGGATCTGCCAACCGGCGTCGAGATCCTGATGAGCGACCAGGAGCATCCCGGCGGCGAAGGCCCCTGGCTGACCGCTGCCAAACGCCACAGCGGCACGGTCGTTAGGGTAGCTCTGCCGCGCCCCGCCCACCATCCGGAGGAATTGGTCGATCTCGTCCGGCGCGCCTTCACCCTACGCACGCGCGTGCTCTATCTCTCGCACGTCATCACCGGCAGCGGCGCCATCGTGCCGGTGAAGGTAATTTGCGCCGAGGCACGCTCTCGCGGCATCCTCACCGTGATTGACGGCGCGCAGGCGCTGGGCCACATTCCGGTCGATATGCGGGATATCGGCTGCGACGCTTACGTCGCCTGCTTCCATAAGTGGCTGCTGGCACCCGCCGGCAACGGTTTCCTTTACATCCGCCGCGACCGTGCCAAGGACGTCTGGACCACACTCGCTTCCGGCAACTGGGACAATCACGATGACGATGGCTACCGCCTCACCCAGCGCGGCACCGGCAGCCTGTCGCTGCTGATGGGCGCCGAAGCCGCACTCGACTTTCACTTCGCGATTGGCCCCGCCCGCGTCCACCAGCGCGTCAAGGAGCTCGGCGACCGCCTGCGCGCCGGCCTGCGCGGAATTCCCAAGGTGACCGTCTACTCGCCCGAAGATCCCGCCATGTGCGCGGGGATGACCGTCTATTCCATCGATGGCGTCACCGGGCCGCATCTTCAGGACGAAATGTGGAACCGCGGCCGCCTGCGCCCGCGCTCGCTCGGCAACGGCGTCCGGCAATGCACCCACATCTTCAACAGCCCCGCCGAAATCGATCGCACTCTCGATATTGCCCGCGCCATCGCCCACGGATAAACTCATTTCAGAATTTACTTGACTGATGGCGAATAAAAAGCGAATATATACCGGAAAGGAACCTATACCTCTATGATGATTCGTGACGCGCTACTGCCGGAGTTCGATCAGGAAACGGCCACCACCCGCCGCCTGATCGAGCGGATCCCCGATGACAAACTCAGCTTCAAGCCCCACCCGAAATCCATGGACATGGCCTCGCTGGCAACTCATCTTTGCGAGTTGATTGACTGGGTGCCGGAAACCATCGGCAAGGACTCCATCGATCTGGCCGGCTTTGACCCATCGCAACGCAAAATCGCCGCCTCGCGCGCCGAGCTGCTGGAGAAGTTCGATAAGTCCGTCGCCAAGTCCCGCGCCGCGCTAGCCAAGGCCGAAGACGGCCAGCTCATCGAGCCCTGGTCGCTCAAGAGCGGCGACAAAGTGTTCTTCACCATGCCGAAAGTGGCCGTGCTGCGCACATTTGTGTTCAATCACTCGGTGCACCACCGGGGCCAGCTTTCGGTCTACCTGCGGCTCAACGACATCCCCGTGCCGGCCATGTACGGCCCTTCCGCGGACGAGCCGAACTTCTAGTACCCTCCGCCCCGTGGCGCGGCCTGTTAGGCTGCTGAGCCGAGAGTCATCTCGGCTTTTCTTCGCCCGCAAAGCAGCCTCAGCACGACTCTCGACGCGCCATGCAGGACTGCGCCCCGGCCCTCGGCAGGTCGGGGACCTGCCCCACTCAGTGGCGGAAGTGCCGCACGCCGGTGAACACCATTGCAGCTCCCAGCCGGTCCGCCGCGTCGATCACTTCCTGGTCGCGCACGCTCCCGCCCGGCTGGATGAACGCCGTCGCGCCGTTTTTCACGGCCTCTTCCAGGCCATCGGCAAACGGGAAGAACGCATCGGAAGCCACCACCGTTCCAGCCAGCGGCAATACCGCTTTCATGGCGCCAATTTTGACCGAATCCACCCGGCTCATCTGCCCCGCGCCCACTCCCGCCGTTTGCCCGGCGCGCGCATAGACAATCGCGTTCGACTTGACGTGCTTGGTTACCACCCAGCCGAACTCCAGCGCGCGCCATTCCTCTTCCGTCGGCGCGCGCTTGGTTTTCACCACCGCCGCGGCGCGGTCCAGCGTGACCCGGTCCGCTTTCTGCACCAGGAAACCGCCGGTGATCGATTTCACCACGAAGCGATCCAGTCCGGGCGCCACTTTCATCAGCCGCAGGTTTTTCCTGGCCGCCAACACCGCCAGCGCTTCCGGCTCGTAGTCCGGCGCGGCCACGGCCTCCACAAACAGCTTGGCCATCTCGCGCGCAGTCTCGACATCCACAATCCGGTTGATGCCCACTACGCCGCCATACGCCGATATCGGATCGCATTCGAGCGCCTTGCGCCACGCCTCCGCCAGCATCGCCTGTTCGGCGCACCCGCACGGATTGGTGTGTTTGATGATAGCCACGGCGGGCTCTGTGAATTCGAGCGCCAACTGCCATGCCGCGTCCAGATCCACTAGGTTGTTGTAAGACAGCTCCTTGCCCTGCAACTGCGCCGCACCGGCAATTCCCTGCCCGGCTCGCCCATAGAGCGCCGCCGGCTGGTGCGGATTCTCGCCGTAGCGCAGGTCCATCACCTTGGGCGCGCGCAGCGACAGGTCTTCCGGCAGCTCGCCCGCAGCGTCTTCCTGTTCCAGGCGCGCGCTGATCGCGGCATCGTAATCCGCCGTGGTGCGAAACGCTTTCTTGGCGAGACGCCAATGCGTGGCCGGAGCCAACGCTCCGCCGCTCGCGCGCAGCTCGGCCGCAATCGCTTCGTAATCGTCTGGCGAAACCACCACTGCCACGTCGTGGTAATTCTTCGCCGCCGCGCGGATCATGCTGGGGCCGCCGATATCGATGTTCTCGATCAGCTCCGCGCGTTTCACGCCAGCCTTCCGTGCCGCGTCTTCGAACCGGTACAGATTCACCACCACCATATCGATCGGCAGGATGTGATGTTCCTCGATCGCGCGCATGTGCGCCGGGTTGCCGCGCATGGCCAGGATGCCGCCCGCCACATGCGGGTCGAGCGTCTTCACACGCCCGTCGAGCATCTCGGGAAACCCGGTCACTTCAGCGACGTCCTTCACCGGCACGCCGCCCTCGCGAATCAGCCGGGCCGTTCCCCCGGTGGAGATGATCTCCGCTCCAATGGCATGGAGCGCCGCGGCGAATTCCTGAACGCCGGTCTTGTCGGTCACGCTTATCAAAACGCGCTGAATTCTAGCCATCCTTGCCACGATAACAGACTTACGGTGAAGCCTCGTGGACCACCATCGTCCCGCCGGCCAGGTAGCCCTATTGAGCTAGCAACTTTCGCGTCGGTCGGCGTATCGAGACGGTTATAATTCGAAACAGATGAATCGGAGTTCAGGAGTCGTAAACATGAATCGAATCCGGTTGCATTGGCGTTTGCTCCTCTGCCTGGCATTCACCGTACCTGCCGGCGCGCAGACCGCACAGAATGTGGCGCAAATCCTTGGGTTCGAGAATGGGACGGGCGGGACTTTTCCAACCGGATGGAGCGGCAGCACCAACGGCACCATCCTCACCGACTGTACGGTTGCACACAGCGGGAACTGTTCGGCTCGAATCCAGCGCACTTCCTCCAGTTCCGGAGCCTTCTCCTACCTCCAGGTCTCGATTCCTATGACGTTCACCGGGCAGACGCTTACCTGGAGCGGATGGGTCAAGACCCAGGACGTGAACGGCTATGCCGCCATCTATTTCGGCGAATATGATTCGAGCGGCAACAATTATGGGTTCGCCACTACGCAGTACCTGGCGGTCGAGGGCACCACGGATTGGACGCAGTACACTGTCACGCTGCCCGTGTATAGCCAGGCCTCATACGTGAACATTGGCGCGCTCCTTGATGGAACGGGCACGGCCTGGGTCGACGATCTGCAACTGCTGGTGGATTGCCAGCCGGTTGCGAACGCGCCCGCCGCGGGCAGCGCTCCGCCGGGCTTCACCGGGGACCACCAGTTTGACAACGGTTCCGGCGTCGCCATCGCCAGCCTCTCCGATGTCCAGATCCAGAATCTGGCGACGCTGGCCAAGGTTTGGGGATTTCTCAAGTACTATCACCCGGCCGTCACCAGCGGGCAGCATCAATGGGACTACGACCTGTTTCGCGCCATTCCGTCGGTGCTCGCTGCCGGCGATGCCCCGACGGCGAACCAGGCCATCGCCGCCTGGATCAACGCACGCCTCGGCAACACCGTCACCTCGTGCAATGCCGCGGCGATTCTCGACACCAGCGACCTGTATATGGGCCCCAATCTCGACTGGATCTCCGGCGTGCCGCCGCTCAGCTCCAGCTTGAGCCAGGCGCTGCAATCGATCTACGCCAACCGGGCTCCGGTAGCCCAATCCTTTTTCGTTTCGCTGGCGCCTGGGGTCCTCAATCCGGTGTTTCAAAACGAGTCCGAGTATTCCAACATCACCCTCCCCGATTCCGGTTATCAGTTGCTCGCCCTCTTTCGCTTCTGGAACATGATCGAGTACTTCTATCCAGATCGCGACGTGATGGCGAACGATCCGGCCAGTTCGCCGACCTATTGGGACGACGTTCTGGTGCAATCCATTCCGGGCATCGCCATGGCACAGAGCACCCTGGAGTATCAGCAGCAACTGCTGCTGTTTATCGCCAAGATCAACGATACGCACGCCAATCTGTGGAGCTCGCTCGCCGCGCGGCCGCCCATCGGCAGTTGCCAGTTGCCGGTGCAGGTTCGCTTCGTGCAAGGAGTCCCGGTGGTGACGGGTTATCTCTCGGCCGCCGACGGCGCCAACTCGGGCTTGCAGGTGGGAGACGTGATCCGGCAATTGGACGGCACCGCCGTCGGCGATCTGGTCGCCCAGTGGACGCCGTACTATGCCGACTCCAATCAGGCAGCGCGCCTGCGCGACATCGGCAACGCCATGACACAGGGCGCGTGCGGCACAGCCTCCGTATCGATATTGCGCGGACAACAGCCACTGAGCCTGACGTCCGGCCGGGTGCCGACCAGTACGCTCAACCTCACATCCAACGGAGAGGCCGACCTGCCCGGAAACACCTTCCAGATGCTCTCGAAGGACATCGCGTACCTCAAGCTGAGTTCCGTAGTCGCGGCGCAATCGGCGAATTACATTCAGTCGGCAGCAGGGACCAAGGGGCTGATCATCGATATTCGCAACTATCCGTCGGATTTCGTGGTATTCACCTTAGGCGATCTGCTGGCGTCCGAGCCGGTGAATTTCGTGCAGTTTACCTACGGCGACGTGGCAACTCCGGGAGCGTTCCATTGGCAGTCGCCGCTGTTGGGGTTGACGCCGGCCCAGCCGAACTACCCGGGCAGGGTGGTGGTTCTGGTCGACGGCGTTACCCAAAGTCAGGCCGAATACACGGCCCTGGCGTTTCGAGCGGCTGGGGCGATCATCGTTGGCAGCACGACGGCCGGCGCCGATGGGAATGTCTCAACGGTCCCGTTGCCTGGCGGACTCTACTCCCTTTTCAGCGGCATCGGGGTCTTCTATCCCGACCAACGTCCGACACAACGCGTGGGGATCGTTCCGGATATCACAGTGGCGCCGACCATCGCCGGGATCCGAGCCGGACGCGACGAAGTGCTCGAGGCGGCGATTCGCATCATTGAAAGAGGCCTCCTGACTGAGACGGGCCCGGCGAGAAAGCCGCTGTAGCCGGGCTAAGAAATAGCGCCCGCCGATCCGCGCTTAGACGGAGCGTGGGGCGAGCCCCGGCAGGGGCGAAAGAGAATAGCCCAGTGCGCGAGCATTGGGAATCCGGCATCGAATCACCTAGCCCCGGAACGGGGCGGAAGAGAACGGCCAGACCGGCGAGTGTACCCGCGTTCGTTCTTTCGCCTCGTTCCGGGCCTGGATGATTTCGTGGCTGGCCCGCGAGGCCATCGCCGATATTTGAGTGAAGCGGCCCGCGGCGAGAACAAGGTCGAGCTCATCGGAGCGCTCTCGATATCGGAGCGCTTTCGATAAGGACTAATCGCCACCGCCTCCGTCACCGCCGCCACCATCACCGCCGCCGTCACCACCGCCATCTCCACCATCTCCGCCCGAATCCCCCGCATCGCCGCTGGAATCGGCATCCGCGCCCCCGTCCGTGTCTCCTTCGGGCCCGTCGGCGGTCTCTTCGATCGAGGCTTCCAATTCGCCTTCGATCTCATCTTCTTCGGGCTCCGAGCTCTTCGACCAGGTGCCGCCTTGTGGCAGACGCGTCGACCCGCTCGATGACGCCGGAGTCTCCGAAAAGTCTGCGAAAGAGCCCCCGGAATCCGAGGAAGACTGGCTGTCCCGCTTCCGACAGTACTTCCACCATTGGCCTTTGTGGTCCTTGTAGGTGTAGCACCCTCCCTTCATCTTGATTACCGTGTGCTTGAAGTGACGAGGATGATGATGATGCGACCCGGCGACGATAAACAATATGGCCAAAAACCCTAGCACGCCAATAACAACCGCGCCGTGATGCGTATCCGAGGAAGGCTCACTCATGCGTGTCCACCGTTATGTTGCGACCCCGCAGCGTGCATCAACATCCGAGCCGATCACATGCTCAACTGGCATTATAGATCTCTCTTTCGGGGACAGGTACGAAATTTCGCAATTCGGCGGCCGTCCTATTTCGGAGTTTCGCAGCCCCGAACATCCCCGAACATCCTGGAGGCTTGCCGGGAGGAGTTAGAGAGCGTGCTGGAGGGATGGGTGCTGGTCAGCGTTGCCGATCACTCCCCGATACCGGATATCGACGGCAACCACCTCGAAGTCCGCGCAGTCGCCTAGAGAGAGCAGGGCTGAAGTGATGAAAAGGCACGCGGTCGTCCCCTTTTTCGGCGCACATCGAGCGCACCGTCACTGCGGCGGATACAAGCCGAGCGTCTGACAAGCTCTGACCTGTTGCTCCTCCCTGACGGTTAGATCGCTTATCTTCTTATCCACCGTGTTCTTATAGATAGCGGCGCAGGCGGCCCGCACCGTTCGTCGCTTTTCGGCGGCTTCGGCTTCCTCTTCCGCATCCCTCTTTTTCTGCTCGTCTGCGAGTCGCTTCCGGTCCGCGGCGTCCGCCGCATCCTTCCTCGCCTTGGCCTGAGCGGCCGCCCGGCTTTGTTCGGCTTCCCTTGCCTCACGCTTCGCCCGAGCCGCTGCGGTGATCCGGTCCCTCTCGGCCTTCGCTGTAGCCTCCGCAGCCACCCTGGCAGCTTCCTCCGATTCTCGTTTCATTCTGAGTGCCTCGACCTCCGGCCTAAGGTCAAGCGGTTCAATCGCTGGCCCTCCGACTCGAACCTTGATGACGTCGGTGCGGCATCCTTGAACCTTGCCATTCAGCGAGTCTATCGGATAGTCATAGTTCTTGATTCCCCGCTCCGTCATGAGCACAAGAGTGGAGTGCTGCAAAACAATCGACGCTGACCACTGCCGAACGTCTCCGTTACACACCCCGCCCATGTCGAACTGAACAGGTGCGATGTCCCAGGGAACGGAGCTCTTATCGACGATACGAAAGGTCAACAATGGTTCGTAAATGTTGAATTGGTCCCTAACTATGAACTGGGGGTTCTGAATGACGAGATTGCCGTTCGCACTCTCCGGAATGATGTCGCCGTCGTATGCCACCACGCCGGCGAGCGTGCGGTTTCGCTCGGACTCGGCGGCGCTCTCTTTCGCCCGTTCGGCGGCAATACGCACATCCTCGGGAGATTCCCAGGAACCAGGCAGCGAAACATCAAGCGAAGCCACGGTCCCCGCTGCGAACGGCCACGGCTTGGGAAACGGATAACTTACCTCGCGAGCGGAATCCTTCGGAAAGTCGCACCACCGAACATCGCAGACATTGAAAGAAAACTGCACCGTCGAGCCATCTTTCTTGTGGATCGTCCCAGTAAGCGTGTCCAGGGTCAGATCGACTCCCGAAACGTTCTGCACAACGCCCTGGAAAACCGGGGCTGAACGACGGAACAGCCTGATGTTGCTGATGGTAAGCACCGCAACACCGTTGCGATCCTTCACCTCGATCTTCTCCGGCGCGGGCGCATCGGCGCCATACGCTGCCGCCCTGAGCACCACTGCGACAACCAGATAGCGAATGAATGTTCCGAACAACGTCACTGCCTGTTTCATGTCGCGCTCCTCGTGCCCGATGATCAGCTTGGTCGTCGGGGGGCCGCGCCACCAGCGGCACCCCAGGCCTCCGGTTGTTCAAGTTCTTTCAAGGCCGCGGACCCGAGATCGCCTTCGTCTTCGAGCCCTCTTTCAGATCCCCAATTCCGATTTTACGTTATCGCCGCGACACGGTGACGACGATACTTCGATACGCGGCTCATCAGGCTCAAGAGATTCAGCGCCTAGGCCCAAACGTAGCACGTGCGTTTGTGCCTGCTAACATTGGGAGATGAAAGAGCCCTACATGCTGGCCGATTGTTACGAAACGAGTTGCCACACCGGCAAGCACTACCACGTCCAGAGGAGCGACGGGACAAGGTGGGTCATATGCCAAAATGGCGCGGGCCGATGGGAGATCGAGCGACGTCACCCATCTGAGGCCCTTCCGCCGTTTTCCAGCGGAGACGACGCAGCGCGATTTGCGAGCATGGAGGGAAGGTTCTATTGCGCCACCATTACGGCTCCGTCTTCCGAGCGACTCCAGATCCGGGTTCTCCCGAACTTTGGCTATTGGCACACCTGTCCGTTGGGACAATGGGTCGCGTCTCTGCACAAGGAAAACGGCGAATTCTACGGCTTCAGTGGTGGCTCCGATTCTCTCACAGAGGCGAAGGCCATGGGCTTACGGGGAGCCTCAGGTAACCCCACCCTGACGGAGGACGACGCGCTGCGTCTCGACTGGTACGAAATCGACGTCCGGGACCCAAAACTGGGCCCTACAGATCCGTTTCGGCCAACAACGCAACATTAGGGCCCATCTCCGGTATGTTATACTAGAATATAACCACGGAGAACCTCCATGCACTCTACCAATCTCCGCAAGGTCGGCGGCTCGGTCATGCTCGCGGTGCCGCCGGCGCTGCTCGATATCCTACGCTTGCAGGCGGGCGCCAAGGTCGGCATCGCGGTTGAACGCGGGCGTATCGTCGTCGAGCCCCAGCGACGCCGTCGCTACACCTTGGACGAGCTGCTCGCCCAATGCGATCCCAAGGTGCGGCGCTCCAAGCGAGAGCGGGAATGGCTTGATAGCAAGCCCATGGGCGGCGAGCTCATCTGATGAAGCGCGGTGAAATCTGGCTCGTCAGTCTCGATCCTACGTCGGGACACGAGCAAAAAGGCCGCCGCCCAGTGCTGATCGTGTCGGCGGAGGCCTTCAACCGGGTAACGAGAGTCCCCATAGTTCTCCCGATCACGAGCGGCGGTAGTTTCGCGCGCACGGCAGGTTTCGCCGTGCCGCTGACAGACGCCGGAACCAAAACGACAGGAGTTGTCCGGTGCGACCAGCCGCGCGCTCTCGATCTCGTCGCGCGCCGCGGCAGGAAGCTGGAGAGCATTCCGGACGCAGTCATGGACGAGGTGCTGGCGAGAGTGTCGCCGATATTTGAGTGAACGGTCTGGCAGGCCGGTGACGGGCGAACGCAGGAAGAAAAGCCGAGACGAATCTCGGCCAGCAGGCAAGACTGCCCGCGCCACAAAAGAAAGCCGCGGGCCGCTCCGGAATTTCCGGCGCGAGCCCGCGGGGAAACTGGGGGCGGGAAGGTGTGAAGAAATCTCCAAACATTTCCGCTAAGAAATGTGTTATTGCCCGTGCACTGGGAATGTGACGGGCGCCTCGATTCCTCTCCCTCGATTAGCTCCAATTGACCGCCGCCAGATGGTGCTGCGCACGGTTGATGTCGAGTTACTGATAGACGACGATCATAGTGCGCGGTCGATCTGGGAACTGGTGGGGCGGCTGGACCTGAAGCTTTATTACGCGCAGATTGCATCTGTTGAAGGGCGCGCTGGCAGGGAGCATACCGACCCCCAACTGCTGATCAGTTTGTGGTTGTATGCCTACAGCCGTGGGATTAGTTCGGCACGCGAGATTGCGCGCCAGTGCGAGTACGAACCGGCCTTTCAGTGGCTATGCGGGTTGGAACCGATCAGCCATCGGACCCTGTCTGGCTTCCGCTCGGATTACAAAGCGGCCCTGGACGATTTGTTCGTGCAGGTGCTCGGGATGTTGAGTTCCGAGGGGTTGATCAATATGGAGCGGGTCACGCTGGACGGCACGAAGATCAAGGCCAACGCCAGCGGCAATACGTTTCGCCGCAGGGAAAAGATTGAAGCGCATCTGGCGCTGGCGCGCGAACAAGTCCGGATCATGGATGAGCAGGCTGCGGAGGAGGAGAAGATAGCCAAGCGCCAAGCCTCCGCCCGGCGCCGTGCCGCGCGACAACGGGCGAGCCGTTTGGAAGCGGCGCTACGAGAGGTCGAGCGCCTGCAACGAGACAAGAAGTGCGATCGCGACAGCTTTGTGGCGCGCGCTTCCAGCACTGACCCGGAAGCGCACGTAATGAGAAATGGCGAGGGTGGCACGGTACCGAGTTACAACGTGCAACTGGTTACTGACACCACGCACGGACTCATCGTGAATGTGGAAGCAACGACCGATGCGATCGATTACCGCCAACTGGAGCCGGCTCTGGACCGCTGCCAGGAGACGTTGGGATGCCGGCCGCAGCAGATCGTGGCCGACGGCGACTATACCAACCACGCGTCGGTACAGGCTGCCGCAGCCCGCGGAGTCGATTTCTATGGCTCCTGGCAGGACAGTTGGAAGCCCGGTGCGCGTGACGCACAAGGCCGCAGCGCCGCGTTTCAGTCCACCGCCTTCTCCTACAATGCCGAGTTGGATTGCTTCACTTGCCCCACTGGACAAACGATGAAGCACCTCACGATTCTGAATCGAGGGCACGGTGTGCGTGACCACGTGTATCGGGCACCGAAGGCGGCTTGTCGCAGTTGTGCACACCGCAGTGAGTGCGCCCCGCAGAACCCGCGCGCCGAATGGGTCCGGTCCATTACTCGGAGCGAGGAACCCGCCGAGACGACCGCGTTCAAAGCCAAGATGGAGACGGAAGAAGCCCGGCAAATCTATCGGCAACGGTCGCAGATCGCCGAGTTTCCACACGCATGGATCAAAGAGCGATGTGGGCTGCGGCAGTTTCGCTGCCGGGGCCGACTCAAAGTGGCGATGGAAGCAACCTGGGCCTGCCTCAGCTACAACATCACGCGGTGGTTCCGAATCCGGCGCAATCGAACGACAGAAGCCGCGATTGCCCTCGCCTAAGTGGGGCGGATGGATGACGAATCAGCCGGATTCTGGCTTATAGCCGATGGTTAATCCGCCATCTTATTGGTTGTACGGCCTCGGAGCTGCGCTCCACCAAAACTCTGTTGAAGGCCGACTCCAAGACGAAGCCCCGCCCCGCAATATCGATTTCTTCACACCTTCCGGACGGGACGTTGACGTCGGCTGGTCCTGGCGCCGTCAAACGCGGGCGGCACAGGGCTCTCACCGATTTCTCAGCCCGCCGGAGAATCGAACTCGGCATCGAGGACGGTGGCGACCTGGCGGCGCGGCACTGGAACCTGTTTGGCGGCTGCCAGCCACACCACTCCCCAATCGATGCCGAAGTACGCATGCACCAGAATGTTGCGGAACGCGATGATCTCCGGCCAAGGGATTTCGGGATGCCGCGACCGCAAGTCCGCGGAGACGCGTGCGGCTGCCTCGCCAATCACGGCCAGCTTCTGTACGACGGCGCTGCCGACGATCGGACTCGCGGAATTCCGCCGGGGTCAGGCCGAGGATGAACCGGGCAATCGAATCGGAGGCCTCGCAGATATCGCGCAGGTACAGTTCCTCACGCCGCATACAGCGGGAGAGCCTCGCTCAGGATGGCGTCCCGAAGCAGCGGCTTCAAGGCTGGCTTGGATACCAGATCCACCTTGCGGCCCAGCAGTTTGGAGAGCGCCAGCATCAAGCCGGCGTATTCGATGAAGCCGATTTCCGCTTCCGGGCGGAATTCCACCAGCAGGTCCACATCGCTATCGGGCCGCAACTCTCCCCGCGCGGCCGAACCAAACATCGCCAACCGCTCGACCTGGAAGCGGCGGCAGACGGCGGCCAGTTGCGCCGCGTCGATGTCGATGTTTGGTGTGCCTAGCATAGCGCCCTACAGAACCCATTATGGCGCAAGCCGGCCAGTCGCGGCTCAGGGTGAAACATCGCCGCTATTTGAGTGAGCGGTCCAAAGAAAAGCCGAGACGAATCTCGGCTCAGCAGGCAAGACTGCCCGCGCCACAAAAAAGCCGCGGGCAGCCCCGGAATTCCCGGTGCAGACCGCGGCTTCTCATTCAAAATGCGCGACGCTATTCCTTCTCTTCCTTCTCGCCTTCTTCGGGCTCTTGGCCTGTCTGGCGCGCTTTCAGACGCTCTTCACGGCGCTTGGCGCGGTCGGCGGCGCGCTTGACCAGCTCGGAACCTACCAGCTCGATCATCGCTACCTCGGCGCCATCGCCCTTGCGCGGGCCCAGGCGCGTGATCCGCGTGTAGCCGCCGCTGCGCTGGCCGAAGCGGGTGCCCAGCGTATCGAACAGCTTCTTCACCGAAGCCGGCGTGCGCAGCACCATCGCGGCCTGGCGGCGGGAAGCCAGCGTGTCCTTCTTGGCGAGCGTGATCATCTTCTCGACCAGCGGCCTGACCGCCTTGGCCTTGGGCACGGTGGTGACCATGCGCTCGGTTTCGATCACGCTGGTGCAGAGATTGCGCAACAGCGAATTGCGGCTATCCACCGGCCGCTTGAGTTTGAATCCGCCAACCCTGTGTCTCATGTGCTATTCCCCAACCTGGTCCTGGAAATCGTCCTCTGGGCCGTAATCGGCCGCCGGCGGGAGTCGCCGACTGCGGCGGCGTCACCAGCCGGCCGTGCGCGTCGATCCGCATGCCGAGCGATAACCCCATGTTCGCCAGGATTTCCTTGATTTCGTTCAGCGACTTGCGGCCGAAGTTCTTGGTCCGCAGCATTTCCGCTTCGGTCTTCTGCACCAGTTCGCCGATGGTCTGAATGTTGGCGTTCTTGAGGCAGTTGTAAGAGCGCACGCTCAGCTCCAGTTCCTCGACCGAACGGTTGAGCACTTCGCCCATCTTGTCGAGGCCGCGCTCGGCGATCTCCTCGGCCTGCTCCGGCGTCTCCTCGAAGTTGATGAAGATCGTCATGTGGTCCTTGAGCAGCTTGGCGGCGTAGCCGACCGCGTCCTGCGGCGAAACGGCGCCGTTGGTCCACACTTCCAGAGTCAGCTTGTCGTAGTCGGTCATCTGGCCCAGCCGCGCGGCCTCCACCTGGAAGGTCACTTTGCGCACGGGAGAATGCACCGAATCGATGGGGATGTAGCCGAGCGCCAGGTCTTCGTCGAAGTTCTTATCCGCGCTGACGTAGCCGCGCCCGGTCTTGAGGCGCATTTCGATCTGCAGCTTGCCGCCCTCGCTGACGGTGGCGATGTGCACGTCGCGGTCGAGCACTTCCACGTCGGCGTCGGCCTCGATCTGGCCGCTGCGCACCGGGCCCGGGCTTTCCACGTTCAGGCGCACGGTCTTGACGCTGTCCCCGCTGAGCTTGAACGGGATCTGTTTGAGGTTGAGGATGATATCGGTGGCGTCTTCGACGACGCCCGGTATCGGGCTGAATTCATGCTCGACGCCTTCGATGCGCACGGCGGTGATGGCCGCGCCTTCAATGGAGCTCAGCAGCACGCGCCGCAAGCTGTTGCCGATGGTGGTGCCGAAGCCGCGCTGGAACGGCTGGGCGGTGAACATGCCATACCGCTCGGTAAGAGATTCGGTATTGGCGACCAATCGTTTCGGTTTCTGAAAGCCCTTGAACATAAAGTCTCCTGGAAGTCAGAAGTCGGCAGTCGGGAGTCGGAATCGAGCACCACGCCCGTCTTCTGACTTCTTGCTCCTGACTCCTGTCTTCTCCTTCACCCTTACTTCGAGTAAAGCTCCACGATGAGCTGCTCGTTCAACTGTATCTGCACCAGGTCGCTGCGCTGCGGGAGCGCGGTGATGCGGCCGGTCAAGCCTTCCCGGTCCACATCGATCCAATTCGGCGCCGGGGCGTGGGCCGTGGCATCGCGCGCGGCGAGGATGGTGGGGTTCTTCTTGCTCGCTTCGCGAACCGATACCACATCGCCCGGCTTGACCACCGCCGAAGGGATGTCGCACTTGCGGCCATTCACGTTGATGTGGCCGTGACGCACGATCTGGCGGGCCTGGCTGCGGCTGGTGCCGAAGCCCATGCGGTAAATCACGCTATCCAGGCGGCGTTCGAGCGCGCTCATCAGGTTTTCGCCGGTGATGCCCTTGGACGCGGCGGCCTTCTCGTACGCGTTGCGGAACTGCCGTTCCAGCACGCCGTAAATGCGGCGCACCTTTTGCTTTTCGCGCAACTGGAGGCCGTAGCCGACGATCTTCGGCTTGCGGTCCTTGCCATGCTGCCCGGGGATGAAATTGCGCTTTTCGATGGCGCACTTTTCGCTGTGGCAGCGCTCGCCCTTGAGAAACAGTTTCGTGCCCTCGCGCCGGCATTGCCGGCAAACCGGGCCAATATATCTTGCCAAGTTCTTCTCCTTACCTTTCTTCTTGCCAGGTGCGGTTTACAGCCCGGCCCAAAGGGCGCCCCGGGCCTTCTTCCCGCTTACATACGCTCTGGCGACTGGCTTTACTGTCCCAAGGCACCGCTCTTTGCGCCACGTGGACAGTGCTGTCTGTCACCAGCACTAAATTCCTCAACTCACACCCTTCTCTTCTTGGGCGGCCGGCAACCATTGTGCGGAATCGGCGTCACGTCCCGGATGGTGCGGACGTCGATGCCGGCGGTGGACAAAGCGCGCACCGCGGATTCGCGGCCGGAGCCGGGACCGCTCACCCGCACTTCCACCGAGCGCAGGCCGCTCTCGGAAGCCTTGTTGGCCGCCGTCATGGCCGCCTGCTGCGCGGCGAAGGGAGTGCCCTTGCGCGAGCCGCGGAAGCCCAGCGAACCGGCGCTGGACCAGGAGATGGTGTTGCCTTCCAGGTCGGCGATGGTGACGATGGTGTTGTTGAACGTCGCCTGGATATGCACGATCCCATTGTGGACGACGCGCTTTTCCTTCTTCTTGAAGCTTTTCTTCTTGCCCGCTTTTACTGGTGCTTTCGCCATAACTATGTTTTCGCCGCCGCTTTCTTCTTATTCGCCACCGTGCCGCGGCGCGGTCCTTTGCGCGTGCGCGCGTTGGTATGGGTGCGCTGGCCCCGCACCGGCAGGCCGCGGCGGTGCCGCAATCCGCGGTAGGAGCCCATCTCGATGTGACGCTTGATGTTCATCGAGACTTCCTTGCGCAGGTCGCCTTCCACGGCGCCCTCTTCTTCCAGAATGGTGCGGACTTTGTTGATCTCATCCTCGGACAAGTCGCGCACCTTTTTATCGAAATCGATTCCCGCCCGGAACAGCAGCGACTTCGCCCGCGTACGGCCGATGCCGTAAATATAAGTGAGCCCGATCTCAGCCCGCTTCGTGGGCGGCAGATCCACACCGGCAAGACGTGCCATATTCTTCTCCCGTTATCCCTGTCTCTGTTTGTGTTTGGGGTTGACGCAAATGACCCGCACCACGCCTTCGCGATGGATCACCTTGCACTTGTCGCAAATCTTTTTTACCGACGCTCGTACTTTCATGATTTCTTTCCCGCGGGCCGCATCGCCCGACCCAATCTTTCTCGTAATCCTGCCCCGGCCGGGATCGTGAGGCGTCAACTCCACCTCCACCCGGTCGCCCGGCGACCAGCCGGACGAAATTCCTCTTCACCGTGCCCACCAGGTGGGCCAACGCCGGCTGCCCGGAGTCCAGCTTCACCAAGTAGATGGCCGCGGGCCGCTCTTCCACCACGGTCGCCCGAACCAATCGGCTTCCGCTCACGGCCGGGTCAGAACCCACGGGCCGTTCTCCGTCACGGCGATACAGTGTTCGAAGTGAGCCGAATTCGACCCATCGCTGGTCACCGCCGTCCACCGGTCCTTCAACACCTTGGCCTCCGGCCGCCCCGCGTTCACCATCGGTTCGACGGCCAGAACCATGCCTTCCTTCAGCCGCGGGTTCTCGTTCTTGCGGTCCACGTAATTGGGGACCTGCGGCTCTTCATGGAGCTGCGTGCCGATGCCATGGCCCACATACTCCCGCACCACCGAAAAACCATTCGACTTGACGTGGCGCTCCACCGTGCCGCACACGTCAAACAGCCGGTTGCCGGCCCGCACCTGATCGATGGCGAGTTCAAGCGATTCCTGCGTCACCCGGAGCAGCTTCTGGGTCTGCTCGCTCACTTCGCCGATCGGCACGGTAATGGCGGAATCGCCATAGTAACCGTCCAGCTTCACCCCGGTGTCGATGGAAACGATGTCGCCCTGCTTGAGCACCCGTTTCGCATTCGGCATCCCGTGAACGATCTCGCTGTTCACCGAGGTGCACAACACAAACTTGTACGCTTCGCCCGCCGCCGGCACGTAATACCCTTTGAATGCGGGCTTGGCCCCGGCATCGGCGATCATCTTCTCGGCGGCGGTTTCCAGCTCCAGGGTGGTAATCCCGGGCGCCGCCAGTTCCTTCATCTTCTGCAAGATCCGCCAGACCAGCAAACCGGCCTGCCGCATCTTTTCGAGCTCCGCGGCCGTCTTACGCACGATCATCGGTTTTTCAGCGCCCGGCAAATCTTCTCCGACACGCGCTCCGGCGAATCCTGGCTGCCATCCACATCGAGCATCACGACCGGCGTGGTCCGGTAATACTCCAGCACCGGGCGCGTCTGGCGCTCATAGGCATCCAGCCGCTCGCCGATCACCTGCCTGCTATCGTCTTCGCGAACCGTCAGCGTTTCCCCATCCAGATCGCACACATTGTCCCGCTGAGGCGGTTTGAGAACGAGGTTGTATACGGTGCCACACCGGGGACACTGCCGGCGTCCCATCAATCGGGAGATAACTATATTGTAATCAACTGCGAGATGAATCACCACCTCGCGAACCCCGCGCTCTTCGAACCACGCCCGCAAGTGCCTCGCCTGCGGCAGCGTGCGCGGATAACCATCCAAAATAAATCCCTGGGCCGCATCGGCCTCGGCCAGCCGCTCTTCCACCATCCGGTTCACCAGCTCGTCGGACACCAACAGGCCCGATTGCATGGCGCTGGCCGCTTTGGCCAGTTCCGGCTCCTGGCGAACCCGTTCCCGCAGCATGTCGCCGGTGGATATGTGGGGAACACCCAGGCAACGGGTCAGCAGTTTCGCTTGCGTACCCTTACCCGAACCGGGCGAACCGAACAACACGATCGCCTTCAAACTTGAGCCTCCGCGCCCGCGACATGGCGAACGCGCCCAACCAACCTGCGCATGGTTAGAACGAACTCCGGCGCCCGCGGATTCGTCCCGACCGCGGAGTAAAACCTTCGTAATGGCGCATGATCAACTGCGCCTCGATCTGATTGATGGTATCCATGGCCACGCCGACCACGATCAGCAGCGACGTTCCGCCAAAATAAAACTGCACGTTCAGGCCTTCCAGCAGGAAGCGCAGGTGCAGGTTGGTGAACACACGGTCGATCCAGTTGCCGATCAGCGCCAGGTGCTGCAGCTTGATGCCGGTGATCAACAGGTCCGGAATCAGGCACAGGATCGACAGGTACAAACCGCCCACCACGGTGATCTTGGTGAGAATCTGGTTCATGTAATCGGCGGTGTTGCGCCCGGGCCGGATGCCGGGAACGAAGCCGCCGTACTTGCGCATGTTGTCGGCCGCTTCATTCGGATTGAAAATAATGGATACGTAAAAGAAGCAGAAGAAAATGATGCCCGCCACGAACAGCACGTAGTACAGCGGCTCGCCGAACTTGATGATCGCCAGCGTGCTGGTCAGCCAGGCGACTGTTCTTCACAAACGGCATGATGGCGAGCTGCTGCGGAAAGGCCAGAATGGAAGAGGCGAAGATCACCGGGATGACGCCGCCCGCGTTGACCTTGAGCGGCATGTGCGTGGATTGGCCGCCCATCACGCGCCGCCCCACCACGCGCTTGGCGTACTGCACCGGAATGCGGCGCTCGCCGCGCTCCACCAGCACGATGAACGCCACCACCCCCACCATCATCACCAGGATGACGATCATCTGCAGCGGGTTCCATTCGTGGGTGACGAAGGTGTTGTAGTAAATGTTCTGTATGGCGCGCGGCAGGCCTACCACGATGCCGGTGAAGATGATCAGCGACATGCCGTTGCCGACGCCGCGTTCCGAGATCTGCTCGCCCAGCCACATGATGAAGGCCGAACCGGTGGTGAGCGAAAGAATGGTGAGCAGCGTGAAACCGACGCCGGGGCTGATGACGATTCCCTGCCCCATGGACTGCAAACCGCCGGCGATGGTGGCGGACTGAATGACGGAGAGAATCACCGTCAGGTAGCGGGTCCACTGGGTGATCTTGCGCCGGCCCAGCTCGCCTTCCTTTTGCAATTTCTCGAGGGTCGGAACCACCACGGTCAACAATTGCAGGATGATCGACGCCGTGATATACGGCATGATGCCCAGGGCGAAAATCGTCAGCTTGCGAATGTTGCCGCCGGCGAACATGTCGAAGAAGCCGAAGATGGTGCCCTGCTGCGAGCTGAAGAATTCCGTCCAGCGCTGGATATTGATTCCCGGCGTGGGGATCTGGCCGCCCAGCCGGTACACGGCCAGCAGCCCCAGCGTGAATAGAACCCGCTTGCGAAGGTCGGGGACCCGGAAGATGTTGCCGAACGCCTCGAAAAACCTCATGGTTGCCTTCGATTCCCGGCGCTTCTCAAGCCGTCGCGCCGATCAGTTGCGCTTTGCCGCCGGCCTTGGCGATCTTGTCCGCCGCCGACTTCGAGAACTGATGCGCTTCGACCGTGATGGCCCGCGTCAACTGGCCCGCGCCGAGGATTTTGAGACCGGCGCCGAGCTTGTGGATCACGCCCAGTTCGGTCAACCGGTCGGCATTGAACACGTCGCCTTCCAGCTTCTCCAGCCGTCCCAGGTTGACGATGGCGAATTGCTTCTTGAAGATGTTGGTGAAACCGCGCTTGGGCAGGCGGCGATGCAGCGGCATCTGGCCGCCCTCGAAACCGCGCTTCTGGCCGAAGCCGCTGACTGCCTTCTGGCCCTTGTGCCCGCGCCCGGAGGTCTTCCCCGTCCCCGAGCCCATGCCGCGGCCCACGCGTTTTTTCAAGCGCGTTTGCCCGGCCGGGGGCTTTAGTCCGCTAAGATTCATTTGGTTCTCATCTCCTCACAACACCCACCCGTAGCGCGTGCGCCACATGGTCCATCAATCCACCAATGCCAGCAAATGCGGCACTTTTTTCACCATGCCACGGAAACCCGGTGTGTCCGGACGCTCCACCACCTGGTTGAGCTTCCGCAAGCCGAGGCCTCTTCACCACCCGCCGGTGCTTTTCCGGAGTGCAGATGGGGCTGCGCACCAATTTGATTTTGATCATGCCCGTCATCAGAGTTTCTCCACCGCTATGCCGCGCAATTCCGCCACGGACGCCCTATCGCGCAACGATTCCAGCGCCACGATGGTGGCCTTGACCACGTTGTGCGGGTTGCGCCGGCCGATCGACTTGGTGAGCACGTTGGGAACGCCGCAGGCGGTGATCACCGCGCGCACGGCGCCGCCGGCGATCACTCCGGTGCCTTGGGGCGCCGGCTTCAGCAGCACCTGGGAGCTCGAGAACTTGCCCAGCACCTGGTGCGCGATGGTGGTTTCGAGCACGTGCACCTTGCGCAGGTTTTTCTTGGCGGCCTCGATGCCCTTGCGGATGGCCGAGGGCACTTCCTTGGCTTTGCCGACGCCGTAGCCGACCACTTTGGCGGCGGGGTCGCCGATCACGATCAGCGCCGAAAAGCTGAGATTCTTGCCGCCCTTCACCACCTTGGTGACGCGGTTGATGGCAACCACCTGCTCCTTGAGGTTGAGGCTCGCCGGATCGATCCGTTTGACTATGGCTCGCATTAGAACTCCAGTCCCGCTTCCCGCGCCGCGTCGGCCAGCGCCTTGATGCGGCCGTGATAGGCGAAGCCGCCGCGATCGAACACCACCCGCGCGACGCCCTTTTGCCTTGGCGCGCTGGGCTACCAGTTTGCCGATGGCCTTGGCCGCGGCCACGTTGCCGCCCTTGGTCTTGACCTCTTTATCCACCGACGAAGCCGCGGCCAGCGTCTTGCCTGCCGCGTCGTCGATGATCTGCGCATAGATGTGCGCCTCGCTGCGGAACACCGCCAGGCGGGGCCGCTCCGAAGTGCCCGCCAGCTTGCGGCGGATGCGGTTGTGAACGCGCCTGCGGATCTCTGCCTTATTGGTTTTACGGATCATTTGCTACTCGCGCCGGTTTTACCGACCTTCTTGCGCAACACCTCGCCGGTGTAGCGGATGCCCTTGTTCTTATACGGGTCCGGCTTGCGCAGGCCCCGGATGTCCGCCGCCACCTGGCCGAGCAGTTGGCGGTCGTAGCCGCTCAGTTGCAGGCGGAACGGCTGGCCGCTGGACTTCGGCGGCTCGATCTTCAAATCCACGCCGGCCGGGAGCAGAACCTCGATCGGGTGCGAGTACCCCAGCGTGAAGGTGGCGATCTTTCCCTTGACTTCGGCCCGGTTGCCGACGCCATGGATCTCCAGATCCCTGGTGAATCCGGTCGAAACGCCGTGGACCGCGTTGGCCGCCAGCGCGCGCGTCAGACCGTGCAGCGCGGCATGTTCGTCGCCGGACCGATGCACCTCGAGCGTGGCCCCCTTCTGCACAATGCTGATGCCGGCCGGGATGGGCACCGTCAGCTTGCCCTTGGGGCCGGTCACTTCCAGTTGCTTCCCGATCGCAACCTTGACGCCGCTCGCGAGCGGAATCGTCTTTTTACCAATTCTCGACATATCGGAACTCCGTTACCAGACGCGGCACAAAATCTCTCCGCCGACGCGCTCCTTGTGGGCGTCGCGGCCGGTCATCACGCCGCGCGCGGTGGTCAGGATGTTGATGCCCAGACCGCCCAGCACGCGGGGAATCTCGGTCTGGCCCACATATACGCGGCAGCCCGGACGCGAAACCCGCTCGATGGCCGAAATCACCGGCGCGTTGTCGGATCCATACTTGAGATAGATCTTGATGGTTTTCTTGGCGCCTTCTTCCGCCACCTTGAAGTTGGCGATGAAGCCTTCTTCCTTGAGGATGCGGGCAATTTCCGCCTTCAATTTGGAAGCCGGAACATCCACCTTGGGATGGTGCGCCTGAATCGCGTTGCGCACGCGTGTCAGCATGTCGGCAATGGGATCGCTCGTCATAAATCTCCTGATACTCGCCGGGCCCGCCCGGCCTCTTCCCTGTTTCTCACCAACTCGCCTTGATCACGCCTGGGATCTCGCCGTTCAGGGCGAGCTGGCGGAAGCACAGGCGGCACACGCCGAACTTGCGCAGGAACGCGCGCGGCCGTCCGCAGCGCCAGCAGCGGTTGCGGTGCTTGCAGCGGAGCCTGGGCGTCTTGGCCTTGACGGCCTTTTCCAGCTTTGATCCTTGGCGATTTTCGCGGTTGTAGCCATCGTTCCTCTTCTCGTCCGGTTACTGCCGGAACGGCATCCCCATGTGGCGCAGCAGGGCCAGCCCTTCGGCGTCGGTCGCCGCCGTGGTGGTGATGGAAATATTCATGCCCTTGGTCTTTTCCACCTTGGAGTAGTCGATCTCCGGGAAAATCAACTGGTCCTTGACGCCCAGGGTGTAGTTGCCGCGGCCGTCGAAACTCTTGCTCGAAACGCCGCGGAAGTCGCGTACGCGCGGCAGCGCCACGTTGACCAGGCGGTCGAAAAACTCGTACATCCGGTCGCCGCGCAGGGTCACCATGCAGCCGATCGACTGGCCTTCGCGCAGCTTGAACTGCGAGATGGACTTGGTGGCCTTGGTGACGATCGGCTTCTGCCCGGCGATCTGCGCCAGTTCGGCCACCGCGCCATCCATCAGTTTGCCGTTCTGGGTGGCTTCGCCGAGGCCGATGTTGATCGAAATCTTCTCGATCTTCGGCACCGCCATGGTGTTCTTGTAACCGAACTCCTTGGTCAGCGTGGGAACCACTTTCTTCTGGTACAGCTCTCTCAAACGTGCCGCCATAATTTCTCCGCTACTTCTTGTCCAGGGTCTGGCCGCACTTGCGGCAGACCCGCGTACGCCGCGACTTGCCGCCGGCTATCGGGTCCATGTGATGGGCCACGCGGGCCGCCTTGTTGCAGCCCGGGCAAACCACCAGGACGTTGGAGGCCGCGATCGGGCTTTCGCGCTCGGCGATGCCGCCCTTGATCTGCTTCGACGGGGTTGGGGCGGGTGTGACGCTTGATCATCATCACGTGCTCGACCAGGATCTTGCCGGTTTCGCGGTCCACGCGCAGCACGCGGCCGGTCTTGCCCTTATCGCGCCCGGAAATCACCTTGACGGTGTCTTCCTTCTTGATATCGATGCGAACCGGCTCGGCCGGCTTCCTGTGTGCTTTTGCCATCAAATTACCTCGGGGGCGAGCGAGACGATCTTCATGAATTTCTTTTCGCGCAGTTCGCGGGCCACCGGACCGAACACGCGGGTGCCCACCGGCTCGCCGGTTTCGTTGATCAGCACGGCGGCGTTGGAGTCGAACCGGATGTAGGTGCCGTCCTTGCGCCGCGTCTCCTTGCGCATGCGCACGATCACGCAGCGCACCACTTTGCCCTTCTTGACCTGCGACTCGGGAGTGGCCTCTTTCACGCTGGCGGTGACCACGTCGCCCAAACCGGCGCGCAGTCCCAGGTCGCCGCCGCGCGGCAGAATGCAAGAGAGCTTGCGCGCGCCGGAATTGTCGGCGACTTCGAGAATCGTTCGCATTCCAATCATAAAATCAGCTCCAGTATGCGGCGTTGGTCTTCGCCAGGCCGGCAAACCCGGCGGCCAGACCGCCGTCCGGCTGCTCGCTTATATCTTCACGTCCAGTTCCGCCGGCTGCACGGCCACCTGCGCGGCGCGGCGCACCACTTCGGCCAGCGTCCAGCGCTTCAGCTTGCTCAGCGGGCGGCATTCGACGATGCGCACCACGTCGCCCAGCCGGGCCGTGCCCTCCTCGTCGTGCGCGTAAAACTTCTTCCGCTTGCCGATGATGCGCCGGTAGAGCGGGTGCGGCACGCGGCGGCTCACTTCCACCACGATGGTCTTGGTCATCTTGGTCGAGACCACCTGGCCGACCTTCTCGTTCTTGATGCTCCGCCTGCTGCTGTTCGGCCATCCTATTTCTTCGCTCCCGGCGCCGGTTGCGCCTGCCCGGCCCCCGCCAGTTCCCGCTCGCGCAGCACGGTGAAAATGCGGGCGCGCGTCTTCCGCATGCTGCGGACCTTCTTCAAGCCGTCCATCTGCCCCATCGACATCTGAAAGTGGAGACGAAACAGTTGCTCTTCCATTTCGGCGAGCTGGCGCCGTCAATTCCAGATCGTCCAGATCGCGAACCTTTTGCGACTTCATATCCTTACTCCGCGTTCTCCCGGGTAACGAACTTGGTCTTGATGGGCAGCTTGTGGGCCGCCAGCCGCATGGCGTCGCATGCGCCGTGGCGCGGTCCACGCCTTCCATCTCAAACAGAATCTTGCCGGGGCGGATCACCGCCACCCACTGTTCCGGCGCGCCCTTGCCTTTGCCCATGCGGGTTTCGGCGGGCTTCTTGGTGATCGGCTTGTCGGGGAACAGGCGGATCCAGACCTTGCCGCCGCGCTTGATGGAGCGCGTCATGGCGATGCGCGCGGCTTCGATCTGGCGGTCGGTGATCCAGGCGCATTCCATGGCCTTGAGGCCGAACTCGCCGAAGGAGATGGTGGATCCGCGCCAGGCCTTGCCGGTCATGCGCCCGCGCTGCTGCTTCCTGAACTTGACCTTCTTTGGCATCATCATGGCGGTTTTCCTCAGTCCCTATTTGTTCTCGCCCTCGCCGGCCGGCGCGCGTCGGCCGGCTTCGGGCGCGGCGGTTTCGGCCGCCGGCGGTTCGGCCTCCTGGCGGGCTTCGGCCTTCCAGGAAGGCTGCTGCGGCGACATCAGCGGCGGCAGAATCGGCGCCGGCGGCCGCATCGCCGGACGCGGCAGGTCGGCCGGAGCGACCTGACGGGCCGGACCGGCAGCCTCCGGAGCGGCGGCCACCGGCGGCACATAGGCGCGCTCGGGCGGACGCTACCGCGATCGCGGCCGCGGTCGCGGTCGCGGTCGCGCCGGTCGCGGCCCGCGCGGCTCGCGGCGCGGCTCCGGCTCCGGCAGCCCGCCGCCGCGGCGCTTGCTGAGATCCAGGATGTCGCCCTTATAAATCCACGTCTTGATGCCGATCACGCCGTAGGTGGTGTGCGCTTCGGTGAAACCGTAGTCGATATCGGCACGCAGCGTGTGCAGCGGAAGCTGGCCCTGCAGGTACCATTCGCTGCGCGCGATCTCGGCGCCGTTCAAGCGCCCGGAGACGCGCACCTTGATCCCCTTGCAGACGAACGGGCCGGTGGCGAATCGCATCGCCGTATCCACCGCCTTGCGCATGGCGCGGCGGAAGGCGACGCGCTTCTCGAGTTGCAGCGCGATCGATTCGGAGATGAGCTGGGCGTCGAGTTCCGCCTTCTGCACCTCCTGGATGTCGATGAAAACCTCGCGGTGCGTTTTCTTCGCCAGGTCCTGCTTCAGCTTTTCGATTTCCGCGCCCTTGCGTCCGATGATGATGCCGGGCCGCGAGGTGCGGATGGTGACGCGCAGCTTATTGCCCGGGCGGTCGACTTCAATCGAGCTGACGCCGGCCGACTTGCAGCCGCTCGGTCAGGTCCCGCCGCAACTCCACGTCTTCCTGCAGCAGTTTCGAGTAGCCGTGCTTGGCGAACCAGCGCGAGCGCCATGGCTTGTTGAATCCCAGCCGGAAACCGTACGGATGAACTTTCTGTCCCATCTATGCTTCCTTCTCCGCCACCCTGATGACGATGTGCGCCATACGGCGCTGGTACCGGTAAGCGCGTCCCATCGGCGCGGGCCGCACCCGCTTCATGCGCGGGCCTTCGTTGACCTTGGCCTCGGACACGAACAGGCGGTCCACATCCACGTCTTCGTTCCGGTTCTGCGCGTTGGCGATGGCCGATTGCAGCACCTTCTCCACCGTGGGCGCGATGCGTTTGTTGGTGGCGCGCAAGGCGCTCAGCGCCGCCCCCGCCTGCATGCCGCGGATGAGGTCCACCACCAGGCGCGCTTTCTGCGGGGAGATTCGGATGTATCTGGCTTCCGCTTTGGATTCCATGCTCTTCCTCTTATGCCGGCTTGGCCGTCTTCTCCGTGGTCGCCGCTTTCACCGAGTGGCCCCGGAAGCTGCGCGTGGGAGAAAACTCGCCCATCTTGTGCCCCACCATGTTTTCCGTGATGTAGACCGGAATGAACTTCTTGCCGTTGTGGACCGCCACGGTGTGGCCGACGAATTCCGGCAGGATGGTGGAGCGCCGCGACCAGGTGCGAACCACCTTCTTTTCGTTGGCGGCGGTGAGCACGGCCAGCTTGGCTTCCAGGTGCGTGTCGGTAAACGGTCCCTTCTTGACGGATCTGCCCATTTCCTTACCTCTTCTTGGTCTTGCGCGTGACGATCCACTTGTTGGTGCGCTTGTTGTTGCGCGTCTTGAAGCCGCGCGTGGGCTGGCCCCAGGGCGTCACCGGATGGCGGCCGCCGGAGGTTTTGCCCTCGCCGCCGCCGTGCGGATGGTCCACCGGATTCATCGAGACGCCGCGGTTGTGCGGGGTCTTGCCCAGCCAGCGCGTGCGCCCCGCCTTGCCGAGCGAAACGTTCTCGTGATCCACGTTGCCCACCTGCCCGATGGTGGCCATGCATTCCAGTTGGACGCGGCGGATTTCGCCCGAGGGCAGCTTCAGCAGCGCCATGCCGCCTTCCTTCGAAACCAGTTGCGCCTGCGAGCCGGCCGAGCGCGCCATCTGCCCGCCCTTGCCCGGCTTCAGCTCGATGTTGTGCACGATGGTGCCGGCCGGAACGTTCTTGAGCGGCAGCGCGTTGCCCAGCAGAATATCGGCTTCCGCGCCGGACATCACCTTCTGCCCGACCTTCAGCCCGTCCGGCTGCAGGATGTACCGCTTTTCGCCGTCGGCGTAATGGAGCAGAGCGAGCCGCGAGCTCCGGTTGGGATCGTATTCGATGGCCGCCACCACGGCCGGAATGCCGGCCTTGTCGCGCTTGAAATCCACCACGCGGTAGGCCTTCTTGGCGCCGCCGCCGATGAAGCGCGAGGTGACGCGCCCGGTCGAGTTGCGCCCGCCGGTGCGCGCCTTGGATTCGACCAGCGATTTTTCCGGCTTGCTTTTGCTGAGACCCTCCCGCGAAACCACCGTATGGAAGCGGCGGGTCGGGGTAGTGGGTCGAAAAGTCTTGATCGGCATGGATTAGATCTCCGCGAACTCGGGAACTTTCTCCCCGGCCTTGAGCTTGACGTACGCCTTCTTCCAATCCGAGCGGTAACCGGCGAATTTGCCCCGGCGGCGCAGCTTGCCTTCCATGTTGGCCGTGCGCACCTCGGCGACCTTCACCTTGAACAGCTTCTGGACCGCCGCTTTCACCTGCGTCTTATTAGCGTCCGCGGCCACTTCGAAGCACATCGTGCGCTCGTTATCCTTCTTATCCACGCCCTTTTCGGTGACCAGCGGGCGGCGCAATACTTTGTGGATGGTCATTTCGCCAGTGCCTCCGAAAACTTCTGCGCGGCGGCCGCCGACAGCAGCACGCTCTGGTGGCCCAACAGATGGTACGCGTTGACGTCGCGCGTGGGCATCAAGGTCACGCCCTGCAGGTTGCGCAGGCCGAGCGCCAGGTTCTTGTTCTCGCCGTTATCGACTACCAGCACGGTGCGCCTGGCTTCCAGCCTGGCCAGCGCGCCCTTGGCCGCCTGGGTCTTGTGATCGGCGAAATCGAAAGCCTGCACCACCTTCAGCTCGCCGTCGCGAACTTTGGCGGACAGCGCCGAGCGCAGCGCGCCCACCACCATCTTGTGCGGCAGTTTGTAACTGTAATCGCGCGGCTGCGGCCCGTGCGAGGTGCCGCCATGCCGCCAGATCGGAGAGCGGATGGAACCTACGCGCGCGCGCCCGGTTCCCTTCTGCTTCCACAGCTTCTTGCCGCTTCCGGCCACTTCCCGCCGCACCTTGGTTTTGTGCGTGCCGGCGCGCTCGCCCGCCTGGTAATAGCGAACCGCTTCGTACAGCAGCGCCTCGTTGACCTCGGCGCCGAAGACCGCATCGGCGAGTTCCAGCTCGCCGACCTTCTCGTTATTCAAATCCACTACGTCGACTGTCGGCATCGGGGTTACCTCTTGGACCTCCGCACGACCACGTAGCCGCCGTTGGGACCGGGCACCGCGCCCTTCACCACCAGCACGTTGTCCTCGGTGTCCACTTCCATCACCTCCAGGTTGCGCACGGTGACCCGCGCGTCGCCCATGTGGCCGGCCATGCGCATCCCCGGCAGCACGCGCGAGGGGAAACTGGAAGCGCCGATGGAACCCGGAGCGCGATGGAACATCGACCCGTGGGTGCCTTCGCCGCCGCGGAAATGATGGCGCTTCACCAGGCCGGCGAAACCGCGGCCCTTGCTGACGCCGATCACGTCCACTTTGTCCTTGGGCTTGAACTGGTCCACCAGCACCTGGTCGCCGAGCTTGAAATCGCCGTCGCCGGTCTCCAGGTGGAACTCGCGCAGGAACTTGCTGCCTTCCGCGCCAGCCTTCTTGAGATGACCCGTGGCGGGCTTGTTGATCCGCTGCGGCTTGACGAACTCCACCAGGCCGAGTTGCATGGCGTCGTACCCATCCGTGGTGGGCGTCTTGCGCTGCACCACCGTGCACGGACCCGCCTTGAGCAGGGTGACCGGCACCGCCTGTCCGTCGGGCCGGAACATCTGCGTCATTCCGATTTTCTTACCGAGAATTCCTGGACTCATATACAAGTTCCTTGCTGGGAGTCGGATCATTGTCAGCTCCCACCCTGTCTCGCCAGCTTCCCGAGGCAGCGCCTTCTGACGGCGACACCTGCCTGAGCTGCTATTTTCCAAACGCCTTGATCTCCACATCCACGCCCGCCGGCAGATCCAGCTTCATCAGCGCGTCCACCGTCTGCTGGGTCGGCTCCAGAATGTCCAAAAGCCGCTTGTGCGTCCGGATTTCAAACTGCTCCCGCGACTTCTTATCCACGTGCGGCGAGCGAAGGACCGTGGTGATGCTGCGCGAAGTCGGCAGCGGAATCGGCCCCGCCACGGAAGCGCCGGTGCGTTTGGCCGTATCCACGATCTCGGACGTCGACTGATCGAGCACCCGGTGATCGTAAGCCTTCAGACGGATGCGTATGCGTTCTCTCAGCGCCATAAATTTCCCCGGCAGGCGAGCGGCCCGCCGCGCGTGGGCCGGCGTAAACCCGGCCCCGCGCGCGGTACCCGCCTGTCTTACTTAATTACCTCGGTCACCGTGCCGGCGCCGACCGTGCGGCCGCCTTCGCGGATGGCGAAGCGCAGTCCCTTGTCCATGGCCACCGGCGTAATCAATTCCACCGTCAGGTTCACGTTGTCGCCCGGCATCACCATCTCGGTGCCTTCCGGCAACTGCGCCACCCCGGTCACGTCCGTGGTGCGGAAGTAAAACTGCGGCCGGTACCCCTTGAAGAACGGCGTATGCCGCCCGCCCTCTTCCTTGCTCAGCACGTACACGCTGCCCTTGAACGTGGTGTGCGGCGTGATGGTCCCCGGCTTGGCGATGACCTGCCCGCGCTCCACTTCGTCCTTTTCCACGCCGCGCAGCAGCAGCCCGACGTTGTCGCCGGCGCGGCCTTCATCGAGCAGCTTCTTGAACATTTCGACGCCCGTCACCACGGTCTTGCGGGTGGGCCGGAAGCCGACGATTTCCATTTCCTCGCCCACTTTGCAGATGCCGCGCTCGATGCGCCCGGTGACCACGGTGCCGCGGCCCTGGATCGAGAAGATGTCTTCGATCGGCATGATGAACGGCTTGTCGATCACGCGCGTGCGGCATCGGCACGTAGCTGTCCACCGCCGCCATCAGCTCGAGCACCGTCTTCTCCCACTTCTCTTCGCCGTTCAGCGCGCCCAGCGCGGAGACCCGCACCACCGGCAGATCGTCGCCCGGAAATTCGTAGAACTTCAGCAGCTCGCGGACTTCCAGTTCCACCAGGTCGAGCAGCTCGGGGTCGTCCACCATGTCCACTTTGTTCATGCAGACCACGATGTACGGCACGCCCACCTGCCGCGCCAGCAGCACGTGCTCACGCGTCTGCGGCATCGGCCCGTCGGTCGCCGCCACCACCAGGATGGCGCCGTCCATCTGCGCCGCGCCGGTGATCATGTTCTTGATGTAGTCGGCGTGGCCGGGGCAATCCACGTGCGCGTAGTGCCGGTTGGCCGTCTCGTACTCGATGTGCGCGACCGCGATCGTGATGCCGCGCGCCTTTTCTTCCGGCGCGTTATCGATGGAATCGAAGCTGCGGAACTTCACCTTGGGGTTGTTCTTGCCCAGCACCCTGGTGATCGCCGCCGTCAGCGTGGTCTTGCCGTGATCGATGTGCCCGATCGTGCCGATATTCACGTGAGGTTTGCTGCGGTCGAATTTTTCCTTTGCCATAAGAACAATCTCCTAATTCGAAATCTTGCCTTGAACCTTGCTGACGATTTCCTCGGCCAGAGAGCCGGGGACTTCCTCGTACTTGCCGAAATGCATGGTAAAACTGCCGCGGCCCTGCGTCCGGGAGCGAAGCTCCGTGGCATAGCCGAACATCTCCGACAGCGGCACCGATGACTTGATGATCTGCGTGGTGCCCCGCAGCTCCATTCCTTCAATGCGCCCGCGGCGCGAATTCAGGTCGCCGATCACGTCGCCCATGTACTCTTCCGGCACCACCACTTCCACCGCCATGATGGGCTCCAGCAGCACCGGCTTGGCGCGCCGCGCGGCTTCCTTGATGGCCAGCGAGCCGGCGATCTTGAACGCCATTTCCGAGGAATCGACGTCGTGAAAGCTGCCGTCGTAAAGCGTGACCTTGAGGTCCGACATCGGGTAGCCGGCCAGGATGCCGCCTTCGAGCGCTTCCTTGACGCCAACCTCGGTCGGCCCGATGTATTCCTTCGGCACTTGGCCGCCGGTGATTTCGTTGACGAACTCGAAGCCGCCGCCCGGCAACGGTTCGATGCGAATCTTCACCACGCCGTACTGGCCGTGTCCGCCGGATTGCTTGATGTGGCGTCCTTCGGCTTCGCTCGGCTTGCGGATGGTCTCGCGGTAAGCCACCTGCGGCTTGCCCACGTTGGCGCCCACGCCGAACTCGCGCATCATGCGGTCGACGATGATTTCCAGATGCAGTTCGCCCATCCCGGAGAGGATGGTCTGGCCGGTCTCCGGATCGGTCGAGACGCGGAAAGTCGGATCTTCCTGCGCCAGTTTCTGAATCGCCATCCCCAGCTTTTCCTGGTCGGCCTTGGTCTTGGGCTCGACCGCGAGCTGGATCACCGGAGTCGGGAAGGTGATCGATTCGAGCACGATCGGGTGCTCGTCGTCGCAAATCGTGTCGCCGGTCGAAACCGTCCTCAATCCGACGGCGGCGCAAATATCGCCGGCCAGGATCTCCTGGATCTCTTCGCGCTTGTTGGCGTGCATGCGCAGCAGGCGGCCGATGCGCTCCTTGCGCCCCTTGGCCACGTTGAAGACCGAATCGCCGGACTTGAGCGTTCCCGAATAAACCCGGAAAAACGCCAACTGCCCGACGTAAGGGTCGGTCATGATCTTGAACACCAGCGCCGCAAACGGCTCCGTGTCGGAAGCGTGGCGGACCAGCACCTTGTTGGGATCCGACACGTCGACGCCCTTGATCGGCGGCACGTCCAGCGGCGAGGGCAGATAATCCACCACCGCATCCAGCATGGTCTGCACGCCCTTGTTCTTGAAGGCCGTCCCGCAGATTACCGGGAAGATCTTCAGGGCGATGGTCGCCTTGCGAATGCCGGCGCGAATTTCGTCGTTCGTGACGCCGTGGCCTTCGATGAACTTTTCAAACAGCTTGTCATCGAATTCGGAAATCACCTCGATCATCTTCTCGCGGTATTCCTTGGCCTTCTCCACCAGGTCGGCGGGGATTTCCTCGGTGTCGTACTCGGAACCTAGCGTTTCGTCGCGCCAGATGACGGCCTTCATTTCCACCAGGTCGACGATCCCCTTGAACTGATCCTCGGCGCCGATCGGCAACTGGATGGGCAGCGGCCTGCACTTCAGGCGGCTGACGATGGTATCCACGGAATGGTAGAAATCCGCGCCGACGCGATCCATCTTATTGATGAAACACAGGCGCGGGACATCGTATTTATCGGCCTGCCGCCACACGGTTTCCGATTGCGGCTGCACCCCGGCCACCGCATCGAACACGGCCACCGCGCCATCCAGCACGCGCAGGCTGCGCTCCACCTCCGCGGTAAAATCCACGTGCCCCGGCGTATCGATGATGTTGATCTGAATCTCCCGCCACTCGCAGGTTGTGGCGGCCGACGTGATGGTAATCCCGCGCTCCTGCTCCTGCTCCATCCAGTCCATGATGGCTGTGCCTTCATGGACTTCCCCGAGCTTATGCGTGCGCCCGGTGTAATAAAGGATGCGTTCGGTTGTAGTGGTCTTCCCGGCGTCGATATGCGCCGCGATGCCGATATTACGCATCCTTTCGAGCGGGATTGTTCTTGCCATAAAAACTCTTGCCTGCTGCTAAAACTTCCAGGTAGGGCATGCTTTAGCTTGCCCAGCCAGGTGGGGCAGGCTTCAGCCTGCCAACGCCCGCCTGCGGGCGCTCTTCTTCATTACCACCGGTAATGCGCGAATGCCTTGTTGGCTTCCGCCATGCGATGTACATCGTCCCTTTTCTTGATCGCCCCGCCGCGCAGATTGGCGGCGTCGTTCAACTCATTGGCCAGCTTTTCCGGCATGCCCTTTTCCGCTCGCGACCGCGCGTTGATCAAAATCCAGCGGATGGCGAGCGAGGTGCGCCGGTTCTGTGGCACTTCGATCGGCACCTGGTAGTTGGCGCCGCCCACGCGGCGCGTCTTCACTTCGAGCAGCGGCTTGGTGTTCTCCACCGCCTTCTTGAAAGCCTTCAGCGGGTCGTCCTGAGTGCGCTCGCGCAGCATGTCCATGGCGTCATAAAAGATGCCCTGCGCGACGGTCTTCTTGCCCTGCCACATCATCGAATTGACAAATTTTTCGACGAGCGTGGAGTTGTAGACCGGATCCGGCAATACTTCACGAACAACGGCTCTTCTTCTACGTGGCATAGATACCTACTATTTGGGCCTCTTCGCTCCGTACTTCGACCTGCCCTGCTTGCGGTTGGCGACGCCGGCGGTATCGAGTGCGCCGCGAATTACGTGATACCTCACGCCGGGAAGATCCTTCACGCGGCCGCCGCGGATCAGCACGATCGAGTGCTCTTGCAGGTTGTGGCCGACACCGGGGATGTACGTGGTGACTTCGATCCCGTTGGTCAGCCGCACGCGGGCCACTTTGCGCAGCGCCGAGTTCGGCTTCTTGGGAGTAGAGGTGTAAACGCGCGTGCACACCCCGCGCTTCTGCGGGCAGCTTTCCAGCGCCGGGCTCGAGGTCTTCCACCGCGGCGGTCTCCGCCCTATGCGCACAAGTTGGTTAAAAGTTGGCACGAATCTTCCTCTTTGCGTTGAAACTCATCCGGCAGGCGTAATCCGCGACATCCGGATCCCGCACCGATTCTCCACACAACAGGCCTTTTTCGAGGCCTCAAACAAGCGAGGATTACTAGCTTTTTGGACAGGCCCATGTTCCAGACGGGGTGACCGGTGGAACCTCGGGGCCTCACTCCCAGCCGGGCTTGTCACACAACAAGCGGTAGCACAGGAGCAGAAAGCGACACTCGCGGAACCTTTTCATAATACCCAAGTGGGCGGAAAAGTGCAAGCGGGCGAATTTGCTATTCCTGACAGGCCTTCCAATCGAACTTCGCCGGCACACTCGAAGCGGGTGGTGCGCCGACCGCTGTTCGCTAGAATGAACATGTGTGCTTCCTGCTCTACGCCGGAACGACGAAGCCAATTCCCCGGAATGAATGGAGGGAAGGCGCTGTCACTCTGCCTGTCGAGTCGCTGGCTGAGCACGACGCCCCTATCAGGGCCCACTTCGGCAACCCCGAAGTCCAATACATTGGTTCCACTTCCGGTTGTGGGTGTGATTTCCCTCATCTGCTGATGCAAAACGGAGGGTGGCCGTTTCTCAAAGACCCTCGGCGGGGTGCGGAGCGCGACGCCAGTGATCGCCACAATATGGAGGCATTAGTCGCCCTCCTGCGAACGACCGGAGAGGAAACGGTCGAACTCTACGGCGTTTGGGATGGCAACTTCGCGAACACGCCGCGGGCGCGCGAGGACGTGTCCCTTGAGAATCTCCTTGTTGCGGATTTCCATTTCAAGGAGGGAGGCTTTTATAGGGTCAGCCTGGAAAGCGAACTGAGCGCCGCTTAGAACCAACGCAAGAGAGCTTCGCCGTCCGACGGCAAATGTGGCGCACGCACTTCTGCGTGCCGCGTCGGTACTCTTGCCGACGCCCGGTGCCTCGAAAGCGTTGTGGTCGGCCGAACGCGACAGCGGCAGCCTACGTCTCGAGCTCAAACAGCATTCGCGAAGGTCCCGACTGCCGAACTACGCTCGGTAGCGTCCCGCGCCGGACCGGATCGTGAAGAGGGACCGGGACTGTTATCGTCGTGGCATCCAAACGCTTTTGCATGCTGCCTCGCTGGCGGACCGCTTCGAACCCGTTTTGTTCCAGAACCCGGCAGATCTCCGAGCCCGAAAGAACTCGAAGCTTACCCAACCGGCACCTCGACCTGGGTCACAAACACTTCGTTGTGAAAGCGGCGCGCGACCTCGGAAGGAGCGGCCGTTTCGAAGAACAGCGTGAGCGCTTCGATGAGGTTGGTTCGCGCTTCTTCAATCGATGCGCCCTCACTCGCAATGTCGAGCTCCGGGCACAACGCCACAAAACCATCGTCCTCGCGTTCGATGATCGCGGTTAGACGCTGCGCTGGCTTCATGATCCGAGTCTATACCAGTTCCAGCGGCGAACCTTAGTGGCTGACCACCGCCGTCAGCGGCGTATTCCGCGACGAACCGCCTACGAAGATCTTGTACTCGCCCGGCAGCAGGCTCCAATCGTCCTTTTGTTCATCGAAGATCGAGAGGAATTTCGGATCGAGCGGCAACGTGACGGTCTTCGACGCGCCGGGAGCCAGCTCGACTTTGTCCCACGCCACCAGCCGCTTCGGCGGCTCGTTGGCGGCAGCCGGCAGCCCGGCGTAGACCTCGACGATCTCAGCGCCCGCGCGCTTGCCCGTGTTCCGCACCACAAACGATACGCTGTCGATGGCCGCCTTGAGTCCCGAGTACCCGAAGCTCGTATAGCTGAGGCCGTGGCCGAACGCGAACAGCGGCTGCTTGCCTTCGGCATCGAACCATTTGTAGCCAACCTTCAGACCCTCGGTGTAGTCGATATCGAAATCGGGCATGCGGCCGCGTGGACCGCGGCCCCCGCCGGCGGGAATCAGATCGATGCCGGGAACCTGCGGATGCGGCAGATCGGTGTCGGTTTTCGCGAAGGTGACGGGCAGTTTACCGGATGGGTTGACGTCGCCGAAAAGAATGTCGGCCGCCGCTTGCCCGCCGCGTATGCCCGGATACCAGATCTCGAGCGCGGCGTTGACCCGTTCGATCCAGGGCATGGCGACCGCGCCGCCGGTTTCGAGCACCACGATGGTGTGCGGATTGGCGGCAGCCACCGCGCTCACCACATCGTCCTGTTTATCGGGCAGCGTCAGAGTGGGCACATCGCGGCCTTCGCTGGTGGGCTGGTTAACGAAGACAATGGCGATTTCCGAAGTCTTGGCCAGCGCCGCGGCGGCTACCGGGTCGGCGCCATCGTTGAATTCCACCTTGGCCTTGGGCGCTTTGGCTTTAATGGCCGCCAGCGGCGACGAAGGAAACCAGACCGGCGACCCGCCGAAGCGGCCTCGCTCGGCGCCCGGCGCATCCACTTGCGCGGAACCGCCGCCGGAGAGCACACCCGAATCGGCATGCGATCCGATGACCGCGATCGATTTGACCGTCGCGGCATTCAACGGCAGCTGGCCGTGGTCATTCTTCAGCAGCACCGAAGCCTGCTCGGCGATCTGTTGCGCGAGATCGGCTCCGGCGAAAGGATCCACCACACGGCCGCGCGGCGGGTCATCCACGATCCCGGCCGCGAATTCGGTGCGCAAAATTCGATGCACCATGTCGTCGAGCCGCGCCATGGGAACCTCGCCCTTCGTCACGGCCTCCTTCAGCGGGTCGCCGAAAAACCGGTACCCCGGCTCCTCGTTGTCGAGACCGGCCAGCGCAGCCTTGGCGGCCGAGTGCGTCCCGCCCCAATCGGACAGCACGAAGCCCTTGAACCCCCAGGCTTTCTTCAGCACGCTGTCGAGCAGGTAGCTGTTCTCGCACGCCCAGTCGCCATTCAACTTGTTGTAGGAGCACATCACCATGCCGGGCTGCCCTTCGGTTACGGCGATCTCGAAGGCCAACAGGTCGGTTTCGCGCATGGCGCGCTTGCCGAGCTTGACGTTGCCGATAGCGCGTCCCGTCTCCTGGTCGTTGAATGCGTAATGCTTCACGTCGCCGATGACGCTCTGGCTCTGCACCCCGCGGATAAGCTGAGCCACCATCTTCCCGGCCAGCACGGGGTCCTCGCCCTGGTATTCGAAATTGCGCCCGTTGCGCGGCTCGCGCGTGATGTCCACGCCGCCGCCCAGGGTGACGTTATACTGCTGATCGCGCAGCTCGCGGCCGATCAGCTTGCCGTATGCAAAGGCCAGTTTCGGATCCCAGGTGGCGGCCTCGCCGATGGTAGACGGCAGCAGCGTGGAGTAGCGTCCGCGGTCCGCGGCGCCCCGCACCCCCACCGCCGAATCGGCCAATTGCAGGTCCGGAAGTCCCAGCCTGGGTATCCCCGAGATCATTCCGGCGCCCCCGTTGGAGCGCGGAGTGGCCGGCGCGAAACCGCCCTGGCCATGGACGAGCAGGATCTTCTCGTCGAGCGTCATCTCCGCCAGAACCAGGTCGGCCCGTTTGTCCGGCGACAGGCTCTTGTCCATCCACGGACCATGCACCGTCTGCGGCGGCTGCGGCATCTGTGCCCACGCCGGCAAGAAAGCCAGTGCCGCCAAAACTCCAGCCATAGCGGCCGCCATCGCCAGTTTCCTGCCTCTTATATAGTGATTCACGATTTGCCTGCCCTCCCTTTGACCTGGCGTGCGACGCAACGAGGCGCTGCGAGGATTTGCTGCACGCAGTTTGATTTTAACTCGATGTAGTTCACTTGTTAGAAATGGCTGCCGCCCCTGATGTGCGGTACTATTTGAAGACCGGAACCAATCGCGTTGAAGGAGCATGACCATGAAGAAACTCTTTGCGCTCGTCCTGATCGTGGCCGCCGCGTTCGCCGCCGAGGGCTACCACGTTCTCAATAAGATCAAAATCGGCGGGACCGAACGCTGGGATTACGTCACGGCCGATGGTGCCAATCACCGGCTTTATGTCTCCCACGGCAACAGCATCGCGATTGTGGATACCGATACCGGCGGCGTGGTGGGCACCGTCCCCGATCTGCATGGCGTGCACGGCATCGCGGTCGCCGCCGAATTCAACAAGGGGTTCATCAGCAACGGCCAATCCAGCACCGTGACGGTGTTCGATCTCACGACCTTCGCCAAGACCGCGGAAATCCCTGCGGGACAAAACCCCGACGCCATCTGCTATGAGCCGAAGACGCAGCGGGTGTTCACCTTCAACGGCCGCTCCGGCGATTCCACCGCCATCGACGCCAAGTCCAACGCCGTGCTGGCAACCTTACCTCTGGGCGGCAAACCTGAGTTCTGCGCCGCCGCCGGCGACGGGAAGATCTACGACAACCTGGAGGACAAGTCGGAACTGGTGGAGATCGATGCCGCCAAACCCGCGGTCACCCGCACCGCCAAGCTGGACCCGTGCGACGGGCCTTCCGGCCTGGCCCTCGATGCCAAGGACGGCGTGCTGTTTTCCGTCTGCGGCAACAAGATGATGGCGGTGACCGATATCCAGCAGATGAAAGTGATCGCCACACCCGAAATCGGCCAGGGGCCGGATGCGGCAGGCTACGATCCCGGCACCGGCCTGGCCTTCAGTTCCAACGGCCGCGATGGTACGCTGACGCTGGTCAAACTCGTCGCCGGCAAATGGCAGCCCGTCGACACCGTCACCACCGAACTTGGCGCCCGCACCATGGCCGTGGACACCAAGACCCACAAGGTCTACCTGCTCACCGCCGAATTCGGCCCGATGCCCGAAGCCAAAGCCGGCCAGCGAGTCCGCCCGCCCGTTCTACCGGATACATTCCACGTGCTGGTAGTCGGCAAGTAGTTCTTGTTAGTGCCGAAGGTGGTGGGCTGTTTCTCCTCATGGGTTACATCCAAACCGCGTTGCAGTACTCCGAGTGGGCGCTGGAGTCCATCCTTCTTCCCCCGTTCCGCTTCTCGCTCCCGCTCGTGGTGGTCAGCCTCATTTGGGCGGGGCCGAGGCAGCGACCGTTTCATACGCGGCGCTGGAAACCATACCATTGGTTGGCTCTTACTCACCTGCTATTCTTCGCAGCTGCCATTGTTGTAGGAGTGCTGTGCCAAAACCCGATCACCAATCCCGGCGTCCCCCACCACGCTGGCCGATCTGCCAGTCTGTGCCTGGACGCGCTTTCTTATGGCTCATTTGCGTCGTGTGCGTTTTGGGTTTGGCGCATGAAGGGGTTTCGCTGGTATGCCGGTAGCTTGATGGCGCTGATGGAACTGCCGACGTTTGGCGCCCTATTTGTCGCCGGCATGTCGGTAGCGGGCCATTGGCTGTAACAACTCGGTTCTGCCACTGGCCGCAATTTCGAGCGGCCAACTACCGCATCCGCTGCGGCGGCCGCAGCAGCCGGCGCGGCAGCTTCGATAGATACGTCAGCCGCTCCACCATCGGCAACAGGCGGCGCACCGTGCGGCCGTGCAGAATCAGGCTGCCGACCACCAGCGCGGGATGCGGGATGGTGGTGCAGCAGCGCGAACAAACATCCACTTCGCCGCCGCGGCCGGCGACGTGCAGCCGCCGCATGCGCTCCATCTCCGCCGAGTTCCAGATCTGCACCAGCGATTGGTCGGCCAGGTTGCCCAGCGGCGCGCCATCCAGCATGTAGCTCTGGCAGCAGGGATACACATCGCCGTTCTGCTTGACGTACATCGGGCCGCGCCACAGGTAGTGGCAGGGGTGCTTCCAGTCTTCCGCGGCGTGGCCGGCGTCGGGGCGCATCAGGTTGGTTTCGTCTTCCTTGATGCGCACCTGGTCCACGCCGGGAAGGGCGCTCCAGAACTCGAGGAAATCGCCGACCTCGCCGGCGTTGCCTTCCATGCGCACCATCTGCACCACCACCTGCAGCTTGGCTCCGCCGCTCGTGCTTCATGCGCGCGAAACGCACGAAATTGTCGCGCACCTTCTCGAACTTGGCGCCCTTGCGGTAGAACTCGAAGGTCTCTTTCTTGGCGCCGTCGAAGCTGAGCGTGATCTCGTCGAGCGGCGAATCGAGCACGCGCCCCGCCAGGCGCTCGTCGAGAAACGTGCCGTTGGTCGAAAGCAGGGTGGAGATGCTGTGTCGATGGCAGAACTCGATACGGTCGAAGATACGCGGGTCCATGAACGGCTCGCCGAGGCCGATCAGCATCATGTGCTCGGCCGAATCGGCGGATTCGCGGACCAGCCGCTCGAAGACCGCGTCCGCCATATCGGCTTTGGGCTGCGCGTGGGTCTCGCGCGGGCACATCGGGCAATAGAGATTGCATTTGGCGGTGGTCTCGACGACGTATTCGACCGGCAGCGCGCCGAGCGTCGTCCGCCGCCGCAGATAGCCCCACAGAAGCTTCGCCCTGTTCCACGCCCGCATGAGCCTTTATTGTATCCGTGGCGCAGGCTGTCCAGCCTGGTGTGTCGCTAGAGTCATCTCGACATTGGACACAATTCTTTCCTGGCCCCTGTTTCAGCGAACGGTATTGAACCTAGCCGCGATGCGGGCGTGCCAAGCACTACACTGGAATCTGGTGCGATGAAGATCGTAGTCACGGGCGCTTCGGGTCTGATCGGGCGGCGGCTCATGAAGTTGCTGGCCGGCCGCGGCCATCGGCTGCACGTGCTCAGCCGTCACGCAGGCACCAATCTGCCGGCGGGAGTCGGGCTTACCGTGTGGGACCCGGCTCGGTCCGGCGCCGGAGGTCCCTCTGCGCGATACCGACGCGGTGTTGCACCTGGCCGGAGAACCGGTCGCGCAGCGTTGGACCGCCGCGGCCAAACAGCGCATCTACGACAGCCGTGTGGTGGGTACGCGCCACCTGGTCGCGGCGCTGGCCAACTGCTCGCCGCGTCCGGGGGTGCTGGTGTGCGCTTCCGCCATCGGCTACTACGGCTCGCGCGGCGATGAGATCCTCAGCGAGGATTCCACCCCCGGCACTGGTTTTCTGGCGGACGTTTGCGTTGCGTGGGAGCGGGAAGCCGTGAAGGCCGAGGCTTTGGGCATGCGGGTGACGCGCCTTCGCATCGGGCTGGTTCTCGATCCGCGCGGCGGCGGGCTGAAGGCGATGTTGGCCCCATTTCGCGCTGGGCTAGGCGGCCCGATCGGCGGCGGCCGGCAATGGATGGCCTGGATTCATGCGAGCGACCTGGCCGAGATGTTCCGCTTCGCGCTGGAGAACCCAGCGCCGCCGGTGCTGAACGGCGTTGCCCGCGGCGCCGTGACGAACGCCGAGTTCACGCGCGCACTGGCCGCGCAGCTCCATCGTCCGGCCTTCCTTCCCGTGCCGAAACTGGCTCTGCGGCTCCTGTTCGGCGAAATGGCCGACGTCCTGCTGGCCAGCCAGCGCGTCGCCCCAGCCGCCGCCGAAGCGGCCGGATTCCAATTCCAGCATCCGCAACTGGCGGAAGCGCTGGGGGATCTGCTGCGTTAGCCCGGAGGGCGTTAGAAAATAGCCCACGGCGCAAGCCGTGTGGAAACGGATTGCTTTTCCCCAGCCCCGGAACGGGGCGGAACAGCGATGGCCGACACGTCTTGCGCCCCGTTTCGGGGCTGCGCTGTGCACCGCCCTTTCCCGACGGCTTAAGCCGTGGGCTATGATCTTTCGCTCCTCCGGAGCTTGGCTCGCACGCAGCGTCGGAACGAAACGTCCGCTTCTTCGTTGCGCGATCATGTTATGTAGACCGGCGGCGCGATTCGGATCATCAGCGCGCGGCTGGCAACCCGTCGTGAGCGAAGCAACTATGGAGAGATCACTCAGTGAGCGTGATGTCACCAAGCAGGCGGATGGCGACGAGATTCTTCCGGAGTATGACTTCAGTCGGGCCTCGCGCAACAAGTACGCATCGCGATACGCCGCGGGAAGCGCTGTGATCGTGCTGGAGCCCGATGTGGCCGCCGCGTTCCCAAATCCGGCAGAAGCCAACGAGGCCTTGCCCGCTCCGGCAGGGATCATCCAAAGGCATCACTCCCGCCAACACCCCCCACCGCGGCTTCTGAACGACGCCTCATCGGTCCAAACGGCTATATAGATGATCACCTATCTCCGCGAAAGCGTGTAGTTCACATCAATGCGAGTCACTACATAACAGGGTTTGCCGTTCAATCTGGTCGGCCTGTATTCCCACTGGCGAACGGCTTCCAAACTGGCAGGAATCAATTCGGCCGGTCCAGCGTCCGGGTGCAGGTACAGGATCTTGCCTTCCAGACCGATCAACGCAGTCAGTTGTACTGTCCCTTGTATTCCACGGTGACGCGCATCGGACGGGTAGGCGGGCGCAATCTTGTTGATTAGGTTCGCCTGCTGCACACTTCCCCCCACGCGGATCGTGGCAGGCGGGCGCTCACCGCGCGCAGGGAGTGTTGTCGGCGCGGTCAGAAGCGGTCGAGTCGGGCGCCAAGGGCCTGGCTTTGGCCAGCAGAGCGTTGCCAAGCGGCGTGTAATCCCAGTCCAACTTCCCGTCCGCCCACAACGTAGCCCCGTCCCGCAACAACCGGACCGCCGCGGCGACCAACAAGTCCTTCTCCGTTGCTTCCTCCAATACGCGCCGTGCCTTCACTGCGAAGGGTCGCGCCCGGAAGGCGGCATCAGATCCCGCCGGGTCGTTGTTCAGATACGATTCGCCCGTGATACCCAGAACGGCAGCAGCATATAGGCGGCCTAATCCGGATTCGTCCTTCCCTTCGATCAGCATCTGTTCGGCTTGTTCCGGGGCGCAATACTGAATCGCATTGACGGCCGAACGCCGGATCTCTGCGTCCCCGGGGTTCACTTTGATCTGTTCCAGCCACGCTTCGCCTGCACGTTTGAAGGCGTCAGGATCGGCGAGATCGTCCCCTTGGCAATTCAGGCGGTAAACGCCCGTGGCAACCTGGAATAGCCCCAGACCATCCTTCGGGTCGTTCTCGATAAGCCAGAGAATGTGCTTCGCACGCGCCGCCTTTGCCAAAGACAGACCCGCGCCGGAATGGGGCGCTGCGTAGTATGAGAGCAATTGAATGCGAGTTTCTTCGTCATCCGGCTCCCGTGTAACGCTGGCCTCAAGCCTCGCGGCGTCTTCTGCCGAGAGAGAGCTGCCCTTCTTGAGCAGGTCGAAAGTGCTTTTTGCATCACGAGGGAATGCATGCAAGCACAATGTGAGCATGACAGCGCCTGCGATACCTTGGCAGGTCTTCATAGAGTGCCCAGTGTACCCGATTGCGGCGCCCCGCTTGTCCCTCCGCCCAACTGCGCGATACTGAATTTTGTGACTTTTGAGGCGGTAGCGGAAAACTTGCGGGAGTCGTTCCGCATCATCGCGGCCAGCCGGGATGCGGGCGAGGTGCGCGAACTGCCCGGAGTCAGCATCGCGTCGGCGGGGGTCGCGTTTCAGATGTTCAACGCGGCGTTTCTGTCGGGGCCGGTGGAGACCGAAGCCGAGCTGGCGCGGTGCATCCTCTTGCCCTCGCTGCAATTCAACACGCGCGGCCTGGAGTGGTCGTTTTGGGTTTGCGAGGACTGGCTGGCCCCCAAGGCGCATCGCCGCCTGCGGCAGGTGTTTGAACGATACGGCCTGCGCCGCACCGTCGAGTTGCCGGGCATGGTGACCGAAAAGATCCGGCCGCCGACACGGCAATTGCCGGAGATCGAAGTCCGGCGCGTGCGCGACTCCCGCACCGGTGACGATTTCCGCGGCATCGGCTCGGTCTGTTTCCACGTACCCATCGTCTGGTTCAACGAAGTGTTCGATCACGAATCCGTGTGGGAGCGTTTCGCGGGGTACGTCGGCTACGTGGACGGTGTGCCGGTTGCGACCGCGGCCACCGTCGCCTGCGGCGACACCATCGGGGTCTACAACGTGGCTACGCTGCCCGATCACCAACACCGCGGCTATGGCGAGGCGGTGATGCGCCACGCGCTCGCCGAAGCCGAACGTGAGCGGCCGTCGCGGCCGGTGGTGCTGCAATCCACCGAAGCCGGCCTGCGGCTCTATGAACGGATGGGCTTTCGCACGGTGGCGCGATTCAGCGTCTACGCCAGTTGAAGGCCGCCGGAGGCGATCAGCGCTTCGAGCGCGGCCAGGTCCCGGTATAGCGGCCGGTCGGAAACGAGCGGCGGCGACGCGGCGCGGATGCGCTCCCGCACCTGCTCCAGCACGGGGCTGGTTTGGAGCGGCGCCAGCAGGTCCAGCGCGCGCGCCGCGCACAGCGCTTCGATGGCCAGCACGTAGCGCGCGTCGCGCACCACCCGCTGCAATTTCACCGCGGACGTCATCCCCATCGAAACGAAATCTTCCTTGTTGCCGCTGGTGGTGATGGAGCCGGTCGAAGCGGGGTTCGCCAGCACGCGGATTTCGGCGACCAGGCTGGCGGCGGTGACCTGCGCCATCATCAACCCGGATTCCAGGCCGGGGTGGCCGGCGAGGAACGCGGGCAGCCCTTCGTTGAGCGCGGGATTCACCAGCCGGTCGATGCGGCGCTCGGAGATGCCCGCCAGCGCCGCCAGCGCGATCGCCAGAAAATCGAGCTGGAGCGCCAGCGGCTCGCCGTGAAAATTGCCGCCGGAGAGAATTTCGTCGTCGAACACCAGCGGATTGTCGGTGGCCGAGTTCACTTCGATCGCGAAAACGCGCGCGCGCTTCGGCCAGCGCGTCCAGCACCGCGCCGTGAACCTGCGGGACGGCGCGCAGCGAATAAGCGTCCTGCACGCGGCCGCAGCCGCGATGCGATTCGCGGATTTCGCTGCCTTCGAAGAAGCGCACCAGGCGCGCCGCGCTCGCGCAGTTGGCCGGCTTGCGGGCGCGCCTGGTGGATGCGCGCGATCGAAGGCGCGCGGCGTGCCGCGTTGCGCGTCGAGCGTCAGCGCCGCCACCACGTCCGCGGTGTTGGCCAGCGTCTCCGCGGCTTCCAGTTCCAGGCAGCCGATCGCCAGCATGGCTTGCGTGCCGTTGATCAGGCTGATGCCTTCCTTGGGATGCAGCTCGACCGGCTCGATGCCGGCGCGCCGCAGCGCTTCGCCGCCATCGAAGACCGCGCCCTCGAATTCGGCTTCGCCCTCGCCGATCAACACCAGCGCCATATGCGCCAACGGCGCCAGGTCGCCCGACGCGCCCACGCTGCCCTGCGAAGGCACCACCGGGGTGACGCCGCGGCCCAGCATCTCGCACAGACGCTCGGCAATCAGCGGGCGAATGCCGGAAAATCCTTTGGCCAGGACGTTGGCGCGGATCAGCATCATGGCGCGCACCACTTCGCGTGCCAGCGGTTCGCCCACGCCGGCCGCGTGCGAGCGCACCACGTTGCGCTGCAATTGGTCGAGCTGTTCGCGCGGGATGCGCACGCCGGCCAGTAGGCCGACGCCGGTGTTCACCGCATAGATCGGGTCGTCGCCGGCGGCCAGGCGGTCGACCACGGCCCGGGAGCGTTCCATGGCGGCGCGCGCTTCGGCTGCGAGAGCCACGTCCGCCGTGCGCGCCCGCGCCGCGGCGCAGGTTTCAGCGATGGTCAGCGAGTTTCCGTCGAGAAAGAGAGGCATTGATGTATTGTTCAGGTCGGGACCTTTCACTGGAGTCTCCGCATACGAGCGTTCCGCGGCGCATTGGAGCGCTCTGCGACGCCTCGCCAACCCAACCTTGCTGTCTTGTATCAGGGCACGGCTTCAGCCGTGCCGCATAATGCGGGCATCCAAGGGCTTTAGCCCCTGCCGCTTTCCTTCATGTCAAGTATGCAGGACCAGGGGCTAAAGCCCGATTCTCTACTGCGGCTCGGCGGCACGGCTGAAGCCGTGCCCTGATACACAGCTCATCATATCCCCACGCGCTCGGGAGTGCAGAAACCAGATGCGCGCGGGTGGCCTGCCCGCCGCGACACTCGCGTACCCGGATCAGCTACAACGCAAATTGGCCAATAACAACGTACACGCAGAAAGCCGCCTCCAATGCGATCGCGGAGAGCAGCACATAGCTTGTCCACCTCTTGGCTCGGCGCAAACCGATCGCAGAAATCGCCAAGAAGGCCAAAGCCGCCGCGAATATGAGAACTACTCCAGTGATTCTCGGGTCGCCCTGAAGAGCGTCGCCTTGGGCGAGAACCCCCAGCCACCCGAAAGCCGTGAGGAGCGTTCCCGCGACGTAGGCTCCATATAAAAGGAACTTGGACAATGCGGCAATACCCGACTATAGGTTACAACGGGGACGCGCAGTTCAGGCTTAACGCTTCTGGCTGCCGGCAATCAGACCTTCGATATTGGTCAACTCGGTCGGATAGTTGCCGGTGTAGCAGGCGTAGCAGTATTCGTGTTTCTCATCGTCGTCCACCGCCTTGCGCAGCGACGCGATGGAGAGATACCCCAGCGAGTCGGCCTCCACGAAGCGGCGGATCTCTTCCACGCTGTGGCTGGAACCGATCAGCTCGGAGCGGTTCGGCGTGTCCACGCCATAGAAGCACGGCGATATCGTCGGCGGGCAGGAAATGCGCAGGTGAACTTCGCGCGCGCCGGCCTGGCGCACCATGCGCACGATCTTGCGGCTGGTGGTGCCGCGCACGATGGAATCGTCCACCAGCACCACGCGCTGGTCCTTGAGCAGATGGCGCACCGGGTTGAGTTTCAACTTGACGCCGAAATCGCGGATGGCCTGCGATGGTTCGATGAACGTACGCCCGACATAGTGATTGCGGATGAGCGCCTGGCGGAACGGCAGCCCCGATTCGGCCGAGTAGCCGATGGCCGCGGCCACGCCCGAATCCGGCACAGGCACCACCAGGTCGGCATCCGCCGGGCATTCCCGCGCCAGCCGCCGCCCCAGGTTCTCCCGCGATTCTTCCACCGAACGCCCGAACACGATCGAATCCGGCCGCGAGAAGTAAACGTGCTCGAACACACACTGCGCGCGCTGCTGCTCCGGCGCATAGCGCTCGCGCGTCATCCCTTCCGGGCCGACCTCGACCATTTCGCCCGGTTCCACGTCGTGCAGGTAGACCGCGCCGATCAGGTCGAAGGCACAGGTCTCGGAGGCGAACACGTAGCATTTGCGGCCGCCGGAAACTTCCATTTCGCCCACTGCCAGCGGGCGGAAGCCGTGCGGGTCGCGCGCCACCAGAATGCGGTCCTGAGCCAGCAGCACCAGCGAGAAAGCGCCGTCCACTTGAAGCAGCGCTTCGCGCAGCGCGCCGGCCAGGGTGCGCTCGGAAGAGTGCGCCACCAGGTGCAGCACCAGCTCGGTGTCGCTGGAGGCCTGGAACACCGAACCCAGCCGGCCGAGTTCCTCGCGCAGCTCCGCCGTGTTGGTGATGTTGCCGTTGTGGGCCACCGCCAGCCGCCCCTTGTTGCAGGAAACCGAAAACGGTTGCGCGTTCAGCAGCACCGTGTCGCCGGCCGTGGAGTAGCGCGTGTGGCCGATGGCCAGCTCGCCCGGCAGCGTGGCCAGCACCGGTTTGGTGAAGATATCCGCCACGTGCCCCATTTCTTTGCGCGTGTAGATGCGGTTGCCGTCTGAGGTGCAGATGCCGGCCGATTCCTGCCCCCGGTGCTGCAATGCGTACAGCCCTAGATAGGCCATCTTGGCGGCTTCGGGGTGGCCATAGATGGCGATCACACCACATTCTTCGTGAAATTTATCGGGCATGCGAATGGAGCGGCTCCGCCGGAAGCGGCCGCCGCGGCCTGACCCCTTCAAACTGTCGGCTCTGTCGATATCCCTATTGTAGAGCAGCCCGGCCCATTTTCGATGCCTCATTTTTCGCTACGCGCGCCGCCATAACGGGTATAATCTCAGTCATAAGGGAGGATCAATGGCTAAAGATAAGAGCCCCAAGAAGGAAGTCAAGAAGCCGAAGAAGAAGAAATAATCCGGCGCGGGGTTGGCCCGCCAAGCAAACCGCGGGCGCCCCTGGCCGCGCCTTTCAAGAGGCGTTCCAGGCGCGTCCGCGGACTTCAGAGGAGCCGTCGATGCGCAGCAACTGGGTAGAGAAACGCAAGAACGACAAAATCCGCACGCAACTGTATTATGCCCGGCAGGGGATCGTCACCGAAGAGATGCACTATATCGCGGGCCGCGAGAGCCTGCCGCCCGAGCTGGTGCGCTCCGAGGTTGCCCGCGGGCGCCTGATTATTCCCGCCAACATCCACCACCCCAACCTGGAGCCGATGGCGATCGGGATCGCCTCCAAGTGCAAGATCAACGCCAATATCGGCAACTCGTCGGTGGTTTCGGACGTGGAGGGCGAGCTGGAAAAGCTGCGCTACTCGGTGAAATACGGGGCCGATACGGTGATGGACCTTTCCACCGGCGGCGACATCCCGGCCATTCGCAAAGCCATCATCGGCGCCTCGCCGGTGCCGATCGGCACGGTGCCGATTTACGAAGCGCTGTCGCGCGTGCGCCGGGTGGAAGACCTCGAGCGCGCGGGTGATGCTGGACGTGATCGAGGAACAGGCCGAGCAGGGCGTGGACTACATGACCATCCATGCCGGCGTGCTGGTGCAACACATTCCGCTCACCACGCGGAGGGTCACCGGCATCGTCAGCCGCGGCGGCTCCATCCTGGCCGAGTGGATGGTCAAAAACCACAAGCAGAATTTCCTGTACGAGTGCTTCGACGACATCTGCCGGATTTTTCAAAAGCACGACGTCAGCTTTTCGCTCGGCGACGGGCTGCGCCCCGGCAGCGTGGCCGATGCGAGCGACGAGGCGCAGTTCGCGGAACTGCAGACGCTGGGCGAGCTGACCAAGAAGGCCTGGGAGTTCGACGTGCAGGTGATGATCGAGGGGCCCGGTCACATCCCTATGGATCAGATCGAGCTACAGGTGCAGAAGGAAAACGAGCTCTGCTACGAAGCGCCTTTCTACACGCTGGGCCCGCTGGTCACCGACATCGCGCCTGGCTACGACCACATCACGTCGGCCATCGGCGCGGCCATGATCGGCTGGTACGGGGCCTCCATGCTGTGCTACGTAACGCCCAAAGAGCACCTGGGCCTGCCCAACCGGGAAGACGTCAAGGCCGGCATCATCGCGTACAAGATCGCCGCCCACGCCGCCGATATCGCGCGCAAGCGGCCGGGCGTGCGCGATCGCGACGATGAGCTTTCCCGCGCCCGCTACCGCTTCGACTGGAACCGCCAGTTCGAGCTTTCGCTCGACCCGGAAACCGCCCGCGCCATGCACGACGAAACGCTGCCCGAGGAGGGCTTCAAGGACGCGCATTTCTGCTCCATGTGCGGGCCCAAGTTCTGTTCGATGAATATCTCGGCCAAGGTGGAATCCTTCACCGCGGAAGACGCCGATGCGGTGCTGAACGGCGTACCCGGGGAGAGCCTGGTCCGGATCGCCGGCGAAGATTAGGCTTCCGGCTGTATTGCCGATCAACCGGGCGCGATTTCGCTGTTCTTTGGAACTTTTCGCCCCTCCCCTGCAATCCTCTATTGAGCGGAGGTTTCGACGCAGATGAGAAAAGCAATTGTAATCGCCCTGGTGGCTGGAAGCGCCCTGTTGGCCCAGGGGCCGCGTGGCGGCCGGATGGGGTTTGGCGGAGCCGGATTTGGGATGGCGGGAGCGGGGAGCCTGCTCCACGGCGCCACGGTGACCGGCGCGCCGTTTTCGGCCGTCGAGGTGACCACTCGCCAGCAAACGCTGGCCAACGGTAACGTCATCCAGCAGCAGGAACAAACCAACCTGTTTCGCGACGGCCAGGGACGGGTACGCGAAGAGATGACGTGGAATGCACCGAACGGCACGGGCAGCCGCACCATGGTGACCATTTCCGATCCGGTGGCCCAGGTGGTGCGGAGACTGAATCCGCAGAGCAAAACCGTTTCCGAGATGCCGATGCGGCAACCCCCGGCCGGCGGCGCGAGCGCACGAATGGCTGGCCGCCAGCGCCCTGGCGCGGGTTCTGCCAACGTGGTGAAGGAAGACTTGGGTACGCAGACGATGAACGGTGTGGCGGCTGCCGGAACGCGGGTTACGCGCACCATTCCGGCCGGCGCGATGGGCAACGCCGAGGCGATTCAGATCGTGCGGGAAACCTGGGTTTCCAGCGATCTCAAAGTGCCTGTAATGGTGAAAACCAGCGATCCGCGCTTTGGCACCACGGTGACGCAGCTCACCAACGTCACCCGCTCCGAGCCGGATGCCACGCTGTTCCAGACTCCGGCGGGTTACACCTCGAGCCAGGGTCACGGCATGCGCATGGGCGCTCCGCTGGCGCAATAAGCATCGTTCGAAAAGACATTTCTCCTAGCAAGCAATAGGGTTGCGGCCCGGCAAGTCCCGCCGGGCCGCTTTTTTTGTGCCTGCCGCGCCACGCTGCCGGGCTGATGACCTGCGCCGGCCGGACCGCCTCCTCCACTCTCACTTCGGTTTCGCTCCCGTAGCCAGGATGCTCTCGAAATACGGGGCTTCCGTCTCACGATGCACAATGGCGGTTTCCACGTGGCGGAAGCCGGCGTGTTTGAGGAAGCGCTCGAGCTCGAGTTCGGTAAATCCGAGCCACAAATCGGCATACATTTCGCGCGCTTCCTCCAGGTGGTGGCGGTTCAGGTCGAGGACGGCGGCGCGGCCGCCCGGCCTGAGGATTCGCCACGCTTCGGCGATGGCGCGCTCCGGGTGCGCCGCGTGGTGCAGCGCCTGGCTGAGGAAGGCCACATCCACCGTGCCGGTGCGTATGGGCACGTTTTCCAGGTCGCCCAGGCGATATTCCAGATTGGCGATGCCGTTCTTGCGCGCGAGTGCAGCGCCGAATTCGACCATTTTCGGCGAGTTGTCGATGGCGATCACGCGCCGGGCGCGCTGCGCCAGGAGTTGCGCGATGGTGCCTTCGCCCGCTCCCAGGTCGGCGATCGACCAGCGGCGGCATCAGGCTGAGGAGGGCTTCCGCGATTCCCTGCCAGGAGCGGCCGGGCACGTACTGGCGGCCGAACTTGCCCGCCAGCTCGTCGAAGTAGCGGCGCATCTTATCCTGCCGTTTGCGCAGCACCAGGCGCAGGGCGGCGCGGTCCTGGGAGGCTTCGGGAATCTCCGCCGCGGCCTGGCGCAGGATGGCCACCAGGCCGGCGGGAGCGTCCAGGCGGTAGAACGCGTTCTTGCCGGTGCGTCGGTCGGCCACCAGTCCGGCCTGCTTCAATTGCGCCAGGTGGGTGGAAACCTGGCTTTGCGGCTTGCCGACGATGTCCTGCAGTTCGGCCACGGAAAGCTCTTCCTGCTCGAGCAGCAGGAGCAGGCGCAGGCGGCCGGGATCGGCGGCCAGGCGCAGCGATTTCAGGATTGACGGCATACTTGTCGATCGTCTAATATCAATGTATCAAGATTCCTTGATACGAGGTTAATCGAAAAATGAGCACCGCCACACTGAACCAGAACGCGGTTGCCTACAAAGTCGCCGACCTGTCGCTGGCCGAATGGGGCCGCAAGGAGATTTCCATCGCCGAGCAGGAGATGCCCGGCCTGATGGCCATCCGGCGGAAGTACGCGAAAGAAACGCCGCTGGCCGACGTGCGCATCACCGGCTCGCTGCACATGACCATCCAGACCGCGGTGCTGATCGAGACGCTGGTGGAGCTGGGCGCCACGGTGCGCTGGGCGAGCTGCAACATCTTCTCGACGCAGGACCACGCCGCGGCCGCCATCGCCGCCGCCGGCGTCCCGGTGTTTGCGTGGAAGGGCGAATCGCTGGAGGACTACTGGTGGTGCACCTACAGGGCGCTCAGCCACGCCGGCGGCAAGGGGCCGCAGTTGATCGTGGACGACGGCGGCGACGCCACGCTGCTGATCCACAAAGGCTACGAACTGGAGAACGGCAGCGGCTGGGTGAACACGCCCTCGGGCAGCCACGAAGAGGACGTCATCAAGAATCTGTTGAAGAGAGGTTCACGGCGAGAACGCGCGGCGCTGGCACGAGATCGTGGAGGAGTGGCGCGGCGTTTCCGAGGAGACCACCACCGGCGTGCACCGGCTCTACAAGATGCAGGAAGCCGGCCAACTGCTGGTGCCGGCGATCAACGTGAACGATTCGGTGACCAAGTCGAAGTTCGACAATCTGTACGGCTGCCGCGAATCGCTGGCCGACGGCATCAAGCGCGCCACCGACGTGATGGTGGCCGGCAAAGTGGCGGTGGTGTGCGGTTACGGCGACGTGGGCAAGGGCTCGGCGCACTCGCTGCGCGGCATGGGCGCGCGCGTGGTGGTGACCGAGATCGACCCCATCAACGCGCTGCAGGCCGCCATGGAGGGCTTCGAGGTGACCACCATCGAGGACACGCTGGGCCGCGGCGATATCTACGTCACCTGCACCGGCAACTGCGACATCATCACGCTGGAGCACATGAGCCAGATGAAGGACCAGGCCATCGTGTGCAACATCGGGCACTTCGACAACGAGATTCAGGTGGACCGGCTGAACGGCTCCGGCGCGCAGCGGACCAACATCAAGCCGCAAGTGGACATGTACACCTTCCCCAACGGCAACAGCATCTTCCTGCTGGCCGAGGGCCGGCTGGTCAACCTGGGTTGCGCCACCGGGCACCCCAGCTTCGTGATGAGCAACAGCTTCTCCAACCAGACGCTGGCGCAGCTCGATCTGTGGAAGAACCGCGATTCGTACAAACCGGGCGTGTACACGCTGCCCAAGAAGCTGGACGAGGAAGTGGCGCGGCTGCACCTGGAAAAGATCGGCGTCAAGCTCACCACGCTGACGGCGAAGCAGGCCGAATACCTGGGCGTGGCGCCCGAGGGGCCGTATAAAGCCGGAGAACTACCGCTATTAGAGCGGCCGGCGACGCATGTTAAATTAGAATGACGCACACCGCGGGAGGATAAGCTTTGTCAGACAATCAACGATACCTGTTTACGTCGGAATCGGTGACCGAGGGCCACCCCGACAAGATCGCCGATCAGATTTCCGATGCCGTATTGGACGCCGTTCTGGCGGAAGATCCCACAGGGCGGGTGGCGTGTGAGGTCCTGGTGACCACCGGCACCTGCATCGTGGCGGGGGAGATCACCACCAAGACTTACGTGGACGTGCAGCGCATCGCGCGCAGCCACCATCGATTACGTGGGCTACAACGACGCCACTTACGGCTTCGACGCACACACCTGCGGCGTGCACAACCTGATCCAGTCGCAATCGCCCGACATTTCGATGGGCGTGGATACGGGCGGCGCGGGCGACCAGGGGATGATGTTCGGCTACGCTTGCGACGAAACGGCCGAGCTGATGCCGCTGCCGATCATGATGGCGCACAAGCTGGTGCAGCGCCTGTCCCAGGTGCGGCGCGAGGGCGTGCTGGACTTCCTGCGGCCGGACGGCAAGAGCCAGGTGAGCGTGGAATACGTGGGCGGCGTGCCGAAGCGCATCGAAGCCGTGGTGATTTCCACCCAGCACAGCGCGGACATTTCGATCGAAGAACTGCGCCGCGAGGTGAAGAAGCACATCATCGATCCGGTGGTTCCTTCGGGCATGGTGGATTCGCAGACCAAGTACCACATCAACCCGACCGGGCGTTTCGTGGTGGGCGGACCGCACGGCGATACGGGCCTAACGGGCCGCAAGATCATCGTCGACACCTACGGCGGGATGGGCCGGCACGGCGGCGGCGCGTTCTCCGGCAAGGACCCGACCAAGGTGGACCGCTCGGCCTGCTACATGGCGCGGTACATCGCCAAGAACCTGGTGGCTTCGAAGCTGGCGACGCGGGTGGAGGTGCAGCTTGCCTACGCCATCGGCGTGGCGGAGCCGGTTTCGGTGAACGTGAATACGTTCGGCACCGGCGCGATCCCGGACGAGCGATTTACCGAGCTGGTGCGCGAGAATTTCTCGCTGACGCCGCGCGGCATCATCGAAACGCTGAATCTGCGCCGGCCGATCTATCGCAAGACCGCGGCGTTCGGCCACTTCGGGCGGACCGAGGAAGGCTTCACCTGGGAAGTGGCGGACAAGGCCGAGGCGCTGAAGGAAAGCGCGGCGGCGGTGGGCGCGGCGGCGCGGTAGCGATTCAAGGTAGGACAGACCATCGCTTTCGTGGTCTGTCTTGCCCCGCTTGATCCCGACGCGTTGACAGACGACAAAACCGATCGTCTGTCCCGCATGTTTGGGCGCAGTACGCCCGAAAGAGATTGGTAGGAAAATAAGAGTGCGTTGCGGGTGGCCGGGCTTCGCGGACTTATCGCCGTGCGTATCGGCCACCCGATGATTCAAGTAGAAACTTCGATGTATTGGCCCGCTTTGATGGCGAGCATCTCGAGGTCGATTCGTTCCTTACTCTCTGATATCCGGCGGGCGGCAATGATAGCTATCCGTATTCCGCCGGCGGTCATGAATTCCAGAATTCAAAGTCTTCCGTCGAGAGTCCAGCCCGAGGGGGACCCCGCATGCCTTTAACGGGCGCCGGAAGTTCAGTACCACTAGACCGCAACGTTCCCTGGCCAGGGAAAAGGACAGCAGCGGAGCTCGAGCGCCACAGTCCCAATTCAAGGATAGCGGGTGCGTCAAGAGATTCTCGCGCTAAGTGATTGGATTGCTTGGGGAGAGCGCTGGTGACTGCAAGGGTGAGGCGGGGAAGAAATGGTGCGCGGAGGGGTCCAACACCGCTCGAGAGGCCATCTGGAGCGGGTTTGAAGACCATTGACCTTTCGGCTGAGGAGGCAGATGATTTGCTCATGGGGTACGAGAGGCTGTTTGCACCGCCTGACCTCGCGATGCTGCATGACTGGCTGCAAGAGACCGGTGAACTGTATGTAGACCTGAGCCACCCGCACAACGGTGGCTCCAATGGCAGCGCGCACTTCATTCGAAGCTTGCCCGAACTCAGGACCGTAGTCGCCAGCGAGACGGATCCCGAAGTTGACATCTCGATCTTCCGCGCCAAGCAGTATCCTATCCGCGGGGTTGCGGACGAAGCACTACTGGCGAGAGCCTTGGAACAGATACCGGATGGTCAATGGTTCCATATTCTGCCAGCCGAGGCCGATCCGCTCGCGCCTTGCGCCGCCATCGGATGGGGCAACTGTCACGAGGACCTTCGTGAGGAGTTTGCCCAACTCGCGGGACGGAACATCTGGGTTGGACAAAGGCCGTTCGATCTGCTTCCTTGCGACCGGTCCGACAGATGCTTCAACAGCCCGGATCAGGTGCTGGTGGTGCACTACTGCCAGAACCCGGAACCGCGAGTGTCAAAAAACCGAACAGCCTATTCTCCGTTCGAGGCCGCGCCGGACAGGTATCGCCCGTACATCGGTTTTTGGTAGCTGCCCGGCGTTGGCAGGTCGGTGACCTGCCCCACTCAGTAGCCGTCGAGTTTCTTGAGCGGTTGGCCTTCCACGCACTCGTATCCGCCGAAGTGAACGCCGGCGAACTCCTGCGTCGCGCCGCTGGGCCATTCGATGGTCAGGCGCGTGGCGGCGTCGCGCGGTCCGAGACCGAAGGTGAGCGTCAGCTCGGATTGCGACAGGTAGCTGGAGCCGGTCTTGACCATGCGCGACTGGGTTGCCTCGGGAGTGGTCACGCGCACCACAGCGCCGATCGCATCGCGGTTGGATTTTCTGCCGGTCAGATGAATGCGCAGCGCGTGGAAGCCGTTGGTCACGTCGTTGCGATACAGGTACGCGGGCCCCTGGTTGGTGGTGACCACCAGGTCCAGGTCGCCGTCGCGGTCGAAATCGCCGTAGGCCAGGCCGCGCGCCACTTTGGGGGCGGCAAAACCGGCGCCGGCGGCAGCGGCAACATCGCGGAAGCGGCCCTGGCCGTCATTGTGAAACAGGTGCGGCGGCTGCGCGTAGCCGACGTTGCTGCGGATGTGGCGGACGGTTTCGTCGATGTGGCCGTTGACCGCGGCCAGGTCCAGGCGGCCATCCAGATCGATATCGAGGAAGGCGCAGCCGAAGCCCAGGCTTTCGCGCGAGGCCTGGCCCACGCCGGCCTTGATGGCCGAGTCCGAGAAGCCGCCCGCCCGCGAGGGGCGGTAGAGCGCCATCATTTCGTTGTCGAAATTGGTGATGGCGATGCCTAGCCGCGCCGGAGTTGTCGTAATCGGCCGCGTCGATTCCCATCCCGGCGCGCGCCTTGCCGTCCTCGCTGAAGGCGATGCCGGCGCGCACAGCCACGTCCTCGAACGTGCCGTTGCGCAGATTGCGATAGAGCTTGTTGGGCTGCGTGTCGTTGGCGACCAGCACGTCCAGCCAGCCGTCGCGGTCGTAATCCACCAGCGCCACGCCCAGCGATTTCGAGGTGCTGTCGAAGATGCCGCTCTTGGCGGTCACATCCTCGAACGTGCCGTTGCCGCGGTTGCGAAACAGCCAGCAGGTCTCGCCGTGATAGGCCTCCGGCGTGCAATAGGATTTGCGGTGGCCGTCCACGCTGCAGAACACGTCGCGCTCGCGGCGACCATTTGACGTAGTTGCAGACCAGCAGGTCCAGCAAGCCGTCGCGGTCGAAATCGAACCACAGCGCCGAAGTGCTGAAACGCGTTGCGCCCGCCCAGACCGGCCTTCTCGGTGACGTCGACGAAATGGCCTTGCCGGTGTTGCGGAACAGGCGGTTCTGGCCCACCGCGGTGATCAGGATGTCGGGAAAGCCGTCGTTATTGTAATCGGCCACGGCCACGCCCATGCCGTACATTTCCACCGCCAGGCCGGCGCGCTCGGTCACGTCGGTGAAGGTGCCGTTGCGATTGTTGCGGTAGAGCTTGAGGGTGCTGCGCTGGCGCTTGTGGCCGGGCCAGTCCATGCCGTTCACCAGCAGGATGTCCAGCCAGCCATCGCCATCGTAATCCAGAAACGCGCAGCCGGACCCCATGGTTTCGGGCAGGTACTTGGCGCCGAACGCGCCGCTGTTGTGATGGAAGTCGATGCCCGCCGCGGCCGTGACATCCACTAACTGGAAGCCCAGCCCGTTGCCGGCGGCCGGAAGCAACGGCGCCGCGAGGCCAGCCAACCCGCCCAGAAACGACCGGCGGTTCACGCGATGCTCACCAGCCCTTCGCGGATGGCGTAGACCACCAGCTCCGCCGTATTGTGGATGCCCAGCGTCTGCATGATATTGGCGCGGTGCACGGCCACCGTGTTGGCGCTCAGGCCGAGCACGGTGGCGATATCCTTGTTCGACTTGCCGTTGACGATCAGTTGCAGCACCTCGAGCTCGCGCGTGCTCAAAGCGGGAGCCGCATTGGCCGTTTCCGCCACCGCGCCCAGCCGCGGATCGAGCACGCGGGCGCCGCCGGCCACCTGCTTGACGGCCGCCACCAGCTCCAAATCCATGGCGTTCTTGAGCAGGTAGCCGCGCGCGCCGGCCTCCAGACAGGTGCGCACAAAGGAAGCTTCGGAATGCATGCTGAGCATCAGGACCGCGGTCTGCGGGCTGTCTTTGAGGATCAGCCGGGTGGCCACCGCGCCGTTCATGCTGGGCAGGGCGAAATCCATCACCACCACCGCGGGATGCAGGCGCGCAGCCGCCTCCACCGCGTCGTGGCCGTCGCTGGCCTCGCCCAGCACTTCGATTTCGGAGTCGTCCTCGAGCATGCGGCGAAAGCCGCGGCGCACCAGGGCATGATCGTCGACCAGCAAGACGGTAATCGGCGAAGGGGGCACTAAGGCTTATGGTATGCCAGCGGGGCAGTGCGGCTCAAATACGGGTACAGAGTGGGGCAGGGCTCAGATTGGGGCTTGCGTCGGGCGGATCACCGCGCATGATCGGAGAGACGCGGCGGCGTTTGCCGCGCGGGTAACACGCTCAACGGATGTGACCAACGGAGTAATAGAGAAGCTCGCCCGGCCTTACCAGACGCCCGGAACCAGCCGGTAGCGTGTCCTGGTGCAGTACTCCTCGTAGCCCGGCAACTCGCGGCGCAGGGCACCGTCTTCCAGCACTGTACGGACAATGAAGGTGGCCATCAGCATCGTGATCGGCGCAAAACTCCATGCCGAGCCGACAACCAGCGCGCACCCCGGCAGCAACAGCATCAGCCCGGAATACATGGGGTGACGCACCACGCGATACGGTCCCGTGGTGATGACGTGATGGCCAAGCTCGGTCTGAACGCGGACCTGCCTTTCGAGGAAGGGATTCTCGGCGAGCGCCAGGTAAATGGGTACGAATCCCAGGAGCTCCAGCGCGATGCCAGGCCATATCCAGGCCGCGCTGAGTTGCGACCAGCCGTAGCGCGCGTCGAGGCCGGCCACCGCATAAAAGCTGAGGAAGCCGACAGCCGCCGCGGCGAGCACGAATCTCTCGAATCGCTTGACGTCCGGTTGCCACTCCAGCCGCCGCCGCATCAGGTCCGGGTTCTTGCGCCGCATTACGGCGAAGCTCACCCCGGCGATTAGCAGCAATGAGCCGACCAAAAGCCAGCCGCGCCACCAATCCAGGCGGCCCGCGAAAGCAAATGGCAACAGGAAAGTGAGCGCTTGGAAGATCGCCCGGAGTACCAGCTTCCAACTTGGGGTCTGTGCCGACATTGAACAACCTGCCTTCCCATTTATAGTCTTCCTTGAATCGCACACTCCGCAACCTTCTGTTCAAGGGCTCGCGACTGGCGCGAGGTTCCGTTGTAGGAAGCTTGGGAATGGGATCGTGTCGCAGACCGGGTTCCTGTCGTGACGCGGTGTTGTGGGAAACAGCATCTGGCCCGTCGCCGACAGCAGCCTGACCGGCGAGGAGCGGATTGCGTTCAACGCCGGCACGCACCGCGAAATCCTGCACATGAAGATGGCCGATTTCCGCAGCCTGGCGCAACCGGCCGTGGTATCGCTGGTGCGCGAGCCGGCGATTGCCCACGGCCTGTGAGGCCGCGGCGGAGCCGATACCGGCGATGAGGACGGCAGCACTCGTGCCGGCGCGCCGGGCTGTGCGCTTAGATAGTGGCCGGGAAAGCCGCGACGACTCGGCTCAACCGGCTCGACAGCCTGCGCCACGACTTAGCAGGCTGCTGAAAAAGTCCGAAGAAGAACCTTGGGCCACAGATGAACACGGATAAGCCGGTATATATCGGTGTTCATTTGTGTTTATCTGTGGCCCGTCATGTTTGGCATTTTTCAGCAAGCGCTTAGAGGGATAGTAATTGGGGTTAGTAGGTGGGTTAATAGAGTCCGGCAACATTACTAGTACTCACAATCTGGGACCTATTCAGCGGTTCCCACGCAGAAAGCCTTGAATTCGGCTTTGCCAGGAGTTACCTCTGAAGGGCGGAGCCCAATTCCGGGCTTCGGCGGGCCTGGCTGAAAAACCGGCAGCCGGGAGTCGAGCGCTTCATCCAGGCTCGGGCGTCGCTTACGCTTTATTCGGAGGACGAGCGGATGTCAGGCAGCGCCACGAGTTTGCCCGCAGCCAGGGTCCGGCGGAACGGCGGAGATGTGAATGAGATTGCAGGCACTTCTATCGGCGGTTGGGGCTGGTGTTTTTCTCGTCGCCTGTTCCAGCGGGCCTACAACTCCCGATCCAGGGTCGCCGGCATTTTTGTGGAATGCAGCCGAACGAGCGTACCACCGCGGCGACATCATGAAGGCCAACGACGACCTTTCGGAATTGCAGCAAACCGACAACGGATTCTCTCCCAGGGCGCGGATCTGGCAGACGGTGCTCGCCGGCGGCATGGCGCGAGGATACTGCGAGCTGGCTGACGGTTACGAATCCGGGGGCCGGCTCAACAAAGCCAATCCGCTGATATTTCATAAGCAGGTGATGGACTTGCGTTCGATGGCGGCTCACGCCGCAATGGATTTCACGCAGGCGGTGCACTCGTTCGTCGAAAGGGATCCGTCGGAGGAGGTGCAGCTTGCCTTCGACCTGCCTCCCGGCTCGGCCATCGATCCGCCTTCGCTGCGAAAAGCGTACGCCGGGGTGGCGATGCAGGAGGCCGAGGCGCAATGGCTCGAAACGGCGATGGTCGAGCGCGGCGTCATCCTCGCGGTGTGCCAGGCCAACGGCTCGGAGGGAGATTCGGCCCAGGCGCTGGAGAGGTTCAGAGCGGGCGAGGTCAAGACGCCGCGCACGACGTTCTTATACGCCGCGGCCAAGACGCTCTTCGACGTGTCCGACGTCTTCACCCTAAACAAGCTGGACGAGCCGCAGCGTCGAAGGGTGATGCTGGAGCAAGCGCTGGCTGCGCTGCACTCGATTCCCGAGAGCAAGGAAGCCACGGCGCTGGCCACGAAAATCCAGGCGGCGCTGAAGAAAATCCCGACCAGCTAGCCGCCGGCAGTTCACTGGTCAGCCCGGATATAATCGTGGTGTTCCCTGCGAAACAAGCAAAGCGTGAATCGAAGGAGTCAATGGGCATGCAGTCCCGGCGTCTGTTTATCAGCAAAGTAGCCACCGGCCTGGCCGGCACTCTGGCGGCGTCCAATGCGATGGGCGCCAACGAGCGTCTCCGCATCGGCATCATCGGCGCGGGCGACCGCGGCAAGGAGATTTTGCGCCAGGCGCTGGCGCTCGAAAACGTCGAATGCATCGGCGCCGCCGACGTCTACACGCGCCGCCTGGAGGAGGTCCAGCAGATCGCTCCCGGCGTCAAGACCTACGCCGACTACCGGCGACTGCTGGAAGACAAGGACGTGGATGCGGTGCTCATCGCCACGCCACAGCACCTGCACGCGGAGCACTTCGTCGCCGCGCTCGACTCGGGCAAACACGTCTACCAGGAAAAGACCATGGCGTTCACGGTGGAGCACGCCAAGCGAATGCGCGCCGCCTGGCAGCGCGCAGGCGCAGGCCGCACGGTGCAGGTGGGCCACCAGTGGACTTCGACCGGCCAGATGGCCGACGCCGCCAGCGTTCCTCCGGCCCGAGCTGATGGGCAAAATCACCGTCATCCACGGCCACATGTACCGCAATACGCCGCACGGCAAGCCGCAGTGGTCGCGCGCCATCTACCCCGACATGACGGCCGGGAACATCGTCTGGAAGGCGTTCCTCGGCGAGGCGCCCGAGCGGCCCTTCGACGCCAACCGATACATCAACTGGCGCTTCTTCTGGGACTACTCCGGCGGCAACATTTACGAAAACATGTGCCACCAGCTTGCGTTCTGGTACAAGGCGATGGGTCTCGGCATTCCGCGCAAAGTGACGATGACCGGCGGCCTTTATCTTTGGAAAGACGGCCGCGAAGTGCCCGACACGATGAACGTTTCCATGGAGCACTCCGAAGAGCTGCTGTATAGCTGGGATTCCAGCTTCGGCAATGAGCGCCTGGGCGTCACCGAGGACGTGCTCGGCGACAATGGCGCCATCACCCACACCATGCAGAGCATCCGCTACCAGCCGGAGAAGAAGAACCGCCCGGACGGAACCGAGATGGCGGGCATGACGCGCTCCGATCCGAAGGCGCACATGCAGAACTTCGTGGATCACATCCGCGGCGACGCGCGCGAGGTGAACTGCCCGTTCGAGGTGGGCTACCGCGTCGCCATCGCCTGCCGCATGGCGGTGGACAGCTACCGCAGCGGTCGCACGGTAAGCTGGGACCCGGCGAAGGAAGAGATCGTCTGACGATTATTAACTATTGACAGACGAAAGCGTCTGTCCCACTCGCCTGGCGGAAAGTGGGGCGGCGCTATCGCCTGCCAACCGAATCACCCAGGAGATCGCTACGTGAGAGCAGAAATCGGAATCATCGGCGGCAGCGGGCTGTACAGCATGCCGGGCTTTGCGGCGCAGCAGGGGGCGGCTATCGACACGCCGTTCGGCGCGCCCTCGGACAGTTTCGTGGTGGGAACGCTGGCCGGGCGCGAGGTCGCATTTCTCGCGCGCCACGGCCGCGGCCATCGCATCTCGCCCTCGGAGATCAACTTCCGCGCCAACATCTACGCCATGAAATCGCTCGGCGTGGAGCGCATCATTTCGCTTAGCGCGGTCGGCTCGCTCAAGGAAGAACACCGCCCGCTCGACTTCGTTCTGCCCGATCAGTTCTTCGACCGCACGCGCGGCCGCGCCTCCACATTCTTCGGCGATGGGCTGGTGGCCCACGTCGGTTTAGCCGATCCCATTTGCCCGGAATTGGCGGGCCTGCTGGCCGAGGCCTGCGCCGAATCCGGCGTCTCCGCCAAATCGGGCGGCACCTATCTCTGCATGGAAGGCCCGGCGTTTTCCACCAAGGCCGAGTCCAACGTCTATCGAAGCTGGGGCATGGACGTGATCGGCATGACCAATCTCACCGAAGCCAAGCTGGCGCGCGAGGCCGAGATCTGTTACGTCACGGTGGCGATGGTGACCGATTACGATTGCTGGCATCCGCACCACGACGCGGTCACCGTCAACCAGATCATCGCCAACCTCATGAAGAACGCGGAGAACGCGTGCAAGGTGGTGAGCGGCCGCGGTGGCCGCGCATGCCCGCCGGCCGCTCGTGCAAGTGCGGCGCGGCGCTGGCCCACGCCATCATCACCGACCGCAAGCTGGTGAACGAAGCCACGCGCCAAAAGCTGGGGATTCTGGTTGACAAGTACTTCGTGTAAGCATCGATCGCGGAGCAGGTGCTGGCGCGGTGCCTGGCGGGCGATCCGCCGCCCACACTGCCGCCCGCGCTGCTCGAAGAGCCGTGCGCTCCGGCGCTGTTCTCGATCCTGGTGGAAGGTCTGGCCGACCGCTTCGAACCGGCGCTGTGCGACGCGTATGTCCGCCTGATTCGCGAGCGCCATCGCGCAGACTGACTGGGCGATTTCGATGCCGCCGCGCTCTTAGCGCGCTACCGGCGCGTGCGGCGCACGCGCGCCGTCAGCGTGGAGCCGCGGCGCGTTTTCGTGCTTTCGCGCGTTACGCTGGGCGCCGATGTGGCCGTCACCAGCGTGCTGCTGGACGCGGCCAAGCGCCGCTTCCCGCATGCCCGCATCGTCTTCGTGGGCCCGCGAAAGAACTATGAGCTGTTCGCTGGTGACGCTCGCCTGGAACACGCGCCGGTCGATACCAGCGCGGGAGCCTGCGCAGCCGGCTCGCCGTGTGGAGCGAGTTGCGTGCGCTCTGCGATGTTACCCACGCACTCGTCCTCGATCCGGATTCGCGTCTGACGCAACTTGGCCTGCTTCCGATCTGCCCCGACGAGCGCTACCACTTGTTTGAAAGCCGCGCCTATGGAGGTGATGGCGGCCAATCGCTGCCCGAGTTGGCCGCCGCCTGGGCGCGCGAGACATTACAGGTAGATGGCGCTTGCCCGTACCTTGCGCTCGCCGCGCCGGCGCTGGCGCGTGCCAGCATCGCCGTCAGTCTCGGCGTCGGCGAAAATCCCGCTAAGCGCCTGCCGGATCCATTCGAAGAGAGGCTGCTGGCGCTGCTCGCCGCGACTGGTCTGCCGCTGACGATCGACAAAGGCGCCGGCGGCGAAGAAGCCGCGCGCGTGGAAGAGGCATGCCGCCGTTCCGGCATTGCGGCGACTTTCTGGGAAGGCTCGTTCGCAGGCTTCGCCGCGCTCATCGCCGCCAGCCGCCTGTATGTGGGTTACGATTCCGCCGGCCAGCATGTCGCCGCGGCGGCAGGCGTCCCGCTGATTTCGATTTTCGCCGGCTTCCCCGCCCCGCGCATGTTCGACCGCTGGCGGCCTACGACGCCGACCGCCCACGTGATCCGCGTCGACCGCCCGGATGTCGAAGCCACGCTGGCGCAGGTGCGCGGGGCGATTGCTGCTATCGAATAGCGTTAGGTCGGTCGGGCCCTGGGCAGCGGGTCAGCTTCCGATCTGGCGACTTTCTCGGTCATGTGGATTGTTACCGGATGGCGGACAATTCACTCGCGGTTCTGTCGTCTAATGAAAGAGCATCCGGGCAGTAGCCCTCAAGGCTATCCTGCCTCCCATGCCGATAGCGATAGTCCAAGGATTGTCAAAACGAAAAGCATGAAGTTTACGAGGGGGGCTGGTGGTGTCCCCGTCCGGACAATCGGAATGACACGGAGAATCACCTCGGAGGCCAGATACTGGACCGCTAGCACTGAAAACATCAATGTGATCAAGCTGCGATACCGGACCAATACCAGTACACATAGCAAACAGATAAGCAGACGGTTGAGAGACGCAAGTGCCCAAACCGATACTACGGCCTGTGCGCCTGCCGGTGTGTATGTGTCAAGTGGGACGCCGTCTGCGCCCCTCAAGACATAGCTGCCGTTGAACATGATCAGCACACACTGGAGGATCTTGACGGCCACGACCACCGCGAACAACCAGAGCGCGAGCTTACGGCCGCTATACGTATTGTCCACGAGCTGTGGAAGAAGCTTGCTGAACATTGCCGTTCCTTTCCGGGCGGCTCCGTCGCAATTAAGAGCAGCGGGACGACGGAGGCATCACGCGGCTTACGATACCCGCCTTCGGGCGTCTACCCGCTGGAATCATCGGGCCAAGCACAAGGCCGTTCGCGATTGTAGCACGGTGTAGTTGCTTTGAAACCGCGCTTCCGGAACCTGACGGCTTGCCCGGCTGCCGGGGCGTAAGAGTCTTTGCCGGCGAGAAGACCTTTCACCCCGTTCCAGGGCTTTCCGACAATTCCTGCCAGTCCCAATGCTCACGCCTTGGCCTACTGTCTTTCGCCCTCCGGGCTTGCCCGGTCCGTGATACCTTAGCCGACCCGCCTCACTTACTTCGGCCGCCGCGTCATGAGTTCGGTCGTGTCTTTCGCCAGGCCTTCGGAGGTGGCGACGATCTTGATCCTGCCAGGTTCGCCGGGCCTTGGAGCGCACGATCAGCAGCGCCATGCCGCTGAACGCCTTGCGGTGATCGGCCTGGAACGGCTCTTCGGTGGCGGCGTTGCCGTTATCCACGGCCGCGATGGTTCCGGCGCCGGTAACATCGAAATGCACCAGGTTATCGGCCATGGGACACAGGTTCCCGTGCTGGTCTTCGATCCGCACGGTGACAAACGAAAGGTCGTCGCCATCGGCTTGGATCACGGCGCGGTCCGCCGCCAGTTTCACCTTGGCTGGTGCGCCGGCAGTATGCACTTCCTCCATCGCGACTTGCTTGCCGTTCTGATACGCCACTGCCTTTCAACGTGCCCGGCTCATAAGGCACCTGCCAGATGCGGCGGTACTTGGTGACGAACTTACCGGTCTCGCTGACGTTCTGCCTCGACGGGCATCTCCCACGGATCGGAGAAGCGCGCCTTCTTGCCAAGCGACTTGCCGTTGAGGAATAACTCGACTTCGCTCGGCGTTGGAGTAAGCCATCACCGGGAATCGCCTGACCTTCCTTGCCTTCCCAATTCCAATGCGGCAGCAAATGCACCATGGGCTTGGTGGTCCACTGGCTCTGGTAGAGGTAGTAGCGGTCTTTGGGGAACCCGGCTAAGTCGATGAAGCCGAAGTAGGAGCTGCGTGACGGCCAGTCCTGCGGATTCTTGTCCTGCCAACCCCAGAAGGGCGTCGGCTCGCCGATATAGTCGAAGCCGGTCCAGACGAACTCGCCGAGCACTTGCGGGAACTTATCCTGGTAAGTGAACTCAACGTCCGGGCACATGGCCCACTCCGGGGCGACAGTGTCATAACTCGAAACCTGGAGCGACCGGGGGTTTTCGAAAGCTACGATCGGCAGATGATAGACGCCGCGCGAGCTGACGCAGGAGGCAGTCTCCGAGCCGAAGATGATCCAGTCCGGGTGCTCCTTGAGGATCTGCTCGTAGTGCATCGGCGAGTAATTGAAGCCGGGGATGTCGACTTCGGCGGCCATCTTGTTCTTGATGGCGTTGTCCCAGCTATTGAAAGCCGAGGTGGTGGGCCGCGTGGGATCTTCCTCGTGGAAGAAACCGGTGAGGCGCCGCGCTTCGCTGCCAGCCCTGCACCTCCGGATGGTCCTGCTCGGGGATTTCGTTGCCGATGCTCCACATAATGATGCTCGGATGATTGCGGTCGCGGCGCGCCATGTCGCGCGCATCGTCCTCCGACCAGTCGGCGAAGTACTTGCTGTAGCCGTTGGGCACCTTGGGGATGCGCCACATATCGAAGGACTCGTCCATCACCAGCAGGCCGAGCCGGTCGCAATATTCGAGGATCTCCGGCGCCGGCGGATTGTGGCTGGTGCGCAGGGCATTGACGCCGGCGGCCTTGAGAATCTGCAACTGGCGTTCGATGGCGCGGCGGTTGACGGCCGCGCCGAGCGCGCCCAGATCGTGATGGTCGCAGACGCCTTGCAGTTTCAGGTGGCGGCCGTTCAGGGAGAAGCCCTTGTCCTTATCGAAGCCGATGGTGCGGATACCGAATGGCGTGGTGTAGCGGTCGAGGGCCAGGTTGTTCACGAGCACCTCGGTCACGAGCGTGTAGAGATAGGGATGGTCGACGTCCCAGCGCTTCGTGTGATTCACGGTCAACATGGTGGGAACGACCACCGGCGTCGCATGCGGACCCTCGACTGGGATCGTCACGGCATTGCCGTTGCGGCTCACCATGATGCCGGAGGGATCGAGCACCGAGGTCTGCACGATGGCTTCGACCTCCTTGCCGGAGCGGTTGCGCAGGGTAGTTTTCGCCGACACGGAGGACTGGTCATCGCTCACCTTGGGCGTCGATGACATAGGTTCCCCAATGGGCGACATACACGGGACCGGTCACGTCGAGCCACACGTTGCGATAGATGCCCGCGCCCGGATACCAGCGCGACGAGTGATCTTCGGGCGTGAGCCGCACCGCGATCAAGTTGGCCGCGCCGTCGAAATTCAAGTACGGCGTGAGATCCAGGCTGAAGCCGATGTAACCGTACGGCCGCCCGCCCAGATCATGCCCGTTCACCCACACTTTCGAATTGGCCATGGCGCCGTCGAACTCGATGCTGAAGTATTTCCCTTTGGCGCTGGCGGGAAGCGCGAACGACTTGCGATACCAGCCCGTGCCGAAGATGGGCAGCGCGCCGGTCTGCGGGTTGGCCTTCGGATCGAACGGGCCTTCGATCGCCCAATCGTGAGGCAGCCGAACGGCGCGCCACGCGGAATCGTCGAACTCCGGATTCTCCGCGCCTGGCGGCTTCACCTTTGTAGAACCGCCAGCCATCGTTGAAGCTGAGGCGGCGCTCGCCGGAAAGCGCAATCGTCGGGGGAGCCGCATTCACTTGCGGCAGCAAAGCCAGAAATGCCAGAACGCCACAGGCGGCGCTGACATGGCGTCGGTAATCACTCATCGGATGTCCTCGGGAACTTGAGATCGCACCTTTTTATCCTAGTACCGAAACAGGCTTTCCGGTGACGATAGGTGGGGCAGATCATCGCCTTTCGTGATCTGTCATGCTTCGCAAACCACGACAGACGACAAAACAACGATCGTCTGCCCTACCTATGTCTATCGGGATCTCAGGGGGTGCCGTCGCAGATGAGGCTCAACTGACGGGGATCGTGGGCGGGCGCTTTAGGTGAGGGCTTCTGAAGATCGTCGTGCCGGGGATTGAATCTGCGGATGAGCTGGTTCAGCTTGAGAGAGGATTCCCAGATTTCGAACAGCAGGTGGCAACGCGGGCAGCCACCCTCAGTAGCCGGGCAACCGTCGGTGGCGGGATTGTATCGCTTGTGGCGCCCGCAACGGCCATCGAACTTGCGCGATCGGATCTTCAAAGGCTCGCGTTGTACCCTTTCCCTATCTCCGGATTCGCCCTGGCTGGCGCATATCCACGTAACTTGGCGACCCAAGTTACACGCACATTGTAACTCGCGGCGATGGAAGCGGGGATCGGAACTGTGGGTGGGATCGGTGCGGCCCGGCCCCCGGGCGGGGGCCGGAACCTGCGTGGCGGGACGCACAAAAAAATGGTTCCAAGTGACCCGATTCCCAGCACTGCCCACCGCCGTCATGCACGGCACTGAACACCGCGTTTGAGAGCACCGGACGATTCGCCGTTCCGCTCCCCCAAAGCTGTTTCCTCCAGCCTCGGGATTAACGCTTCCCGGCTCGCCGCAGCCTTTTCTTCTCTCTCAAACTGCACCGCTGGCTCGTAACGGCCTTTCGCTCGCCCGCAACGGCTGCCCCTTTCAAGGCCTCCATTCCGGGGTCAAAGTTCCCGGCCTGCTCCTTCGCCTGCTTGCCTGCCGCTTCCACAGCCCGTTCGGCTCTTCGGCTCCGCTACCGCCCGCGAGCTCTTACCCGCCACGGCCGCTTCCTTGCCTCGTGCCCGTTGCCGCTTCCACAACCGGCTCCCCGAATGGCCCGCCCAGCTTCCACTCCCCTTCGGGACTTTTACCTCCCTAAGGATCAAAGCGTTCGACTGGCCCGGTCACCCGGCGGTCGCGCCTTCCGAATCCGCCCGATCTCCGTTCGCTCCCCGCAGCCTTCAAACTAGTAAACTAGACTTTCTGGCTACGGATCACCGTTCCCGGTCCGCTACGTTTCCGGAGGCTTGCTGTTCCTCAAACCTCTTGGAACCTTCATCAATATGAACCAGGATGGAAAAACGGTCAATCATTTTTTTCGGCAAAAACGAGCTTTTCCTCAAAATATTTCTGTAGTGTTTCGTTCAGGTTACGGGCGGGATTTGTGAATCGCGCGTGGATAAAACGCGCGCGCGGCAAGTTGTTCTGGTCGAGCGGAGCAGCCAGGCATCTACCGGACGGCGGCTTCACCCAACTGCATCAGGGCATCGCGCGCGGGGCCGCTGCTGCCATCGGAAACCTGGACGAGCAGGATGCGGATCAGGTCGTTGTGAGGATCGATCCAGCCCTCGGTGCCGAACGCTCCGCCGTGGCCGAAGGTGCCGAGCGAGTGCAGCATCAGCGTTCCTTCCGGCTTGTCGACGATCTCGAACGTCAAGCCGTAGCCGGTGCCGCCCATCCACCCGGATGGCTCCACGGGCGGCGTGAAGACGCGGGTCATAGTGTCGATGGTCTGGCGGGAGAGATAGCGGTGGCCTTTGTATTCGCCGCCGGAGAGCAGCATCTGATAGAACCTCACCAGGTCGCCGGCAGTGGAGTAGAGTCCGTATTCGGGGCCGGGATAACGGGCGCCGGCGCGATACCTGGCCGGATCGCCGGCCAGAATCTCGTCGCCCGCACGCACCAGTTTCCCACCGGCGTGCTTATAGACGAGAGCGATGCGGTCCCGTTTGTCGGGCGGCGCAAGAAAAAATGTGTCGTTCATTCCGAGCGGTTTCAGAATGCGGCTCTCGATGTAGTGGATATAGTCCTCGCCGCTGACTTTCTCGATGATGCGGCCCAGGGTGGCGATTCCCATGTTGCTGTAGCGCCAACGCGTGCCGGGTTCGAACTGCAAATGGCGGGTCGCGTAGAATCGCACCGCTTCGTCCAGGGGCACGCGCATGGTGCGCAGGTTGTCGCTCAGCTCGCCGTCCGGATTTTCGCCGAGGCCGGAGGTGTGACACATCAACTGCCAGACCGTGGGTGGGCGCGCGGGCGGATGCGTGGTCATATTGCCGTTGGGCAAGCGCTCTTCCATCACTTGCCCATGAAACTCGGGAAGGTAGTCTTCAATCGGACGCTTTAGCTCGAGCTTCCCTTCCTCGACCAGCATCATGGCGCCCACGCCGGTGAACTGCTTGGTCATCGACATGATCTGGAAAATGGAATCAGTGGTCATAGGCTTACCGCCCTCGATGTCGCGCCAGCCCACGGCATCGAGAGACGCGACTTCGCCGTGCCGCGCCACCAGCGCGACGGCGCCCGGAATGGTCTGGTTATCGACCAATTCACGCAGGCGAACGGGGATCAACTTCAAGCGGTCGGGATCGAGGCCGGTTGGGGCGGGGGCTTGCGGCCTCACCGGTAAGGCAGCCAGCAGAATCAAGGCAAGCGGAAAAAGTTTGCGCATGGAGGATGAGTGTAACGCGACGAAGGCCGCGATGGAAGCCACGGGAAGAAAAGCCGATGATTCCCGGCTCAGTAGGCTGAGACAGCCTGCGCCACGGGCTTGCCTGGACGCATCGCGCCCTCTTTGGTTCGAGGACGCGAAGCGTCGAATATGGATGCGTGCTGCGCTACTACAGGCCTTTGGCGGTCAGGAACGCGATCAGGTCGACCACGCGGCAGGAGTAACCCCACTCGTTGTCGTACCAGCTCACCACCTTCAACAGATTCCCGTCGAGCACCTTGGTCATCTGGCCGTCGACGATGGAGCTGTTCGGATTGTGCAGCATGTCGGTCGAAACCACGGGGTCGTCCGTGTAAGCCAGGATGCCCTTCAGTTCGTGCGCAGCGGCGTGCTGGAAAGCGGCATTCACTTCCTCGGCGGTGGCATTCTTGGCCAGCAGCGCGACCAGGTCCACCACCGAAACATCCGGCGTGGGAACGCGCATCGAGTAGCCGTCCAGCTTGCCCTTGAGTTCCGGCATCACCAGGCCAATGGCTTTCGCCGCGCCGGTGGTGGTGGGAATCATGTTCAGCGCGGCGGCCCGTGCGCGGCGCAGGTCCTTGTGCGGGAAATCGAGCACGTTCTGGTCGTTGGTGTAGCTGTGGATCGTGGTCATCGATCCCTTGAGGATGCCGAACTTCTCCTGCAGAACCTTCGCCACCGGCGCCAGACAGTTGGTAGTGCAACTGGCATTGGAAATGATGTTGTGCTTGGCAGGATCGTAGGCCGCGTCATTGACGCCCAACACGATGGTGATGTCTTCGTTCTTGGCCGGTGCCGAGATGATGACCTTTTTCACCGTGCCGCGCAGGTGTTTGGCGGCGTCCTTGGCATCGGTAAAGCGGCCGGTGGATTCGACCACGATCTGCGCGCCCACCGAGGTCCAATCGAGTTCCGCGGGGTCCTTGGTGGCGAAAACCTTGATTTTCTTCCCGCCGACGGAAATGACGTCGCCTTCCACCTTCACTTCCTCGTGAAGCGTTCCGAGCACGGAATCGTATTTCAATAAGTGCGCGAGGGTCTTGGTATCGGTGAGATCGTTCACTGCCACGAATTCGATATCGCCGCGGTGCATGCTCGCGCGGACGATGTTCCGGCCGATCCGGCCGAATCCATTAATGCCTACTTTGACTGCCATGGTTGTTCTCCTGTGAAATGTTAAGGGATTGGATTGAATACAAAGGATATCAGGATGCAGAATCGCAGGCAACCCGCCTATGGGGAGGCTGAACTCCGAAATTGTGGGATAGACCATCGCCTTTCCTGGTCCGTGTCGCCAATGCAGGAGACGGTGACCGGCGACAGAAACCGATCGCCGGCGCTACAACTGAAACGGTTGCGGCTACAATCACAAGGAAGAGGACTCGCTGACATGGCAATCGGCACATATGATTCGATTCGCTGGCAGGTGGAAGGCCCGGCGGCCATCGTCAGGCTGAATCGACCCGAGCGCCGCAACGCCCTTTCCCTGGGCCTCATGCTGGAGTTGACGGCGTGCCTGGAGGAAATCGGCCGCAACCGCGAAATCCGCGCCGTGGTTCTGGGCGCGGCTGGAACGGTGTTCTGCGCGGGTCACGATCTCAGTGAGATGACCGGCCGCGACCTCAGCGAATACCGCCGCATCTTCGACGTCTGCACCGAGCTGATGACGAAGATTCAGTCCATTCCGCAGCCGGTGATCGCCGCGGTGCAAGGCATCGCCACGGCCACAGGGTGCGAGTTGGTAGCCACCTCCGACCTCGCCATCGCGGCTGAAGATGCCGCCTTCGGAACGCCGGGCATGAAGATCGGCCTCTTCTGCACCACGCCAATGGTGGCGCTCACGCGCGCCATCGGCCGCAAGCGCGCGCTGGAGATGCTGCTCACCGGCGAAATGGTGGATGCACGCACGGCGGCCGACTGGGGCCTCATCGATCGCGTGGACCGGCCGCCGAACTTCGAAACCGAATCGCGCAAGCTGGCGGCGAAAGTCGCGGGGGGCCGGCTCGTCCGTGGTAGCTCTTGGCAAGCAGGCGTTGTACACGCAGATCGATCTCGAGCA
>CAWJLI010000010.1:0-56993 GCA_963843095.1 Bryobacterales bacterium
GCCTGGAGAACATTCGTCGCGGGCAATTCGAAGCGCTGTTGAAAGAAATGGGCACGGAGGCCGGCCGCGCGCCCGATATCGGCGAGCCGGTTTGCCATCCCACGGCCGGCGCCATTGTGCTGGGGGCGCGCAAATTCCTCATCGCTTACAACGTCAACCTGGGTACGACGGACGTAAGTATCGCCAAGCGGATCGCCAAGACCATCCGCTTTTCGAGCGGCGGTTTCCGCTTCGTCAAATCGATGGGCGTGATGCTCGGTTCGCGCAACCTGGCACAAGTTTCCATCAACCTGACCGATTTCGAGCAGACCCCCCTGCACCTGGTTTTCGAAACCGTGCGCCGCGAGGCCGAGCGTTACGGTGTGCCTGTGGTGGGCAGCGAAATCGTGGGACTGATCCCGCGCAAGGCGATCGAGCTGGCTGCCGAATATTTCCTGCGGGCGGAGAATTTCCGTCCGCAACTGGTACTGGAAAATCGGATCGCGGACGCGATCGCCAAACGCAGCGGCTTGCCGGAGTTTCTGGATGCACTGGCCGCCGGCACGGCCACGCCCGGTGGCGGGAGCGCCGCGGCTGCCGCGGCCGCTATGGGGGCGGCCTTGGGCGCGATGGTTTCGCGGCTGGCGAAGATCGATCCGGCCGCGTTTGAAGACGACCGCGGCTTCTTCACCGCGGCCGTGGAGCGCGACGCCGCGGCGTTCCAGCGCGTAATGGCGGCTTACAAGCGGCCCCAGGACGAACGCGCGCCGTTCGTGGAAGAAGCGCTGCATGGCGCAGCACTGGTGCCGCTCGAAGTGCTGGAGCGCGCCGCCACGATGAACGCGCGCCTGGAGAAACTGGAGGTACCGGCGCGGTTTTCCTCCGACCTCGCGGTGGCAAAAGCACTGACCGCGGCGGCGAGAACCGGCGTGCTGGAAAACGTGCGCATCAACCTCGAAAGCATTCAGGACGCCGCATTCAAAGCCGAGGTGCAAGCGAGGCTGCGAGCGGTATGAGGCTGTGGGGCACGCCGTCCGCGAGTTCCATGACCGCGAAGTCCGTTGTTATTGCCAAACCGCTTGCTCACGCGCGCGGCTCCCAACGGAGCCGCGACCATAGGGAGCGGTCCTTTCGAGCGAACCCAATCTGCCGGCCAGAGAACTAGCCGCTGATTACTCGGCGAATACAAACCTCAGCCCGCGGTTGAACGCCTCAGGCTTGTTACCGGCGTGGCGTTCGCCTTCGATAACGCGTGTTTCCAGCTTCAGGCCCTGGTAGCCGCGCGATTGGAGCGTCTGCATGAACGTCCGAACCGGGCCACTCAATCCCTCCGCGCCGCCAACCGACAGGAACAACCTCACCGGCAGCTCTTTGTGAGTTTGTGCGTATTCTGCTTCCTGCTTAAATGCAAAGCCGTTGCCGTAAGGCACCGCGGGACTAGCCGCGATATAGCCGGAGAAAAGCCCTGTGTCGGCGAACATGGCATACAGCGTGAAGAGCCCGGCATACGAGCTGCCCTGCAAGACCCGGTGCGAAGGGTCGGCCCTGTAGTTCGCTTCGATGAACGGGATCAGTTCTGTCTTGAGGCACTTGAGAAAATTGGGCCCATTCCCGGATCCCTTCACGTCGGGGACCGCGGTGGGGGTGTAATCCATCGCGCGGAGGCCGTCGTAATCGGCGTTCTCGCCTGCGTACGTGATTCCAACCAGGATCGCTTCCGGGACGAACTTGTCGTAAACCAACCCTCCCAGCACGGAGTCCATCAACTTAAAGTCCCACTGGCCATCGAGGATATAGACCGCCGGGTATTTTTTGGTCTTGTCCAGATTGTAATTCGAGGGGAGGTGAATATAGAGGTCGATTTCGCGTCCGGCAGAGCTGGAGTGCATCGACCTCAGCTCCGAGCCGGCAATAGTCACCTTAGGCAGTGTTCGCGGATGCGCCTCGGGCCCTTGCTGAGCATAGGTAATCCCAGCCGATAATGAGAGCACGCAGGCGAGTACCGCGAAGGTTCGCGGCGCAAATGTCATCATGAGATGAGGTCCTTATGACCTGTATCCTAACACCGAAACGGAATTGGCCACGGACGAATGCGCAAATGCGAAAGAGAGTTCAAAGCAATAGGATGAAAGGAGCCAGGAGTCAGGAGACAGAAGTCAGAATGGGGATTCGCGGCTGCACATTCTGACTCCTGACTCCTGACTTCTGTCTTCCTTTCTTTATGACCGATCTCGTCATCGTTAATTGCCGCCAACTGGTCACCTTGGCTGGGCCGGCGCGGGCGCGCGTGGGCGCGGAAATGCGCAAGCTCGGGATCGTTCCGGATGGCGCGCTGGTGGCTCGCGACGGTCGCATCCTGAAAGTGGGGATGCGCGCGGAAATCGAGCACGTGGCTTCGCCCGATGCCGAAATCGTCGATGCCGGCGGCCGCATCGTTCTGCCGGGATTCGTGGACCCGCACACGCACCCGGTCTTCGCCGGCAACCGCGCGGATGAATTCGAGGAGCGCGCCGAAGGCGCCACCTATGCCGAGATCGCCGCGCGCGGCGGCGGCATCCGCTCCACCGTGCGGCGCACACGCGAAGCCAGCGCTGCGGATTTGCTGGTAGCGGCGCGCCGGTACCGCGGATGGTTTCTGCGCGGCGGGACCACCACTATCGAAGCCAAATCCGGCTATGGGCTGACGCTCGTTGACGAGCTCAAGATCCTGCGCGTGATCCGCGAGCTGGGTGCGGAAGGCAGCCTGCGCATGGCGCCGACGTTTCTCGGCGCGCACGAAGTGCCGGACGAATACCGCGGCCGCAGGGGCGATTACATACGCCTCATCGTCGAAGAAATGCTGCCCGCCGTGTGGTGCGAAGGCCTCGCCGAATTTTGCGACATTTTCTGCGAGCCATCGGCGTTTCCCGTCGACGAAGCGCGCGGCATTTTGCGGGCGGCGCGCGCGCTCGGCTTCCGCATCCGCATGCACGCCGACCAGTTCAGTGCCGACGAAGGCTCGCTGCTGGCCGCGGAGGTGGGCGCCGATACGGCGGATCACCTGGAAGCCAACACCGAACTTGGCTGGACGGCGCTCGCCGCCGCACACGTGCAGCCGGTTCTGCTGCCGGCTTCGGTTTACTGCCTGGGCTCGGGCCGTTATCCGGCGGCGCGGCAGATGATCGAGCGCGGCCTGGCGGTGACGCTCGGCACCGATTTCAATCCCGGATCGTCGCCCACCACTTCCATGCCACTGGTGCTGTCGCTCGCAGTAACGCAAATGAAAATGACCTGCGCCGAAGCGATCACTGCGGCGACCATCAACGCCGCGTACAGCCTGCGGCGTGGCGCGAGTGTGGGGTCGCTCGAAGCCGGCAAGCTCGCTGATTTCGCGATACACGATTGTGACGATTACCGTGAGCTTCCGTACTTTTTCGGGCGCGACACCGCTCGAGCGGTCTATATCGGCGGCGTGCGGCAAACCTGGTGACCGCGGACCACACGGCCCCAAGTCCTTTCGATGGAGCGAGTCACGCTTGTTCCATTGGCGCAGCTACCGGTTTTCCTCAGGAATATTTTCGGCGAAGCGATCAAAACCGGGGATTCCATCGTCTATTAGTTTGAGCCCGAAAAATCACTGATTCGGTCCGGAAAGTTGCAGTAGATGGAACGCCACACGAAAAAACTCGCGCAGCTTCGTGCCCGCACGGACCGGCAACTGGTGGAACTGATTTCCGCCAGGCTGGATCGCGGGTTTGCGTATGCGCGTGTCCTGGCGGCACGGGATTCGCAAGCCCAGGGGGCGGCGGTGAGGGAATTTGAGCAGCGCGCGGAGAATGCCTGGCGCGAAGCCCATCACCTGCTGCCGGCGCTCAGGGACATTGCCGAAACCGACCGCGCCGCCCTGCTGCTCCGCGCCGAGATTCTGCGTGAAGTCCTGGACCAGTTCGCGGCGGAGACAGCTCCTATCCAGCGAGCCGCCTGCTTTTAGGAAGCGGGCGTTGGCAGGTTGAAACCTGCCCCACTTTGAGCTTACTGGAATGTCGTAGGAATCGCCGTCAGGAGGTTACTGGTCACGTAACCGAGATTCAACCCGCTGGCGGTGAAGCCGACTGGACCGATAACCGGTTTGAAGTACACCGTGCCGTAGCTGCCCGCGGGTAGCGCCAGCATCACCGCCGGCGGGACAGTGAAGGTGCCCGCACTGGCGGGCGCCGCGCAACTGAAACCGGCTCCGTTGGTAAGAGTTTTGTCCGTGGCGCTGACTCCCTCGATCAGAATGACGTTACTCCCCAATACCCCGCCCCAGTTGACGGTCAGCCCATCGGCGAGAGTCACCGTGCTGAGGCTGTTCTGATTGGTCCAGGTGGGCGGCGTGGGCATATTGAACTGCTCGCTGAAGCTGCCCACATTGGCGCCGCCGGGACCGCTGACGGTGTATTCGCCGGGGACAAGATACTTGCCTACTGAGTTGAGCGTGCCAGCATATTCCGTCGGGACCGCGCCCGGCGTCACCGTCATGGATTCGGTGCCGTTCGGGCCGCTCACGGACAGACTCGGGCCTGCATCGATTGCCGTCATCGACGCGAAAGGCGGGTTGCTCGATGTAGTGAGACTGTTATAAATCACGCATGTGCCGGCGGGTTCGGTATCCACATAGGAAACCATGAACGGCTGGAGCGCTGCGGAAACGGTGACCTTTTCGAACTGCGCCGTGCCGTTGTCGATGTAACCCGTGTTGCTGCTGCTGGCGACCTGCCGCTCCAGGCTGACCGTGCCAACCGTCAGCGGCGCACTGCCGCTCAGCGCCTGCATCACGGATGGCGTGATTGCCGGATTCGTGGGAGTACACGTGCGGCTGCCGTTCCCCACCGCGATCACGGTGCTGTTGCTGATCTGGTTGCCGATCTGAGCGGTCAGCGGCACCGCACATCCCGGGGGCGCATTCTCCGGCACCTTGAAGACGATCTGGTCTTCTCCGATGCAGCAGCCGGACCGCCCCTGGTAGATGATGGGCGCCTGCACGCCGCCCAGCCGTAGCGTCAAGGGAACGCTGGGCATGTTGACGCCCAACCCGGCCCCGGCCGTATCGCTTCCGTTCACCGGGCCTAAGCCGGTGGCCCACAAAATCAGCGTGTCGCCCGGGTTAGTGGCGCCGCACGTGGTGTACGGTCCACCGCAGTTGGCGGCCTTGGCTGGCGATACCAGGCTGTAATCGGGATAAGTGACGATACCCGATCCCTGTCCATTCGAAGTCACCGTGAAGATGCCCAGATTGTTCTCGACCACGGTCACGGGAAAGGCATTACCGCTGGTCAGACCGTTGTAGGTCACCACTACGGTCCCGTCGCCCACCGGTGTATTCGAGGGCAGCAAAGCCGCCACATATCCCGCCAAAGAATAGTACAGTGGCGCCTCCACCATCGTGTCGCCGACGGTCACATAAACCGAGGTTCCGGCCAGGCTGGTGGTCTGAAACGGAGGGGAGGCGATGGCAATCGACGCCGGGCCCAGATTGGATCCGGACACCACGAAGATCGAGCCCTGCGCGATTCCCGCATTCGGCAGTCCCGGCGGTATCCAGGTGGCGGCATTCACCACGCTGGAGATAGTCGGGAGCGGCTGAGAGGGTTGACCGCTAAGAGCGAAACGCTCGTCCGGAAACACCTGGCCAACACTTCCCGATCCGGTGGCTGTCACAATCACATCCATGCTGGTCGCGGAAAACGTGGCCGAACCCGGCTGATATTGGATGGTATCGGGAAGGTCGATCGTCGGCGCATTCACATTCAGCGGCGTGCCGCTGCAACTGGTGGGCGGAAAGCCCGTGAAGCTGCCGTTCAGGCACAACGCCATCGAGCCACCCACGCTTCCCGGAACCGGAGAGCCCCCGGGTTCAAGATACAAAAAGCCGACGAAAATGCTTGCGCTCGTAATTGTCAGCCCGGCATCCGGCGTAATCTTGTAACCGAAATTAAACGTACTGATGCCTCCAATTACTTGATTCGGGGCCAGTGTAAAGTATTGGTCGATCTCCGTGGCTGCGGCGTCGATTGTCATTAGCGGAATGGTCGGGATCGGGCCGCCGCCGGTTGCCGAGCCACTGAAGCGGACGTTCGATACCGTGCCCAAGCCCGGAACCGCGCAACTGCCGGTGCCTATGTTAGCCCAGCCCGCGAAGGTCGCCGGGCAAGGTTGGGCCTCGGCGAGCGAAGCGGCGCAAATCGAAACCACGCACAGCGCCAGCAGTCGGCAAGCCGGGGTGGTGTGTTTCCGCACGCCAAGCAGGCCGGTTAATCCAACGTCAACGGTCCGCCACAAGAAGATAAACGGATGGTACGACCGGTTCGACAGCATGGAATCCCTCCGAGGATTTGGAAACGCTAGGTGAACTATATCACATAACAGGGAAAATGGTGTCGCGACCAGCGTTGGCAGATGGGGACCTGGCTTGCCGCTCAAGGGCACTGCTGCGTGAAGCGGACCAGATCCTCCAGCTTGTCGCGGGCGGCGCCGCTGTCAATCGAGACGGCGGCTACCGCGGCGCCTTCCAGAAAAGTCTCCACCTGGGCGACGGCCACCAGGGCCACGGCGCTGTTGGCGATTACGATGTCGCGATGCGGGCCGCGCTCGCCCGCCAGCACGGCGCGGGCGATCTCCAGGTTCCGCGCTTTGCTTCCGCCTTTGAGATCGGCGGGAGTCGCTTTGCGCACCGCGAAGTCGTCCGGATCCAGCGTGCGCTGCTTCACCTGGCCTTCCTGAATCTCGTAGACCAGGGTGGGGCCGGTGGTGGTCACCTCGTCCAGCCCGTCGAAGCCGTGAACCACATACCCGCGCACCATGCCGAGCCTGGCCAGCGCTCCGGCCAGCAGTTTCGCCAGTTCCGGCGACGGCGTGCCCACCACCTGCACGTTGGCCACCGGATTGGTGAGCGGGCCCAGCAGGTTGAAGACTGTGCGCGTCCTTAAAGCCGCCCTCACCGGATGGGCGTGCTTCATGGCGGTATGAATGGATTGAGCGAAGAGAAAGCCGATACCGATTTCGCGGATGGCGCGCGCGGCGTCGGCCGGCGCAGATCGCGAGCTTGACGCCCAAGGCTTCCAGCATGTCCGCGCTGCCGCAATCGCTCGATGCCGAACGGTTGCCGTGCTTGGCCACATGCACGCCGGCTCCGGCCACCACGAACGCCACCAGCGTGGAGATATTGAACGTGCCCTGGCCATCGCCGCCGGTGCCGCAGGTATCGAGCAACGGAACGCCGGGCAGGCCCACATCCACCGGCGCCGCCATTTCCCGCATGGCGCGGGCGAAGCCGACCAGTTCATCCACGGTCGGGCCTTTCATCCGCATCGCCATCAGAAATGCGGCGATTTGCGGCGCGCTGGCCTCGCCGGCGAGTACCACGTGCATGGCGGCAAACGAATCGGCCTCGGACAGTTCCTGGCCGGCGGCGATCTGCTCGATGTACGGAAGAAGAGACATGCTATATTTGCTTATCGGCGTTTAGCGCAATACTAACACCGCATTCCCATGAAAATCCACGAGTATCAGGCCAAGGCCATTCTGGCCCGGTTCGACGTTCCTGTGCCCCGTGGCGAGGTCGCCGCCACGGTCGAGGAGGCGGACCGGGCGGCCAAGCAAATCGGCGGCAGCGTGGTGGTCAAGGCCCAGATCCACGCCGGCGGCCGCGGCAAGGGCGGCGGAGTCAAGATCGCCAAGGATGCCGCCGAAACCGCCGAGCTCGCCCGCAACATGCTCGGCATGCGGCTGGTTACGCACCAGACCGGTCCCGCCGGGCGAATCGTGAAGCGGCTGCTGATCGAAGAAACGCTGCCCATCGAGCGCGAGCTGTACCTGGGCATCGTGCTCGACCGCGTCCAGGGCAAGCCGGTCTTCATGGCCTCGGCGGCGGGCGGCATGGAGATCGAGGAAGTCGCCGCCAGGACGCCGGAGGCGATTCTGAAGGAGGCCTTCGACCCGGCGGCCGGCCTGGCGCCGTTCCAGGCGCGCAAGCTGGCATTCGGCATCGGCATCCCGCCGGCCAGCGTGAATGCGGCCGCGGCGGCCATGACCGCGCTCGCCAAGGCGTATGTGGCGACCGATGCCACGCTGGCCGAAATCAATCCGTTCATCCTCACCGCGGACGGCAAGGTCTACGCGCTCGACGCCAAGATCACCTTGGATGACAACGCGCTGTACCGGCACAAGGATCTGATCGAGCTGCGCGACCTGGACGAAGAGGACCCGCTCGAAGTGGAGGCCTCGCGCTTCGGCCTGAACTACATCAAGCTGGATGGCACGGTGGGCTGCATGGTGAACGGCGCCGGCCTGGCCATGGCGACCATGGACATCATCCAGTACGCCGGCGGCAGCCCCGCCAATTTCCTGGACGTGGGCGGCGGCGCCAGCGCCGACCAGGTGAAGAACGCCTTCCGCATTCTGCTCGCCGATTCGAGCGTGAAGGCCGTGCTGATCAACATCTTCGGCGGCATTCTGCGCTGCGACACGCTGGCCACCGGGGTGGTGGCGGCGGCGCGCGACCTGCACATCGCAGGTGCCGATCGTGGTCCGCATGGAAGGCACCAACGTGGAAGCGGGCCGGCAGATCCTGCTCGAATCCGGATTGAATTTCACCGTCGGCGCCGACATGCGCGATGCGGCCGAAAAAGTGGTCAAGCTGGCAGCGCAACAGGGTTAAGCGATGAGCGTACTGGTAGACCGAAACACGCGCCTGATCGTGCAGGGATTCACCGGCCGGGAAGGCACCTTCCACGCGCAGCAGGCCATCGCCTACGGAACCAAGGTGGTGGGCGGCGTGGTGCCCGGCAAGGGCGGGACCAAGCACCTGGACCTGCCGGTGTTCGACACGGTGGCTCGGGCGGCCAAGGAAACCGGCGCCAACGCATCGGTGATCTTCGTGCCGCCGCCGTTCGCGGCCGATGCCATCATGGAAGCCGCCGACGCCGGCCTGCCGCTGGTGGTGTGCATCACCGAAGGCATTCCCACGCTGGACATGGTGAAGGTGTGGCAGTTCCTGCGAAGGCACGCCGCACGCGGCTGATCGGGCCCAACTGCCCCGGCATCATTTCGCCGGGCAAGTGCAAGATCGGCATCATGCCGGGCTCACATTCACATGCCAGGGCACGTGGGCGTGGTCTCGCGCTCGGGCACGCTGACCTACGAAGCGGTGGGGCAGTTGAGCCATCTCGGCATCGGCCAATCCACCTGCATCGGCATCGGCGGCGACCCGATCATCGGCACCAATTTCGTGGATGCGCTGGCGCTGTTCAACGCCGATCCGGATACCCACGCCATCGTGATGATCGGCGAAATCGGCGGCAACGCGGAAGAGACCGCGGCGGCTTACGTCAAGGCTCACGTAAAGAAGCCGGTGGTCGGCTTCGTGGCCGGACGGACCGCGCCGCCCGGACGCCGCATGGGCCACGCCGGAGCGATCATCGCCGGCGGCTCCGGCAAAGCGTCGGACAAGATCAAGGCCATGCAGGAAGCCGGCATCACGGTTTGCGAATCGCCGGCCGAAATTGGAGAAAAGATCAAAAGCCGATTATGAGCGTGGAACGCACTTTTTCCATCATCAAACCGGACGCCGTGGCGGCCGGACACGCCGGCGAGATTCTCGCCGCCATCGAAGCCGCCGGCTTCAAGATTCTCGCGCTGCGCATGACGCGCCTGAGCGAAGCGCAGGCGCGCGGCTTCTACGCCGTGCATCGCGAGAAGCCGTTCTACGCCGGCCTGGTGAAGTTCATGACCGAAGGCCCCATCATCGTGATGGCGCTGGAACGCGAGAACGCCATCGCCGGCCTGCGCGAGGTAATGGGCGCGACCAACCCCGCAAAAGCCGCCGAAGGCACCATCCGCAAGCGCTTCGCCACCAGCATCGAACGCAACTGCATCCACGGCTCCGACGCGCCGGAAACCGCCGCAGTCGAGCTCGGTTTCTTCTTCAGCGCGGCGGAATTGCTGTAGGCAAGCAGCAATGTGGAAGAGCTTCTGAACTGCAACGGCGCGGTTCAGGCTGATCGACTTTATTCGCCTAATTGGGCGGAGCGCCCTCAAAACTGGTCACGTGTATAGGGGATTCCGCGCTTAGGTAAAACACCCATGACTGCTCTGGACTTATGACCGGAAATGGTTGCAGGGCAGATATCGCAATCACGAAAATGTGTTTGTCGCTGGGATATACTACTGCTGTGCCGACGAATGCGCCGGGAAGATTAGAAGCCCTGCTGTAATTGATCTCGGCCGAGAGGTAAACAGCAACCATAACGCGCATCTCCGGCTTATCGGATTGAATGGTGAGTTTCAGACAGTACGGAGCATCGTCATGTTCCTTAACACAATTGTCCTGAAATAGCCGAAAATCTGCGGCCTCCAGCGGCTTTGCGGGAAAGGAAGGCATCCCATTCACCTGAACCTGGATCGGAGATTTCCTGATGTCCGTAGCAACTCCGGCGCGTGTGTCCGCCGCAGCCCTCCGTACTATCAGGGCGAAGTCTCTTTCTGCCTGTTGGCGGCGCGCGTTCTCGGCGTTCAACTCCAATCGCATAACGTCGGTGTCGCTTCTTGCTGTGATCGCAGCGTCTCTGGCCGCCTTCGCGTCCCTCTTAGCAGCACCGATATTCCCCTGCAGTTCCGTCTGGGATTCTCCATTACGAATCCCCTGCCATATAATGAGCAGAACACTGAGAATGGCTAGCAGACCGAATCCGACCTTGTATGGGGTCTTTTCTTCGTCGGACGGCGGACGTAGCGTTACGCGCAAGCCCAGATATCCCATAAGTGCAGCCAGGATTCCAAGCGCGACCGAAATGCCAATATGGGAGACCGGGGAGACCGGGGACAGTAACCAATTGCACAGTTTCCGAATCCGCCCTGACCGTCAATCACGCCGCCTCGCGAAAAATCTTCGCCCTTGTTTTCATGAGCCTGCGCCGCCTCTCCCGCACCCTCCCGCAACCAACCGCGCTACTCTGAAATCGAAAAGTGCTGCTCGCTCGCCGAGAGGCAGCCGTTTCGGGGCGACGTCCGGTGCCTAACCGCGGTCCTCCCTGCAGGGGGCAACTTGAAACCGGGTCACGCCGTGCAACGTTCGTAAGGCGGCCACAGCGGCTTGTATTCTCCTCCTCGAGAGGAGACGGGAACCGGTTCCTCGCAGCCCCGGCGCAACAGCGCCGGCAACTTCGTTCGTGTAGTATCCTTCCGTTCCGGCAGCGCGTCAGAAACGGCAACTCAAAAACGGAGAGGCGCCAGACGGCGCGTTATCACGTGCGCTTGGGCAGGAGAGTGAAAACATGTAGCCTGTCCTTACGCGCAGCCTTTGGGAACGCCTGAAATAGGCGAAGCCCTACGCTCGCCCGTTCCAAGGTGTCGCCTCCGGCCCGGCCGGAGCAGGTGGCCACGATTCTGGACGCCATCGCACGCGTCCCGCTGGTGATTCCCGACGGCGAGATGGTCCGGCGGGCGGTCGAGGCGCGGGCGGAATACGGCATCCATTTCTGCGACGGCATGATCGTTGCCGCGGCGGAACTCGCCGGCTGTGCGCGCATCTGGTCGGAGGACTTGAATCCGGGCCACGCGTATTTCGGAGTCCGGGTCGAGAATCCATTCGCATAGAACTCGTTTGCGGACGGCGCAAGCACCAGTTCTCCTATGCGGATGTAGACCTGTGCCGGCCGCTACGGCTCTTCCGGCTTGCCTTCCATCTTCCGCAGGTCCCTTCCCATGCGGGTGCGAACCCATGCATCCGTCTCGATGGCGAGAGCCGCCTTCAGCTTCTGGTAAGAGACGACATCTCCGTACCGTGCCAGGGCCATGCTGGCAGACTGCCTCACTCCCATGTCTTGGTCGGAAATCCAACGCTGGGCGATCTCGCGAATTGCCGCCACCTGGCTTTCGGTCGGGGATTCGAGATAATTCGCCGCAGCCAGTCCCACCGCCATCAGATTCGCGTTGCGAGTTGTATCGGGACGCTCCAACAAGTGGAGCGTATCGATGATGGCGTCGTTGCAGACCGTTTTGTGGTAACGAGCCAGAAAACCGGTTGCGGCGATGCGGACCGCCGCTTCGGCCCTGGGATCGGACTGGCCGGCACTCTGGCACAGACTCTCGAGCGCGTCCTGCCCCCTTTTGTCACCGAGCTGGGCGAGCGCGTTGGCCATGTGCGTTCGCGTGCCGATGGCCTTTTCCGCAGCGAGTGCCTCCGCCAGCCAGGGGATTGCTTCGGTGACCCGGTCATTGCCCAGCTTGAAGGCAGCCATAGACCGGATGTCGGCTCTGGGATCGCGTAAAGCGCCTTGGAGGCCGTCTTTGTCGAGCCCGACGCCGTAATACGTGAGGAGATGCTCGACGGTCCAGAGGCAATCATTGTCGCTACACCCGTGGGGGATTTCTCTGGCCGCGCTGTCGAAGAACCCATCCACTTGCCATCCGCGCAGGCCAGCCGCGACAGACAGTAGCAGGAGCAGGAATCGAAATCTCATGGTCGGACCTCTCCGCAGGCGCACCGGTTGTATTCACTACTTTGACGCAACCGCTCGCGGAACGGGTGCGTCAATCCGCCGCCCCCGGCACGCGGGTGGCAGTGGATCATAATAGGGTTTCGAACGGGTAGTATGATCAGTGTTGTTGGCGGGAGGGTCTAACGGTGACACCAGACGATGTCCGGCGGCGGGTGGAGGAAATTGCCATTATTCCGGCCATTCGCGTTTCGTCCTCCGAGGATGCTTTGTTTGCGGCGGAGGCGGTCTCGAACGGCGGGATCCCGATCGTCGAGGTGACCATGACGGTGCCCGGCGCGCTGGAGGTGGTGGAGGAACTGGCGCGGCAGCATCCGCACATGATCGTGGGAGCGGGAACCGTGCTCGACCTCGAAACCGCGCGCCGGTGCCGGGAAGCGGGAGCGCGCTTTCTGACCAGTCCCGGCCTGGACCTGAGCGTGGTGGAATTCGGCCGCGCCGAGAAACTGGCGGTGTGGCCGGGCGTGCTCACGCCTTCCGAGGTGATGGCCGCGCGCAAGGCCGGCTGCGAGTTGGTCAAGGTCTTCCCGTGCGCACAGATCGGTGGGCCTAAGTATATCCAAGCTTTGGCGCGGCCGTTTCCGGACATCGGATTCATCGCATCCGGCGGCGTCAAGCAGACCACGGCCGTCGAATTCATCCTCGCGGGCGCTACGGCGCTGGGTATTGGCAGCGAGCTGATTCCGCAGGAGTGCATCGAGCACCGCCATCCGGACCGCATCCGCGAGTTGGCGCGCCGCTTCCTGGGCATGGTGCGCGTGGCGCGCCAGCAACTGGCGGAAGCCGAGGAGTAAGCATCTGCCACAAAATGTTAGGTCCAAGCAACGACGACCGCTCCCCGCGGTCGCGGCTCCGATAGCGTTCGGAGCGGCCGAGATCATCGCGGAACTGGAGGCGCACGCCAATCCCGCCAACGTCGCCGGCATGGCGCGCTACGGCATCTCGACCGAACACACGCTGGGAGTGCCGATTCCGCTGCTGCGCGCGCTGGCCAGGCGGGCGGGAAAGGATCACCGGTTGGCCGGCGCATTGTGGGCCGCCGGGATTCACGAGGCGCGAATCCTGGCCACCATGGTCGAAGATCCGGCGCGCATGACTTCCGCGCAGATGGACCGCTGGGCGCGCGACTTCGATTCCTGGGATGTGTGCGACCAGGCCTGCCAGAACCTGTTCCGCTACACGCCGTTTGCCTGCGCCAAGGCCGTCCAATGGTCAAGCGCCACCTCCGAGTTCGTCCGCCGCGCGGGTTTTGCGCTGATGGCGGCTCTGGCGGCGCAGCGGAGCGAGATAAAAGACGCGCAATTCGAAGCCTTCCTGAAACTCATCGCCAGCGCCGCTGGCGACGACCGCAACATGGTGAAGAAGGCCGTGAACTGGGCGCTAAGGCAGATCGGCAAACGCAACGCGCGGCTGCTCAAAAAAGCGATTGCCGTGGCCGAACAGATCGAGCGCGAGGATTCCCGCTCCGCCCGCTGGATCGCCAAAGACGCATTGCGCGAGCTGCGGGGCCGAATCGTCGCCCCGGAGCCGCGACCATAGGGAGCGGTCGTTGGCGACCTGACGATTGTGGACTATCACTGAAGGAAGGTGAAGCTTGGTGAAAAAAACTAAGACCATGCCTCCCATCCATCCGGGTGAAACACTTCGGGAAGACTTCCTGAAGCCGCTTGGTTTGAGCGCGAACCGGTTGGCGATGGAGCTTATTGTGCCCGTGACGCGGGTGAACGACATCGTTCGTGGCAAGCGGGCGATCACGGCAGACACCGCGCTGCGTCTGGCTCGCTATTTCGGCTCCACGCCTCAGTTCTGGATGAATCTCCAGGCGAACTATGACCTCGAGCGAGCCGAGGACGCACGGGGCCGCGAGATCGCCGGTCGAATCCAGCCCCATCGCGCAGCCTGACGATGACGGAGCCGCGTGGCCTCAAGTGGTGGCGGGAGTGGGGGTCGAACCCACACAGTCCTTGCGGACTACCGGATTTTAAGTCCGGTGCGGCTGCCAATTACGCCATCCCGCCGCTACGCCCGTTAGTCTAGCAAGGTCCGGGGCATGATCGGGCGAGGCAAAAGAACAAAACCCAAGAGCGCGCCCGCAAGCGGGCGTTGGCAAGCTGAAGCATGCCCTACCTTAGAGCGCGGCGGCCACGGTGGCGGCGATCTCGGCGCCGATGGCGAGCGATGCGGTGGCGGCGGGGCTGGGGGCGTTGAGCACGTGCAGCGCGTCGGGGCGCGCGATCAACTGGAAATCCTGAACGAGCTCACCTTCCGGCGTGATGGCCTGGGCACGCACGCCGGAGCCGCCGGTAATCAGATCGCCGGGTTGAATCTCGGGAACCAGACGCTGCAAAGCCTGGCAGAACAGTTCGCGGCTGAAGGAGCGGCGCAGCTCGTACCAGGCCATCGAAGGGTAGCGCCGCAGAAAGCGCCAGAAGCCGCGATAGCTGAGAGCGTCGAACAGGTCGGCGGGCCGGAAGTCGGTCTTGCGATAGCCTTCGCGCGCGAGCGCCAGCACGGCGTTGGGACCGGCCTCGATGCCGCCGTGGATCAGGCGGGTGAAGTGGACGCCCAGAAACGGGAAGGCCGGATCGGGCACAGGGTAGATGAGATGGCGCACCAGGTGCTGTCGTTCGGGGCGGATTTTGTAATACTCGCCGCGGAAGGGCAGGATGCGCACGCTGCGCCGCTCGCCGGCCAGTTGGGCGACGCGGTCCGAGTGCAGGCCGGCGCAATTGATAAGGAAGCTGGCCGCGAATTCGCCGGCGGGAGTTTCGGCAATCCATTCGCCCGAGCCGCGCCGCAGCCGCAGCACGCGTGACGCTACGGCCACGCGCGCGTCGCGTTCCTCGAGGCGTTTCACCAGCGCCGAGCACACCGCGGCGTAATCGACGATGCCCTCCTGGGGCACGCGCAGCGCGGCGACACCGCCGACGTGCGGCTCGATTTCGCGCATCGCGTCGCGGTCGAGCCAGCGCAGGCCGTCCAACCCGTTGGCAGCGCCGCGTTCTTCGAGGTCGCGCAGCCGCGGCACTTCGCTTTCGTCGGCCGCCACCACCAGCTTGCCGCAGATTTCGTGCGCCACGCCGTTTTCGCGGCAGAACTCCACCATTTGCCGGATGCCACTGACTGCCAGCCGCGCCTTCACCGAGCCGGGTTTGTAATACAACCCGCAATGCAGCACACCGCTGTTGTGGCCGGTCTGGTGTTGTCCCACCTGGCTTTCCTTTTCGAGCACGGTGATGGATGCGCCGGGAAACCGTTCGCCCAAGCGGTAAGCCGTGGCCAAGCCCACGATGCCGCCGCCGATGATGAGAAACCGTTGGTCGCTCACTATCCTCATTGTGCCCCGGCGGTGGGGCAGGGCGATAGAGCGCATTTCTCACAGTTCCTAAAACTCAAAGCAATGTCGGGATGACTCTCGACACATCAGGCTTGACAGCCTGCGCCACGTTGGCGGCTTACTCGCCGCGGCGCTCGGGCTTCGTGGCAACATGGAGAGCGTGCGGCTGCCGATCGATTCGCTGCTTCCGGATATCGCGGAGAAGCTGCGCGCCGCCAACAGCCTGGTGCTGGAGGCGCCGGCGGGCGCGGGAAAAACCACGCGCGTTCCCGCCGCGCTGTTGGACCTGTGGCCCGGCGGCGTGCTGGTGCTGGAGCCGCGGCGGCTGGCGGCCCGGCTGGCGGCGCGCTATGTGGCCGGCGGCGCGCGGCGAAGCGGTGGGCGGGGCAGTCGGATACCAGGTGCGGTTTGAGGACGTGGCCGGACCGGACACGCGCCTGCGCTTCCTTACCGAAGGCGTGCTGACGCGCCGGATGCTGCACGATCCGGAGCTGGCCGGCGTCGCCTGCGTGGTGCTGGACGAGTTTCACGAGCGCCACCTGGAGGGCGATCTGGCGCTGGCGCTGCTGCGCCGGTTGCAGCGCGGGCGGCGCCCGGAGCTGCGCATCGTGGTGATGTCGGCCACGCTCGAAACCGCGCCGGTAGCGCAGTTCCTGGATGCGGCGGTGCTGCGCTCGGTGGGCCGGCAGCATCCGCTCGCCATCGAATACACGCCGCACTCGGCGGCGCTGCTGGAAGAGCGCGTGGCGCAGGCGCTGGAGCGGCTGGCTGGCGAAGGGATCGACGGGCACGTGCTGGTTTTTCTGCCCGGCGCAGCGGAGATCCGCAAGGCGCAGGCGGCGTGCGCCGGCCTGGCGCGGCGCAACGGCTGGCTGGTCTGCCCGCTGCATGGCGATCAATCGCCCGAAGAGCAGGACCGCGCGGTGGGGCCGTCGGCGCAGACGAAGATCATCCTCTCGACCAACGTGGCGGAAAGCTCGATCACCATCGAAGGAGTTGCCGCGGTGATCGATAGCGGCCTCGCGCGCGGGGCCGGCCACTCGGCGTGGTCGGGCCTGCCAACCTTGCGTGTGGCACGTATCAGCCAGGCTTCGGCGAATCAGCGGGCCGGCCGCGCGGGGCGCACCGGGCCGGGACGCGTGGTGCGGCTCTATCCGCTCGAGGACCTGGTGCGCCGGCCGGCGCAGGATCCACCGGAAATCGCGCACGCGGACCTGGCGCCGGCGGCGCTGCTGGTGGATGCAATGGGCGCGGGACCGATGGAGGCTTTGCAATGGCTCGATCGGCCGCCGGCTGCCGCCGTGGAACAGGCTCGCCACCTGCTGCGGAGGCTGGGAGCCGAAGCGGCGCTGGGACGCGAGATGGCGCGCCTGCCGCTGCATCCACGCCTGGCGCGCCTCGCGATCGAAGCCCGCCGGCGCGGCGTCGCGGAAGACGGAGCCACCGTGGCCGCGCTGTTGAGCGCTGGCGTTCGGTTGCCGGCGCGGCCGGAACACTCGACGCGATCGGACCTGCTGGCGCTGGCCGAAATGAACTGGGAACCGCACGCGGCGCGGGTAGTGCGGCAGGTGCGGCGCATGCTGAATCCGCCGCGGCAGCGGGGGCGCGACGAAGACGCATTGCTGATCTCGGTGCTGACCGCCTTTCCGGACCGGGTGGCCCGGCGCCGCCAGGGCGGCGAATTGCAACTGGCCTCCGGCGCCTCTGCGCAGCTTGCACCTTCGAGCACGGTTACCGAAGCCGAGTTTCTGGTGGCGGTCGAAGCCGAAGACCGCGCCGACCAGACGGTGCCGTTGGTGCGACTGGCCAGCGCCATCGAACCGGCGTGGCTGCTCGATCTGTTTCCCGGCGACGTGACGGCGGAGACGCGCGCGGAATGGAACCGCGCGGCCGAGCGGGTGGAAGGCTCGAGTGCGCTCAAGTTTGGCGCCCTCGCGATCGAAGAGAGCCGCGGCGTCCCCGATCCGGAAGCCGCCGCGGCGCTGCTGGCCGCCAAGGCCGTGGAAGCGGGCGCGGCGCGATTTGCCGATGCGGAGGAACTCGCGGCCTTCGAGGCCAGGCTGCGCTTCGCCGCCGGGCACGCCGGTCTGGGCGAGTTGCCGCGTGTCGAAGACGCGTTGCGCGGGCTCACCGCCGGGCTGAGAAGTTTCGCCGAACTGGAAGCTGCGGCGCGGGACGGCGGCTTACTGCGGGCGATGGAGCGGCAGATGAGTCCGGCGGCGCGCCGGCAGTTGGACGAGGTAGCACCGGAGCGCGTCCGGCTGCCGCGGGGGCGGCAGGTGAGGGTGCACTACGAGCCGGGGCAACCGCCGTGGATCGCTTCGCGGTTGCAGGATTTCTTCGGGATCCGAACCTCGCCGGCGATCGCCCGCGGCAAGACGCCGCTGGCAGTGCGCTTGCTCGCCCCGAATCACCGGCCGGTGCAGGTGACGACGGACCTGGCGGGCTTCTGGCAGCGTCTCTATCCGCAGGTGCGGCGCGAGCTGGCGCGCCGCTATCCCAAACACGCGTGGCCTGAAGATCCGCTCAAGTGATGTGCGTTGGCGGCGAAGCGGCCCGCAAACGCTAACCGAACAACCGGCCGGCTGAGCCCGAAGCCGTCTGAGCTAAAGTTCCAGCCAAAACCGCCGATGTCCAGTCTGGGAAGATTGCATGCCGTCATTCGATACCAAGAACTTTGGACGCGTCGCGTTTGAATCGCGGGACACCATCGAATTTCCGCGCGGTCTGCCGGGGTTCGAAGACCGCCGGCGGTTTGTGGCGATTCACCAGGAACGCGCTCGCCCGCTGGTGTTTCTGCAGAGCCTGGAGGATCCGGCGCTGTGTTTCATCACCGCGCCGGTGCTGGTGGTGGATCCGCGGTTCCGGCTGAGAATGTCGGAGGAGGACCGCGAGGCGGCCGGTCTTTGCTCGGTCCGCCGGCCGCGCATCGGGAAGGATGTCTGGGCGCTGGGCGTGATCGCAGTGCGCGAGACCGGCCCCACGGTGAACCTGCTGGCGCCGCTGGTGATCAATCTTCGCTCGCTGCGGGCGGTGCAGGCGGTGATGCGGGATTCGGCGTTACTCGCATCGGCACGCCCTGCCGGAGCCGGCGGAGGCCGTATGCTCATGATGTCGCGCCGTGCGGGAGAGACCATCCTGATCGGCGACCGGATCGAGATCGTGATTGCCCACATCGGCCGCTCGCGGGTGAAGGTGGGAATCCGCGCGCCGCGCGACACGCCGGTGATCGCGCGCGAAATGAAACTGGTGCGCGAGGAGAACCGCGCCGCCGCCGGGGTGGGGCCGGTAGCGGATTGGGTCGGCCTGCTGGCCCGCCTGGAGACTTCCCCTCAAGTTTCCGCCACCCTCTCCGATAAGGGAATTGCGCGGCAAGAAGCCGCCCCAAAAAACTGAAAGGATTTCCCAATGTCTCTCTCGATCCAAACCAACACCGATTCTCTCATCGCGCAGGAAAACCTGCTCACCAACAGCATCTTCCAGAGCAACACCATCCAGCAGTTGACGTCCGGTTATCGCATCAATAATGCCGGCGACGATCCGGCGGGTCTGGCGGTCGCCAACGGTTATGCGAGTGCGATTTCCGAGCTCACGCAAGGTTACTCGAATGGAAACGACGCCACGGCCCAGTTGCAGATCATGGACGGTGGCATGAGCAACATCAGCCAGATCGTCAACACGCTGCAAACCCTGGCTACGGAATCGGCCTCCAACAGCTTCACCGGCAACCGCAACACGTTAAACCTACAGTTCCAGACCGACTTGAGCGAAATCGACCGCCAGGCGCAGTCGATCGGCCTGAATACCGGAGGGACGTTCGCCAAGCTGATGAGCGTGTATTTCGGCGCCGGCACCGGCAGCCAGAGCACCGCCAACGGCATCGTGAACATCAACCTGAGCCACGCAACCGTGGATACGCAGAGCCTGGGGTTGAAGGGCGTGCAGGCGGTCAATACGACATACGACTTGAGCGCTGGCGCCGCAAACACCAACGTGGAGGCGATGGTCACCAACGCGACCAACATTGGCCCGACGGGCACAAACGGCACCGGCAAGACCACCTTCACATTCGACGGCGCGGGATTCGGCGGCGGCGTCGCGGTCACGGTCAACCTGGCCGCCGTGGACGACGCCACCAGCCTGGCGAACGCCGTCAACGCCGGTATTCAGGCCGCCGAAATCACTCCTGGCGCCAACGCCGCGGCCTTTGCGGCGGCCAACATCACGGCTTCCATTCACACCAATGCCCAGGGCCAGCAGCAGCTGGCTTTCAACTCCAGCAACAGCGCCTTTCAGGTCCAGGCCGGTGACGTGATGGCCAACGCCCTGATGGGGAACCAAACGGCGGGGGTCGGAAACGCCATAACCACCGCGGGCAGCACCATGACTTCGGGCGGAGCCTACATGTTGGCCAACGTGGTTGCGGGCGTGAACACCCAGAACGACCTAACTTTCACTACTCCCATCACGACTGACAACGCACAGGCGGTTACCGTTTCCGCCAACGATGCTTCCGGCGTGGCTCACACCCTGACGGTGACGCTAAACACAACCACCGGCGCCACCGTAGGTGCCGCGGTCACGGCGATCAACGCAGCCCTGCAAGCATTCCGACGACTCGACCCTGAAGCAGATCACCGCCGTCGAGAATACTCTCGCAGCGCCGACGGTGAATTTCGTCAGCACGCTCCCCGGCTTCCAGATTACGGTTGGCAGCACCGCCTCAGGCCTTCAAGGCCTGTTGTCGGGAGGCAGCAGCGCGGCAGCCACCACTCTCACCGCGCTCCAGGTGGGCGCCGGCGGCACGGCCGATATCGGCACCATGGCCGGCGCACAGTCCGCGGTTACTGCCATCACCAGCGCCAGTCTCCTTGCTCGGCACCGCGCAGGCCGCCGTCGGCACGGGTGAAGACCAGCTCGGCTTCGCCTCCAGTCTGGCGCAGTCGCAGATCACCAACTTCAGCTCCGCCGAATCGCAGATTCGCGATGCCAACGTGGCGCAGCAAGCGGCCAATTTGAGCAAAGCCCAGGTCCTGCAGCAGTCTTCGATCGCTGCCATGGCCCAGGCCAACGCCGAACCGCAAGCGCTGCTCACCCTGTTGAAGGGCGCGTAGCCAATCTCCTAACCGCCGGCGGGCGAGACCGCCGGCCATGAATCGCGGTCCGGCCCGGACCCCACTTCGGCCCGGACCGCTTGAGCATTTATGAGCACCATCAGCAGCGCGTTATCCACCATTCTCGATCCCATCTCGGTTTCGGGGGCCAACAGTTCATCGAGCTCCGGCAGCAACTCCGGCACCAGTTCCAGCAGCAGCACCGGCAGCAGTTCGGGAACGTTCACCGGCGCCAGCGACTACTCGCAGGACCTGCAGGACGTGATCAGCCGGGCGGTGGCCATCGCCGAATTGCCGGTGACCCAACTGACCAACCAGGAATCCGCGCTGCAGAGTCAATCCACCGAGCTTTCCACGATCGACAGCGACCTGACCGCGTTGCAGACCGCCATCCAGGGAGTCGGCACGGCGATGAGCGGCTCGTACCAGGCCGAGGTTTCCAATCCCGACCTGGTCAGCGCCTCGGTCGGCGCCGGCGCGGTCGCCGGCACTTACTCGATTGAGGTGGATTCGGCAGGCAGTTATGCTTCGAGCTTGAGCACCAGCGCCTGGAGCGGAACCAGCAGCGATCCGGGCGGGACATATAGTCTCGTCATCGATAATACGCCATACAGTATTCAGTCCACCGATGGCAGCGCCACCAGCGTCGCCGCCGCTATCAACCAGCAGTACGGCGACCAGGTGCAAGCTACCGTGGTGAACGTGGGCTCCGACGCCAGTCCGGACCAGCGCATTTCCCTGCAAGCCACCAGCCTCGGTTATCTGCCGCTCGATATCCAGGATTCCAGCGGCGATAGCCTGCAAACCCAGGGTTCCTACGGGGGCTCGGCGAGTTACATCGTGGACGGTTCCGGCAATACGGTCACCAGCGACTCGCCATCGGTAACCATCGCCACCGGCCTTACCATCAATCTGCTGTCGGCCGATCCCGGCAATCCGGCGACTGTTACGGTAAGCGGCACCGACGACGCTCTCAGCGGCGCTCTCTCTTCTTTCACGTCGGCGTATAACAAGGTGGTGACGGATTTGCAATCGCAGCGCGGCCAATCCGCCGGCCCCTTGCAAGGCCAATCCATCCTCTCCGAGATCACCCAGGTGGTCGACAACCTGGCTACCTACTTCACATCGTCGGGCAGTGGAGTAAACGGTCTGGCGTCGCTAGGGCTCAAACTGGGCGAAAACGGCCAGTTGACGTTCAATTCCCAGACACTGGACAGCGCCTACAGCAGCAGCTCCGGCGCGGTCGCGTCCTTCCTCGGTTCCGCGACCGGCGGAGGGTGGCTCGAAAGCGCCACCAACGCGCTCACCGACCTGGTGGACCCGAACGTGGGCCTGGTGACGAACGAGGAAACCAGTCTGCAGAGCCAGACGACCTCCATCGCTAACCAGATTACGACCAAGAATGACACAGATCACGACGCTGCAGACCAATCTGACGCAGCGGATGGCGGCGGCCGATACGTTGATCTCGACTATGGAACAGCAGGACACCTTTCTGACCCAGATGTTGCAGGCCGAGCAGATCGACTCCCAGGCGATCATAAATGAATGATCGAAAAAACATGAATGATCGGGAAAAGCCGCTGGAAGACCGCATCCGGAGCGCCGTTGCCTCGGGTGAATTCGCCAAAGCCAATGCGCTCTGGGTGGAATTGGGCGACCGGCTGCGGCGGGAACTGGCTGGCGGCCCGGTTCCGGCGGCACGGCTGCGGCAGACACGCGAATTGCTCGCGTGGTGCCGAACCATGGCGATCGTCGACCGCGCCCGCTGCCAGCAACGGCTCAACCAGCTCACCATTTCCAGCCGCTACCTGGCCCAGCCGGCTGCTCCCCGGCGGCGCCTGTTCGCGCGTTTCTGACCCTGAGAAAGCCTCGGACTCGGTCAACGGCTTGTTGCCGCAAAGGGGCGACGGTATCGAGGTTCAATCACACGCTTCAGCAGATGCGCGCTGGGGCTGTAGTCGAGCACGATCTCTTTCAGCGCCACAATCAGCCGGCCGGCATCGCGCGCCTCGCAAATCTCTCGCAGGCAATCCAGCCACATCAGCATGTCGCCTTCCGGCATGCCGTTGCCGATGTAGATGCGGATCTTCTCATGGGCGGTGGGGGCTGTGTCTTCGAGCATCGTGCTCAGCTCTTCGTAGAGCTTTTCGCCGGGGCGCATGCCGGTGAATTCGATTTTGATGTCTTCGTCCGGCTTCAGGCCCGACAGCAGAATCAAGTTCCGGGCCAGATCGACGATCTTCACTGGATCGCCCATGTCCAAAACACAGATCTGTCCGCCCTCTCCGAGGATTGCGGCTTGCAGCACAAGCTGGCAGGCTTCGGGAATGGTCATGAAGAAGCGGCGCATGTCCGGATGGGTTACGGTAACCGGGCCCCCCGCCGCGATCTGCTTCTTGAAGATGGGGATGACGCTGCCGTTCGAGCCGAGCACATTGCCGAAGCGCACCGCGACGTACTTGGTGCGGCCGTTTTGCAGGGCGAGAAGCAGCAACTCGGCGATGCGTTTGGTGGCACCCATGACATTGGTGGGACGAACCGCTTTGTCGGAAGAGATCATGACAAAGTCTTCGACTCCATTCTCGGCCGCCGCGACTGCCAGGTTATAGGTTCCGAAGACGTTGTTCTCGATGGCCTCGAAGATGTGGGCCTCCATCAAGGGGACGTGCTTGTAGGCGGCGGCGTGATAGACGACCGACGGCGAGTATTGGCGCAGGACTTCATCCAGGCGAGTGCGATTCTGTACGCTGCCGATCTCGGGGTGGAACGGTACTTCGGGAAATGCCCGGCGCATCTCGCGGTCGATTTCGAACAGGGGGGATTCGGCAATTTCGAATCCTACGATGCCGGCGGGGCGGAAGCGAGCGATCTGCCGGCAGAGTTCGGAACCAATGGAGCCGGCGGCTCCGGTGACCAGGATGACCTGGCCCTGGAGCGTGGCGCGGATGGCGGATTCATCGAGGGAAATGGGGACGCGGCCCAGGAGATCCTCGACGTCGACGTCGCGAATTCGGAGCGCCAGGCCGTTCCCCTCCACCAATTCGGCCATCCCGGGGATAGTCTTGCATGGGACTTTGGCGTCGTGGCAGCGGCGCAGGATAGCCACCATTTCGGGGCCGGTAGCGGAAGGGCTGGCTATCAGGATGGCGTCGATGCGGTGCTTTTCCGCCAGGGCGGGCAGGTCCAGACCAGTGCCCAACAGCCGAACGCCTTGCAGACAGGCGTTCTTTTTGTGAGGGTCATCGTCGACGAACCCGCGGACGTCGTAAACCAACTGTGCGTTGGAACGGATCTCGCGCAGGAGCACCTGGCCGGCCGCGCCCGCGCCATATATCAGGACCCGCTTTCCATTCTCCGTCCGGCCCAGTTGCGAAGCGGCTTCCGCGACCATGCGGGCCGAGAGGCGGATTCCGGAAGTGCCCACGAAGCAGACCAGGAAATCGAGCGGGTATATCGACCGTGGGAATCCGCGAGGCGCAAGCAACAGGATCGCTACGCCGCCGGTGACGGAGCCCAGCAGATTGGCAACCACGATTCGCAGCAGGTCCGGGACAGACGCGTAGCGCCACCAGCCATGGTGAAGATTCAGGAGACGGAAACTCAGGGACTTGGCAATCAGCCAGATAGGGATGGCGTATTCGAAATGACGGAGCCCGTTACGGGGCATGCCAATGTCGAAACGAAGAAGGAAAGCCACCACGCCGGAGGCGATGAATATGGCGATCTGGATGATCCAAATCCAGTATTGGCGGAGGGCCGGACCTCTGTCCAGCCGCTCCAGCGCGGCGGCCCAGGGACCGGTTGACTTAATTGGCATGATTATTTGCAGAGCATCACGAAGACTGTTTGCGCCAGGATCCAAAGGTCCATGAAGAAGGACGAGCCCCGGAGGTATTCTTCGGCCAGGTCCAACTTGATGGGTAGCACGCGTTCGACGTATTCACGGAGGGGTTCGGACGACGCAGCCAGCAACTCCTCTTCATTGCGGAAACGAACGGAAGCAAGGTCGGTAATACCCGGGCGAATTGCCAGAACCCGCTCGTATCTGGACCGAAATCGTTCGACATATTCGGGGACCTCGGGGCGCGGCCCCACCAGGCTCATATCGCCGCGCAGGACGTTCCAGAATTGAGGGAGTTCGTCCAATTTAGCGCTCCGGAGCAGCCTGCCGAGGCGGGTAATGCGGGGGTCGCCCGCAATGGTAATCGAGGGTCCGGAAAGTTCTGACCGCATAGTCCGGAACTTCCAGAGTCGAAAGCGGCGAAATCCTCTGCCTACCCTCGCCTGGGAGAAAAAGACGGGCATTCCGGAGTCGAGGACGATGCTTGCCGCTAGAAGGAGCAGCAATGGGGACAGAAGGACGAGGCCGACCGCGCTGACGAGAATGTCACCAAGTCTTTTCAAGGGAAGGCTCGCGCAGACCGCGGGAGGCCACTTTAGTGCGTTTTCTAAACCGGAAAACGACCTCTCGAACGGCGTCTATGACTTGAGAGACATCGCCATCCTGCATTTTCGAATAGAGAGGCAGCGAAATCAGCCGCGGATATTCCGCGAGGGCGAGCGCGCACGGGTCCCGCATCTCCAGTCTTCCCCGGTAGTAGGGATGCAGTGGGATGGGGATGAAATGGATGCTGCAATTAACGCCGCGCTGGCGCATCTCCGCGAAGAATTGCGCCCGGTCAATGGACAGGCGATCGAGGTTCAAGCGAAGAATGTAGAGGTGCCAGGCGTGCGCGGCGCCGGCGCCGCGCGGGGGGATCTCGACTTCGGGCAAATCCGCAAAAGCGCGGCTGTAGGCGTCCGCAGTTCTGGCCCGCTGCGCGTTCATGCTATCCAGACGGACAAGCTGGTGGAGGCCGATCGCAGCCATGATGTCGCTCATGTTGTACTTGAAGCCGCACGCGACCACCTCGTAGAACCAATTCCCCTGCTCGCTGTAGCGGTTCCAAGCGTCGCGGCTGATTCCATGCAGGCAGAGAATGCGCATGCGGTCGTAGAGTTCCGGGGAAGGCGTGACTACCACGCCACCTTCTCCAGTCGCCAGGTTCTTGGTTGCGTAGAAGCTGAAGGCGACCGCGTCGCTTCGGCCGCCGCCGACACGAACTCCGCCATAGGAGGCGCCGCAGGCGTGAGCCGCGTCCTCGACCACCTTGAGATTGTAAGCGCGGGCCAGATCCCAAATCGCAACCATGTTGCAGGGGAGCCCGGCAATGTGCACCGGCATAATGGCGCGGGTGCGCGGGGTGATCGCGCGGGCGATGCTTTGCGGATCGACGTTGAGGTCCCGGCCGATGTCGGCCAGGACGGGAGTTGCGCCAACCTGGAGAATCACGTTGACGGTGGCGCAGAAAGTGAGCGGGGTGGTGATGACTTCGTCGCCGGGACAGATGCCCAATCCGGCAAGAGCCAGGTGCAATCCCGCGGTACACGAGTTTACGGCGAGTGCGTGTCTGGCTCCAACAAAGGTTCCGAAGGCGGATTCCAGCGCGGCAGTCTGCGGTCCGGTAGTCATCCATCCGGAACGGAGCACGGAAACCACCGCTTTAATCGCTTCCTCGGGAACCTCCGGCACGCTGAAGGGGACCTTGTGCAACTGCGATTCCTTCGGATCTACTTTGGGGAGCGCATTCTCCAGCCGTTCTCTATATTCTCGAAGCTCGGAGGGTACCCAGCGCCGGGCGACCAGTTTGACGGCAGTATAGAACACGATGCGGATGTCGGTCCATGGGGTCGCCTTCCCGATGTACCGCAACTGGAGGGCAATCTTGACTGGCCGAATTGTCCGCTCATACTCCAGATCCGGGTTCGCCGCCCTGGATAACAGTCTGTATTCGTCGATATCGATCAGCGTCGCCCAATCCGTCAACCCGGGCCGAAGATTCAGGATCTGGCGCCTCTCGCCGTTGAAGGTGTCCGCGTAACGCCACAATTCGGGGCGTGGGCCGACCAGGCCCATCTCTCCCTTGAGCACGTTGAACAACTGAGGCAACTCATCGAGCTTGGTGACTCGCAGCAGCTTGCCCAGCCGGGTCACCCTGGGGTCTTCGGCCGAAATCGCCCCGCTGCCCCACAACTCCGCGGTGGGAACCATTGACCGGAACTTCACCATGAAGAAGGGCGCGCCAAGCCGGCCCACGCGCTTCCCGCGGTGAAGAATGGGCCTGCCTTCGGAGAGCCATATGGCAATGGCGATAATCAGCATCAGGGGCACGCCGACGACCAAGCCGAACGCCGCCCCGACTATATCGATGAGTCTCTTCATTGCGCTCCTGGGCGTTTCCGGAACTCCCGCGAGTTCCGTACCGTTGAGGCCGGGAACTGCCAAACCATAATCCGGCGCCGGTCGAGGCTAGCTGGCGCCCCCTCGAAAGAGCCCGATCAACTCCCGGTCGCCGAGAATGGTGTCGCCTTTTCGCCCGAGAAAATAGAGCCCGCTCGCGGCATCCAGTGCCTGGGGTTTTCCGGCCAGGTATAGGTCGAAGTACTTGAGCCAGAACAGGAGCAATCTCGACGCCCCCTTCACTGCCAAGCGTGCGGTTCTGGATGCGAAGAAGCTGAGCACAAAGTGCTGTAAGCTCCACGCCAAAGCCATGGCAGGGCCGCAGCAAGCGCCGCTGGACAGATTCTCGAACTCCCGAAACAGCCGGCGGTGGCCGCTGTGGGTGAATCTGGTGAAATCGTAAGGACCACCGTGAACTTGCTGCATAAATGGCGTCTCAGCGTAAACAAACCCTCCACGCCGGAGCACCCTATGAATTTCGGCTACACACTTATAAGGGTCCACTACGTGCTCCAAAACTGCTTGGACGATGACTCCTTCGAAGGAATCGTCTGCAAACGGAAGGGAAGTGCCGTCGCAAACCAGTTTGGTTCGTGGGCCGAGCGATACATCGGTTTCGACGAACTCAGCTCGCTCATCGTCAATGATGGGCTTGAGGCCCTCTCCGAGAACGGCGCCCCCAAGGACGAGCACACTGGGGCGGTTCGAAGTCGATGTGATCGAGCGTAAAAAGGTCCGATAGTTTCGGCGGGACGAAATACTGATACTGAGTTGTGGGAGCAGTCCGCTGATGGTAGTCCGGAGCCGAGAGTGCCGCGGGAAGAAGGTTGCCTTTCGCGTGACAAACTCGTCCTTCGAGAACACGCTTGTGTTCTCGTCAATCAGCACCGGCACGCCGTCCACCGTGGGATACACGGTGGCGCAGGCTTCACTGGCACATGCAAGCCCCGACGGGTGCTCGCGCAGACCGGACCGGCACGCAGGGCAGCGCAGCGAACTGCGCAGGCGTCCGGTCATGCGTCCCAGTCCGGCCGGTGGGTCGCCCTCGGATTTCGGCAGGCGATTCATCGTGTTGTGCGACTAACTCCGCCCTTAGCAAACGGTCTTCATGCGTCGGTCAACTGCGGCTATGCTACCGACGATTCGCCGCTCGATCAGTTCGTTATATGTCTCCAGGATTTGGTCCAAGACATCGGAACGGCGAAAATGACCAACCACGAACTCCCGGCCAGCCTTACCGTGCGCCGATGCCAGCGCCGGATTCTCGATGTAGCGACGGATGGCCCCGGCGAGTTCCTGCGGTTTGCCAGGCGCAACCAAAAGACCACTTACGTCCTCCTGAAGGGCATCGACAATCCCGGGAATCCGTGTGCCGATTACGGGCAACTCCATTGCGGCTGCTTCCACTATGCTGTAGCCAAGCCCTTCGTGGTAGGAGGGAAGTACGAGAACGTCCATCACGGGGTACACGGTCGCGGGCTCCTCGACGAAGCCCGTCAGGTGGATCCTACTATCTGAGTGGATGACCCGTTGCGCCCATGGCGCTATGGGCTCCCTCGGGTCGAAGTCGCCAACCATGACGAGGTGAAGTCTGGGCTCGGTCGGGGTCAGGAGTTGCCACGCCTTGACAAGGTCCTCAATGCCTTTGATCTTGAAGATTCGCCCAACGAAACCGACCACGAACGCGCCGTCGGGAATCTGGAGGGAGCGGCGGCCTGGCTCACGAAAGTCCGTGCCGTACAGCAGTGGGTTGAACCTGTGGGAGAAGTCGAGGCCGTTTGCGCTGAGGATCGCCTGGGCTTTTCGCGGATCACAGACGCGTAACCTGGCCGCATCGCGTAAAACGGAAGGGGCGACGTAAATGACCCGATGGGCAAGGAGACACGCGAGTCTTTCCACGATCCAGAGAATTGCTCGTTTCCATCCGCGCGCGGACGACAATGCCATGCCGTGGTTGTGATAAACCCGTACAGGAGTTCGGGCAAGGAAGCCGGCCACCATCCCTATAATCCCCGGCTTGCTGAAGTGCGCGTGAAGGATTTGCGGCCGCACCTCCCGCAGGATCCTTATAACGCGCCAGACGGAAACTAAGTCGCTGCCAACCGACAGGCGCCTGCTGATAGGCACCGGATGAACCGCAACTTGGTTGTCGCGGCCGAACTTCTCGAGAAGTTGTCCAGGGGACGACGCGGCGTGGACCTCGAAGCCCCGGGCTCGTAAGTAGGCGGCTTGACCACTAAAGAAATGCCATGAGCGAGGCTCCGCTATAAGGTGCAGTACCCTAATGGGGCCTGTCGTCTTGTCGCCGTGCCAGCAGATTCTCGGAGATGAAACGGTTGCTGGAGCACTCATTGAGCTGGGTTCCTCTTTTCACAGATGACAACCCATTCGCTGGATAGCAGGCGAAACACCGGTACCCAGCGCAAAGGAGTCAGGCCCGCACGCGTGAGCTGCAAGGCCAAATCAGACTTTGTTATCGGATAGGGCACAGTGGAAGTTCCTGTGACCACGCGGCGCAGATCTCTCCGAAGGCCTTGCAGTTGGCTGTCGATGCCGGCCGATAGAATGACGTACTTACGACAAATCCTGTTCAGTTCCGTCAGGATGGATTCTCTGACGTTATAGGGCACACGATGCAAAAGGCGAAGGCACACGACCGCGTCAAACTCGGCATCTGCAAACGTGGTAGCGGCGGCGTCTGTCTGCACCAGACCGGCAAAACCGGCCAGCTTTCGATATTCCGGGTCGGCGATCTCCATCATCTCGGACGAAATGTCGGCCGCCACCACGGTGCATTGAAAATGTGCGAACACAGATGCGAGTTTACCGGTGCCACACGGTAGATCGATGATCCTCTGAACTGGGCCGGCGCCGCAGATATAGGTCATTGCGCGATCGATAATCCGACACTCTCTGAGCGCGATCAGACGGGCGGGCAAGGTCCTGAGTGTGGGGGGCCCGGTGTATTCGTCGCAATATCGTTGGGCCACCGACCGATCCTGGTAGTGCCGCCGGGTGAGCCGGTCATAGTGTTGAGGTAAGGTCTGCTTCATTCTTATGATTCTCGTTTCACCAAATCAGTTACACGCGATGGCGACGGTCTGTGTAATCCGATTCAGGAAGAATGCATCTACGTAGACCGCGCGGAGGAAACGGCCGAGAGTGCGCGGGTACGGCTTCCGCGACAGCACTCGATAGGCTTCCAACCATTGGCGGAAGAGTTCCCGAGTCTCGAACCAGGCAAGGGTAGACGGCTTGGGTCGCCTGTCCCGCGGCGCCCAGCCGTTCAGGAAAGCATGCCGATAGGGCCGCGACATCGGTATCCCCAGCCACAACCTCGATGTGCCCCAAAACAGCATGGTCAGCGAAACGAGGAAGTGAGCGACATCCTCAAGGCCCGATCCCCACGAGATCCGCCCTGGATCGACAAGCCGGACAGTGCCGTGCGGATCGACAATAATGTTGCGGACCTCGAATCCCTCGCAGGTCCTGGCCGTGTCGATCTCGTGTGACCACCGGCTTCGCTCCAACCGGGCCAAAAGGGCATCGAGCTTACGGGGGCGAATACACAGGCATTGGATCTGGCGCGCCCAATTCTCCATCTCGACCAGCAGTTGCTCGCTGCTGACGCGGACCGTTCCCTCACATTCGTGAGCGCGCTGGAAGTGGCGAAGCCAGGCGCCGCAGCGGCCGAGCGAGATGGGGACCGAACCTGACGATGGCACTACGGCGAGGCCGCCCCCGATCGCTGCGTGGCGGCACTGGCGAAAGAGGTCGTTGGAGGGAACGAACTCCGTGATGATGCTGTTGAACGATGGGACGTATTCCAGAGGCCGAACGGCGGCACACCCTTTGGGCCAGTCTCGAATGCCGTAAATCTGAGAGAATCCGTCGAACTCGGTTCGCGCGCTTTCCCGAGCGCCCGGGTCCGCTACGATCAGGGATAAGTCTGCCTGACACATGTCCACCTTCGGTATCTTCACGAACAGTGACCGCTCAGGAAACGTGACTCGGTAAGAGATGGACCAATAGTCGATCTCAACTGGACCGCGCCCGGGGGGCTGAGAGCATGGTTCATGAAAATACTGGGAGTACTTCGAGTAAGCATATCCGTCGAGCATCTCGAGGACAGCTTCGTTCTGTGGAGGAGGTAACTGGACCATAGCGACTATCTTCGTGCGTCCAAAGAAGAAACCGACCTGTGCTCGACCGAAGGAATCGCGGGCTTCCTCAGCACGTTGGCAGCTCCTCTTCGCAACGGTCGCCCGGCGTATCCGCTTGCCCATCCGTATGGCTGCGCATCGGCGGTTGCAGGAGAGACTTGAAGACTTGAGAGTAGCCTGTCACGTACGCGTCGATCGTAAACAGGCGCCGGGACCGACGCTTGGCGGCGGCGGCCATCCTCTTAAGTACGTCGGGCTGCCCAAGTAAATCCTGGACTGCGTCGGCTAGCGCTGCCGGATTGCCGGCTTTGACAAGAATCCCTGTTTCTCCGTCGGCGATTGCCTCACGGGTTCCGCCGACATCGGTAGCTACGACTGGTAGTCCCATCGCCTGGGCTTCTCTGACCGCACCGGGAAGGCCCTCGGTCCAGGTGCGGTCCGAGAGCGACGCCGAGACAAACAGATCCGCATTGGCAAGGAACGGCTTGACATCATCGTGCCATCCGCAAATCTCGACCTCACTGGTTAACTGGAGGGCGTCGATCCGCCGCAGAAGCGCGTCATGAAAAACCTCGTCGCTCGCAGTCAGCGCCGCTCCAACGAGGTTGAGCTTCACCCTTCGACCGCGCCTTTTCAGAATATCGAGCGCCGAAATCAGATCGTCCAGGCCCTTCGCGGCGCAGATTCGAGAACATCCAACAATCGTCGACGGCTCATGGTGTGGGCAGGTGTAGCCCGGGCCAGTGTAGGCGTAGTATTCATCATCGACTCCTGTGTACACCGTCCTTAGGCGGCCCTTGTGTGTTTTCAGGAGTGCGGGAGAGAACAGTCCATCCGCCTGGCCGACATACTCAGTGACAACGATGTCGGCAGCCCGAAGACATAGGTCGTAGATCGTCCGGGTTGCTTTGCCAAACCGGCGTTCGGCCCAGATATTCCATACGATTGGAATGTGCAGTAGCCGCGCCGCTACCGCCGCCATCAGAAAGCTGCGGATATTGGAACACCAAAGAACGGTGATTTGCTCGCGGCGCAGCACCCTAATCAGCCGGAGATTGTAGATAACTAGGTCAAATAGGGTCAATAGGATCTTCCAGGGCGAATATTCGAGAATGCGGCCCTCGCGCGCGCTGAGGCGATGGGAACCCTTGACGAAACCGGTCTTCACTCCACACTTCGCGGCTCCGGCGGTCAACGGAGTGGGCGACTGTGTCAGGAGAATCGGCGTCACGGGGCCTCCCGCAAGGCCGCGAACGAGGCGCAGTATCATTCGCTCACCGCCCGTTAAAGCGACGTCCGAAAAGTGCAGCAAGGCTACACGGCATACGGGCGACTGTCTCTGCGAGATCTTCATCGTCCTCCACCAAGTGCGCGCGTTGCCATCTTCATCTCGGCCTGCGAATGCATTCCGTAACGCCGGTTGCGCTTAGCTCAGGCCGTGCTTCCAATGCGACCATTGCATTCATGTGTTTTCTGTTCCAGTGCGGCGCCTGGCAGGCGGTAACTTTAGGCGGCCGCCGTATTCATAACCAAGCGGCGTCTTTGCGACCGGCGCTCCGCAATAAGAGAGACCGCCGCGTAAGGCAGAAAAGAGTACCAAGCCAATCCCCTGACGAAGCTTGCCGATTCCTGCCTGGGAAAAAAGAGGACGAACGCTAGAAAGGTGGCATTGAGCGCAAACTTAGCCGGGTCGTCGTCGGATGTTCCCCAGACTGACAACCGTGCCATAAAATATCCCATGAGGGCGACGGTGGGAATCAGACCGAACCAACCGAAGTTCGCATAGGCTTCCGCAAGGAACGAGAAGCCCAGCCCTCCGCCGACCAGCGCCATGGCGGGTCGAACTGCCCAAACCAGCCAGTCCGCTAATAGACCGTGAGCATTCGCTGGATGGATTTGCCAACCGACATTTGGAAGAATGGTCGATGCCGCGTAAGCATAGCTGGTTCCGAGATCGAATGGCCGGACCGAGGGAATCAGCCGAATGGTGTGAGCTACGGTTTTGAGGGTTCCGCCCATTTCGGAAACCGCGGCTATCAATGGGTTCTGTTCGCTCACAACGTCCTGAAGCACTTCCGAGGAGTTTTGCCAACTACCCGGCGTATCTCGTATTGCGTGGATTAGAGGGAAGGTGGCGAGCAGGATTGCGCCAGCGGCTAGAATGGCGCCCCGTGGCAGCCGGCGGACCCAATGATTGTATGTCCAAGCAAATGCGACCAGCGACATAACGGTCGCCGACCGGGAGCCGACAGCGAGCATCGAGCCGGCATAGACGAGAAGAAAGGCGCTGCCGACGGCAACGGGAACTTTCTTCCGGTTACTCCCAGCGATCGCGAACATAGCGCCGGGCATCACAAAGTTCGCCAGTATCTGCACTGAGCTCGGCAACAGCTCGCTGAGCGGCCGGCCAAACAGGGCGGCATAACCTTGCGTAAAAGCGATGGTCAACGCATCCTGAAGAACGAAAAACAGAGGCACAACGGACAATGCCAGGCAGGCGTAGCCGACAAAGCGGGTAGCCGCGACTCGCCTAAGTCGCCAGTCAGGGGCAGGAGGGGTTTGGCGTAAGCGCTTCGCACGACCGGTCGCGAGCGCTACCAGAGCGCCAAAGTGAAGCGACGCGAGGCCTAGAGCCACCAGATACAGCGCCTGGACAATCAGCGCAGGCGAAAGGTCTTCTGCACTCAGTATGCCATCCTCGTTCAAGTGCAAAGCCTCGAGAATGCCCTGCCCTGCGTTGAACAGGGTTGCAGCGAGAAGGAATAACCCGTATGGCTCAAACAAGGTTTGTCCCGCGAGCCGCCACGAATAGAAGTGCCAGACGGCGATGATCGTGAGCAACCACGATGCACTGAAAACCGAGTCGCTGGTATCGATCAGCCCGGACATGCTGGCCAATCCAAGGCCGGCCAGAAAGAGGAGGAGGCATCCTTGCAGAAATGCGAGCCGGTCAAGCCTGCGTTGGCTGGAAACAGGGCCGTTTCGGGCCAACTGCCGATCCGGCGCCGTGGCCGGTCTCTTAGGCGGAATAGATTTCGAGCAGGTGTTTGGCACTGGCGATGACATTGAATGAGCTGCGCTCCACGATTTCCAGGGCGTCGGGCACGCTGCGCTCGCAATGCCGCAACGCACTTTCGGCCCAAGTTGCAGCGGACTGACGCAGAGACAACCGGTGGATCAACGCCGGAACGAAGTCGGCTTCGGGGGCTATTGTGTCCGATATGGTCGCGGCGAGGCCGGCCGCCTGTGCCTCCACAAGCGCTAATGGCAACCCTTCGTGGATCGAGGGAAACAGAAATGCGTCCATGGCGCCGAGCACGAGACGGGGAACGTCCGGCCGGGAACCGGTAAAGACCGCCAGGTCTCCAATACCGGCCTGGCGAAACCGCTCCTCGATGTCGGGCCGCAGCGGCCCGTCGCCCACAAGCAAAAACCGGGCGCGCGGTTCGCGCTTGGCGATCTCCGCGGCAATCTCGGCGAGGAAGCGATGGTTCTTCTGGGGATCGAAACGGCCGACGTGGCCGAAGAGGATTTCGTCGCCGTGAAAGCCGAGCTCGGACCGGACGCTCCTACGATCCGCCGCCAACCGAAACGGCGCCAGGTCCACGCCGCAAAAGAGAACCTCTGCACGGCGGTCGCGCTGCCAATCCTCCCCAAACAGGTCCTCCGCCGCGGAGGGGCTGGCGGCGAGAGCGTGGGTGCAATTCGTCTTGATCAGCCATTTACACAGGCGCCAGTATGCCTTGCGTCTCAGTCCGGCGGAAGCCGATTCGCCGCGAATGTCGTTGTGGCTATGACTTATGCGAATTGGAATTCCGGCCAGACGCCCAAGCCACAACACGTACCCGCTGAAGTGGTGGCTGTGGCTATGCAACACGTCGAACGGACCGAACTGCCTGGCGATCTCCAGGAACCTTCCGGCGTACCGCATAGGACTATGGGTATGCGGACAGGGGAATATTCTCGATCCGAGAGCTAAGACTTCCGCATCATATGCCGCGGGTTGGCCGGTGTGGACGAGAAAATCCATTTGGATTCTTCCGCGATCGGTGTGGCGCAGGACGTGTAGCAGCCAGGTCTCTACGCCGCCGCGGTTCATTGCTCCCAGGACGTGAAGAATGCGGAGGGGTTTCATGAGACGCCCGCCTTTGTGCGCGTCTCCGAATACCGGAGGATTGTCATCGTGACAGCCAGTTGAACGAACCCGGCAATCGCGAGCGCCTTCGCCGCGCCCACCGCCCCACCCGCCTTAACCATCGGATAGCACAACGCCAGGGTCAGGGCCGTGACGAAGCTGAACAGCGGCATCTGAACTTTGAAGTGCCGCGCCGCGGTCAGACTGTAACCGGCAAACGACGCCATGTAGCCGGTTGCTGCCGCGACCATCAGCCACAGGAATAGCTGCTGGTTCCGGGCATATTCACGCCCATAGATCAAAGTGATCATCTGCCGGCCGAAGGCCAGGGCCGCCAGTATGCCGCAAATTCCCAATATCATTCCGATCAGCAGCAGGCGGTTCGAGAGCCCGCGAAACTCCCGGGTCCTGCGCTGGGAAGCATAGATGGCGAGCCGCGGGGTGGCGGATTGGCCGAGCGCGCCCACGATCATCGTACCCGCCATAAGAGTGTAGCCGAGAGCCGAGAAGATGCCGAGCTCGCGAACATCCCGAAAATGACTAATCATGTAACGCGGTACGTTGGCGTTGAACGAGATCAGCACGGCGACGATCCCGAGGGGCAACGAGAGGCGGGCCAACTGCTTCATTCGGGTAGCCGAGAATCGCGGCAGGACGGTTTGGCCCATTTCGCGCGCCACCGTAATCCCACGCCGCAGATCAAAAGCGGCGAAAACCATGGCCCAAGCCGCCGCCATCCCGCAGACGGCAATCCAAACACTGTGAAATACGGCGAAGCAGACAGCGGTCGCGATCAGCGCCAACACACCGCGCAGCATGAGCGACTTGGCTATCAAGTCCATCCGCTCCTGCTGCTGCCAGAGACCGTAGACTACATCGCTCAGTGACTCGATTCCCTTGGATAGCGCAAACGCGGCGATGGCGAGAGCCGTCTGGCCGCGGTAGAATGCGCCGCTCACACCGAAGATGACGCCAGCCGCCATCGCCGTCATCAGTATTCGCAGCCCGGCGTAATCCCGAAACTGGAACTGGAGGCGGGCGTCGGTGGCCTGAACAGCGCGGAGTGACAAGCTGGCGAAAAGCATGATAGGCGCCGCGATTGCGAGCCCCAGGCTGAACTGGCCCACGGCGCCGGGGTCGCCTAGACGGGCCAGCAGCACCAGAATTCCCCATTGCGTGCCACCGTACACGACGTTGCCCACGATGGTCCAACTGAAGTTGAGCCGCAAGGAGCGCGATGGAACGCCGACTGGAGAAGTGGCATCCTGGCAGATCCGGCAGGGGATCTGCGGGCTGGGTACCGAAATGTCTAAAGATGCCATCGCTCGCCGCTGTCTGGCCAGCTCAACATCGATGCTTCCACCCGCGGCGAGAAGGCCCCGACGAGGCTAACCAATCAGGCTCCTTTTGAGCAGCCGAAGCTTGTCGGCGTCTTGAGGATCCCGAAATCGGCTGCCGGCCAATACGATCAGGCACGCTAAGGCTCCAGAGCCGAATGCTCCGCCGAATCCGAACGCCGCCCGCGGAGGCCAGCTTTTGCGTTCGGGCGGGATGGCCGAGTCGACGATCTGAACAACCGGCGCGTCTTTCGCTTCGTCGATTCTGGCGGCTTCGTACTGTTTCAAGAGCAACTCGAACAGCGTCTCGTTGTACTTGAGGTCGCGGACGGCGCGCACGTATTGCAGGCCCACTGCCGGCACGAGCGAGGTCGGAATCAGGGTATCGCCACGGCCACCGGAATCGCCGCTTGCCTCCAGTTTCTGCAGTTGTCCGCGCAGCGTAGCAAGCTCGGCTTCTTGGCGCACAACCTCGGGGTTCTGGGGTGTGGCGGCGCTCTTCAATGAGGAGAGGGCGACCTCGCGAACGGCGATTCCAGCCCGCAGGCGCGCCATGTTCCCAATCACGGATTCGACCTGAGCGTTGACCTGCAAGACGCCGGTCCGCTCCTGGGTCGCTTTCAGCGCGACTTCCGCATCGGCCAGCGACTTCTTCTGCGCTTCCAATTGACGCTCGAAGAAGAGGCGGCGTTGCGCGGACTCAGTCAGTGCAAGGCGGCCGTTTTGCCTGGACAGTTCCTCCAGATAGGCGTTGGCAAGCGCTGCCGCGCGTTTTGGATCGCGGTCCTCGACGGAAACCTTGATGAGCGGTTCTTTCCCTCCCGTAATATCGGATCGTTTCTTCAGCCTCTTTCTGGCGTTAAACATCGTCGACACGCCATAGACTTGGCGCAGGTTGAACGACCGGATCAGACCGTCGGCAATGGTCCGGCTGCTCAGGATTGCAACGTAGAGGTCCCCGGGTGTCTTGAGGCCGAGATTGCCTCCGGTAGCGGCGGAGGCAAGCGGACCCAGTTGGCCGAGAAGCGCCGATACGGAGGATTGCTGCTGCTGGGGAGGCATGATCGACGCCGTGCCCGTATACATGGGCGGAATGAGGAAGGCGATCGCCGTCATGACCAGGGCGCCGGCGAAGGTCATCGTCAGGATGAACCGTTTTCGCTGGGCGAGCGCGAGAAGCATATCCAGCAGGCCGAGCCCGTGAGGCTCTTCGATCCAGGGCTCCGGCTGGGTGGCGATAGCATTCTCTGGCGGATTCGGATATAGCTCAGTGGGCACTTTGATTCTCTCTCGATGGAAATGTGTGGCTGTGGGCCGGCAAAGGCCCACGTGGCTTACTTGAGCGTGTTGATTGCCGCGGCGCCCAAGCCCAGTTGTCCGACGATCTCAGTCCAATCGCGCAACCCGCGGAGGAAGCCGGGCTTAAAAACCTGCTCCGGTATCACTATCGAATCGCCCGGATTCAGGGGCGCGAACTCGAAGGCTCTCCTGAATTGGCTCGCACCCTGCTTCGGCACCAGGGAGCCGTCGGCGCGGATGATGAACATGCGGCCCTTGTCCGCCGTGCGGGTGGGGCCGCCGCTCCGGCGGAGGTAATCCGCCACGCGCTGGGCCGGCTCATAGAGGAAAGAGTTCTGATTGTAGACGGCGCCGAACACGTTCACGGTGGCCGGACGCGCGGGAACTATGAACTTGTCGCCGTCTTCCAGCGGCAGGTCATTGAGTTTGGTGAGATCGTTCGAGCCGGGCTCCAGATGGAGAACGATGCGGCCGGCGGCTCTCAGGGCGCGCATCTTGCCGATGATCCGGCGACTGTTCTGGATGCTGATGGCGGCTGAGACGGTATCCTCCTGCGTGGTGGCGCGGCCGAGGTTCCTGGAAGCCGTCTGATCGAGATCCCGCTCCAGTTCGTCGGTAAACTGGTCGAGGCGGCGCTGCTGATCGACACGCGTCGATTCCCGCGTGAACTCGGCGCCGTAGAGGTAGGCCTGCGGAGTAAGGCCGCCAGCGCGCTGGATGAGGGCCCCGAGGGTGTCGCCCGGGCGCACATCATAGACGCCGGCTGTGTGGAATTCGCCTTCGAGGCGGACCTTGGGGTTCTGCTGCGAGATGGCGACGCGGATATCGGCCTGGGAAAAGATGGTCACCACGTCCCCAGGGCGCAACTCCAGGTTCTGCGTCTCATCGCCGTCCAGGACAAGCTTGCCGGGATTGAAGGCGACCAGTTCGGTCTTGAGATCCCGCGCGTTCTGGCGCTCGATGACGGCATAGGTCCAGTTGATCTCGGGGACGAAGGCGGCGACATCGGTAGCGGCCGGCGCGCGGTGGGTTTCGACCGAGGGGTCGCCGGGCACTCTTTCGTCGGGCGGCACGAACCCCAGCGCGTTGTGCTTCTTCCAGTAGTCGCGAGTGACGAGGGATTCCTTATCGGGGATGACGTCGCGCAGGCGCATGCCGGCGTGCCAGGGGAAGCGGCCGGGATTGGCCACGTTGCCGCGCAGGGTGACGGCGTTGGCGAAGCGCGGGGGAATGGTGGAGATATAGAGAAGGTCGCCATCGCCAATTCCGGTGGCGACGCCTGAGGCATCGAGCTTGAATTCGAGGACCTCACGGGAGTCGTTCTGGTGAATGCGCTCCAAGGCAGCGCGCTGGACGTTGGCGACCGCGGACAAGCCGCCGGCCATCCGGATCAGGTCGGCGACTTTGTTCTCGTTCCTCAACTCGTAGACGCCGGGGGTGCGGACGCTGCCGGCGACGGCGGCACGTGGGCCGGAGGGTGGAAAGTAAATGACGTCCCCGGGCAGCAGGCGCGCGTCTTTGGACTTGTCGCCGTTCAGCAGAAGGTCGTAAAGGTCGAACTCGGTGACGAGATCGGCGCCGCGCTTGAGCTGAATGTGGCGCATGGAGCCCTGGCTGGAAGGGCCACCGGAAGCGAACAACGCGTTGACGAGAGTGCTGAGCGAGCTGACGGTGTAGGTGCCGGGCCGGCGGGTCTGGCCCACGACGAAGATCTGGATGGAACGTAACTGGCCCATGTTGACGTTGAGATCGAAATTGCGGAAGACGCGCCCGAGCTGCGTGCGAAGGTAACCGGCGAGCTGCTGAAACTGGAGACCGGCGACATTGATATTGCCGGCTTGGGGGACGAAAACGGCGCCAGCGCGGTCTACGGTGAGATCGAGATCGAGATTCACCTGGCCCCAGGCACGGAGGAGAATCTGGTCGCCGGGACCGACCACATAGTCGGCGGTGACGGGGACGCGATCGAGTGGGGCGAAGGTGGTGGGCACGCGTTCAAAGAGGCTGGCGCCGAAGATGGGCAGAATCTCACCGATGGAGGAGGCGACGAAGCGCTGAAAGTCGGTGGTGGGCGCCGGGGCCTCGGGCGGTAGCGGGGCGGCCTCGGCGGGACCGGCAGCCTCAGCGGAACCGGCGGAGCCGGAGCGGATGCTGGGTGCGGTCCGGAGGCCTCCCGCGGAACGGGAAGGGGCGGGAACGTCGCCGGAGGCAGCCTTGCCGCTCTGGCACTCGGGCAGTAAAGAACCGAGCGGACCGGTGCACTTGCCGGCCTGCATGGGAGTGGCACCGAGGACTTGCGCAGCATCGGTGTCCTGGGCATCGCCAGTGTCTTGGGCGAAGACAGGGGGACTGCAGGCAGCGACCAGCGCGAAAGCAAGGAGAAAGGCCGCAGGACCGGCGTGCCGGCACACAACGCCGGGTAAAAATCCGGCGGCAGCCCAGGAGAACTGTCCCGCGTGCCGGCGCGCGCGCCACGTCAAGTTCGAGTTTCGTTGTGTCACTTCTGTCTGATTCCTTTTTCGGTAATCTGGAAATTCGGCTGCCAGGTTAGTTGAATCCAACTGCTGAGATTGTTGCGTCGGGGGCCGAGGAGCGGCACGTAGAACTTCTCGTACTGCACGAAGAAATCGGCGGACAAGTCGCGGGACAACCCATACGAACTTTGCAGCGAGACATCCGACTGCGTAGAGCCGCCGGGGATGAATTTCGCGCTGCCCTTCAGTTGGCGGAAACCCACCTCGATTTTGTTCCGTGGCGAGAACCGGTACGTGGCCCAAGCCTCTTCCGCGCGCCCATCACGGCCCACCCAACTGCCCAGCAGTTGGCCGTAGTTGGTGTTGCCGCTGCGGTACTGGGTGTTCCAATAAATAAACGTGCCTGCCTCAGTGTCGAGGCCTAGCGGGGTGGTGGAGGGCGCTTCCACGCGAAAATCCAGATGCGGGATACCGGGCACGCGGGTCAGGTAGATGCCCGGGTTGATCGCGGCGCGGCGCGGCGCGGCCAGGGGCGAGGGATCGTCGTCGCTGTAGGAATCGGTATACAGGGTGAGCCAGTTGCGAAGACCGGGGATCCGGTAGCGGAAATCGAAACCGCCCTTGCGGTCGCCTGGATCGTTGCGGACCATGCCACCCTGATCGCCGGGGCTGGGCGACGGAGTACCGTTCAGGTCTGTAAAGTTGCGCAGGAAGCTGCCCAACGTGATCGGATGGCCCACGCCCCAGAATATGGACCAGCGGGTGAACCCCATCTCGAGGTTGTCGGTGAGCTTGAAAGAAAGCTTCTGCGCATTGAACCAGGGGCGCCACGTATACTGCTGTCCGCCCAGTTTCCCGATGATGAATTCGCCGCGGACTTCTCCGAGCAGCCCCAAGCGAAGGGGGTGCATCGTGGAAATCCGCAGGTTCTTGGTAGGCTCGGCATTGTTGGAGAACGAGAGGGGCGCATCATAAGTAGGCCCCCACCAGAGCGCCTGTTTCCCGACCGTGAACTCCAGGTCCCCGAGGCGGAATCCGACGTAGGCCTCGATGGCGCGGAAGCGACTGGTGTCGGATCGCGCCACGGCGGGCTGGAGGGGAATCCAGTCCATGGTGGAGATGGCCTGCCGGACCGCGAGGGGGTACGGGTCGCTCGCTGGAGCGTGCTGATACTCCCCGCTCATGTAGGCGACGAAGCGCCCCGATTCGGCGTTCGCAGCGAAGCCGGTATAGGAGTTCCAGCCGCGTCCGAACGGACGGCCGTTGTCGCCGGTCCAGGTCTGGCCGAAGTGGAAGCTATCGTTGAGCGCCGGGCCGGCAATCACGCCGTTGCGTGTGTAGACGGACTGGAGCGTGATGGAAGATGCGGAGGGACCAGGCGAGTCCAACTCGCGATGAAGCGCGGAAAGAAGATCGGCAACTTCCACCCCGATCTCTGACAAGTCGCCGGCCATCGGGTGAGGAGTATACTCGCCGAGCGACCTCTGAAACCGCTCTTCGGCTTCGAGAGTCTGGCGGCGGCATTCCGCGCGGGTCCACGGACGAAGTCCGGTAATCTGCGAAGGAATGAGGCCGAACACGGCCAGGCGATCCAGAGCGCCGTAGATCCAACTGTCCATCGGGACGTAGGCCGAACCAGGGCCGTTCCTGGCGGTTTCGTCGGAGTACTGGGATCCGACGCTCCCTGGTGGCGGCGCTGCAGGAATTGCCTGAGCGCAGGCGACCGCCAGAGAGAGCAGCAGTATCGTTACGAACCGAAGCGGGCGTAAGTCACGCATCTTTTCACCGGCTGGAAACAGCACCTTCGATTCACGGCGCGTCCGGCGCCATCCGTTCGGAAATGCGGTTGACCATTGCTTTCAGCTCTTCGAGCTTCTCGTTGATGGCGTGGAATCTTTTCAGATTGGTCGAGCCTTGCGAGTCGGTCTCGGACGCATCCAACAGCTCCGACCGCGTGTACTCGGAGAGCGTGCGAGCTCCGGCCGCGGCGCAGGCGAGTTTCAGGCGGTCGTATTCAGCCTGAGTGAGCCGGAAGATTATCGTTCGATCTCTGCGCGATCGTGGCGTTTGCGCCTCCTGCGGACGGGCACCCGCCAACCGCCGGATCTTGCCTTGGACAAAGAGCGGTAGCCGCTTAACGCGCGGACAAGGACGGCAAATCCGCGCGGAAGGGAATCAAGACAGGCTGGCCAAAGCCGGCTGGGCGCCATCGATCGTCCCGACCAAGTTGCGATCGATCTCAACCGCGACGGCGCGCTGTAACAGTTCGACGTTGATCACTACGCGGTATCCCGATTTTTCACGGGCCAAAATGCCTTCCAAACCGGATAGCGGACCCTCGCAAATCCGAACGCGTTGCCCGACGCGAAGATAATGCCACGGGGCAACTGCCAGACCGGAACCCACCAGCGTTTTGACGGAATCGATCTCCGCGTCCTGAACCGGGGCGGGCTCGCCGCCGAACCCGACGACCGACTGGACGCTGGGAATACTGATGACCTTCAGCCGGTCCGCGAAAGAAAATCGGCAGAAAACATACCTCGGGAAAAGCGGCAACTCCACGGTCCGGACGCGATCCGACCAACGCCGGCGCTCGCGATAAACCGGCGCATAGGATTCGAGTGATCTGGCCAAAAGGCGTTCAGCGACGGCCTTCTCGTGACGCGGCTTGACGGCAAGTGCAAACCAGTGCATATGCAAAGGACCTTGGCAGGCTTCCGCCATTGTGAGTCCCATGGCTTTTTCGGCTGAAACGCTCGGACAAAACTCAGATGTATTACAGTAACGGCGGAGCAAAGGTATTCTCGTTTTTCTTGCGGCCGGTCGCCGGCAGGTGACTTCCGGCTCCTGCCCGAAAAGTGTAATTGCGCCGGAGCCTCTTTCGATGCGAGGACTCGCGAGCAGACGCGGTTTCTACATGCCGTGGGATCTACCAGTTGAGAAGTTCCGGCAAGCGCGACATTCGCACCCGGCGCCTGTCAGACGGCGTCAGCTCTTCCGAGGTTCTTTTGCGCTGAGCAACTCGGGAATGGATCAGGCTGGAGGGCCAGTCTTCCGCGGCCCACGCGGCAGGCCCAGCCAGCGGGGCACCTGGCTGCAATACGGCTCATACGAAGGGCCGCGTTTCGCTCGAAGATGTGGTTCCTCGACGAAAACAACGATCAAGTGGAAGAAGACGAATACCGCACAGCCGTAAGCCGCGATCGGAGGCGAGACGAATACCATGGCCTGGCCGAACACGACCAGCAGCACTCCCAGGTACATGGGATTGCGGGAGAAACGGTACAGGCCGTCCGATACCAGGCGGGCAGGCTCCTCGCCGATGAGAAGCCGCAGATGCCGCGTGAAAAAGATGGCGGGCGTCCCTCCGGCGGCGAGGAATCGGATCAGGCAAATGCCATATATCACTGTCCCCGCCGCAACCAATAACCAGCCTATGTCCCAAAATCCTCCCTGGCGTTGCGCGCGAGGATCGACGACCGAAGGGAGGAAGACCCCGACTACGGCAGGTACAAGGACGGTAAAGATGAGGCCCCGTACCCAGAGCATGGAGAACAACATTATCGCACCAAGGGGAATAGGTGCTGACCGACACACGGTGCCAGGTCGCTCGACTCCAGCAACGTCAGCCACTCGAAAGACGCGATTTCCGCGCGTACAGGAGCCGCGTCTTACTTCACCGCCAGCCAGGCCAGGAACAACCCATCCGGCGGCACGTCTTCCCAATAAGAGATATCGCGGCTCTCCACCTGGCGGCAATGGCGCTTCAGGAGGCCCTCGAGTTCGCGCCGGGTGAACCACCGCTCCCACTCGGGCGTCTCCAGGCGTCCGCGTGCGCGGGCGTTCTTGTCAATAATGACGATTCGCCCGCCCGGCTTCACCACGCGACAGATCTCGCTGACGGCCTTGGCGATTTCGACCGCGTGCTCCAGGCTTTCGGTGGCGTAGGCGGCATCGAACGCGGCGTCGGCAAACGGCAGCTCGGTCATCGAGCCGGCGCAGACGCGAACGCCCGCCGGCGCGAAACGCAGCATTTCGAGCGAAAGGTCCAACCCGCAGATCTCGGCCGCCGGTTCCTCGTCGTGCAGAATGCGGGCAAACCGGCCCTTGCCGCAACCCACGTCGAGCACGCGCCGCCCGGCCAGCGCGCCCAGGTGCCGGCGAATCAGCTTCACATGGTAAATGCGCGGATCGATGGTGGCGGGAAAGTGCACTTCGTCGCCGGCTGCCCGGTCGAACGAGGCGCGGATGCGGGCGCGCAGTTCGCCGGTAAGCTGCGCGCCCGGTCGCGAAAACAGACGCCTCCAGTGCAAGATCTAGGCCTTGGTGAGGAAGATGGGGAGTCCGAGCTTGTGATCGTAGACCGGCCGGAAGCGCTCGGTGTTGTACATGGTGGCGACGTCGACGTGCCGCGGACCCAGCTTGGGATCGGGAATCGGCACCAATGTATAGCAGCCGCTACTGATGGCGGTCATCAGGCCGCTCTTGCCCGACTCGATGGCATCCATAGCCATCCCGGCGAATGTGTTAGCCACCAGGCGGTCGACGAAGTCGGGGCTGCCGGAGCGCAAATCGTAGGTCAGGTCGCTGACGATCGTCTCCTCGCCGGTGGCCGACTTGATCTCGCCCGACAGGTCTTCGGCCACGCTCATCTTCTTGCGATGGCCGAAGGCGTCGGCCTCGCCGTATTCCTTCACCTTGTAGCCTTCCCACTCGGCTCCCTCGGAGAGAATCACCAGCGAGTAGTTGCTGGGATTGTGCTTCTTGTCGTTCACCAGCACTTCGATCAGCTTCTGCAGATTCACTTTGTATTCGGGGATGCAGCAGCGCACCGAAGTCACATAGGCGGTATAGAGCGCGGTATAGCCGGCATCGCGGCCGAACACGCGGAAGACGCCGATGCGCTCGTGCGAGCCGACCGTGGTCCGCTGCCGCTCGATCGCATCCATGGCGCGGGAAATGGCGGTCGAAAAGCCGATGCAGTACTCGGTGTTCTGCACGTCGTTGTCCATGGTCTTCGGCACGGCCACGACCTTGACGCCGTGGCGATCCAGTTCGGCCGCGTAGCTGAGCGTGTCGTCGCCGCCAATCGCGACCAGGTACTCGATCCCCAGCGCTTCCAGGTTCTCGAGGACCGCCGGCGTCACGTCGTACACGGTGGAAGTGACGCCCTTCTTGGTGCTTTCGCGGGAAACGAAGGTGCGGCGTTCCAGCGTCGGCGGCAGTTTCGACATCTTGGACGGGTTGGTGCGCGAACTGTGCAGGTAGGTGCCGCCGGTGCGGTCGATGGTGCGGGTGTTCTCGCGGTTCAACGGCTGAATGTAGCGGCTGCGGCTGGCCGGGTCCTGCAGGTCGACGTGGGTGAGGCCTTCCCAGCCGCGCCGGATGCCGATCACCTCCCATCCGGATTCACCGGAACGGTAGACAACCGATTTGATGACCGAGTTCAATCCGGGGACGTCGCCACCGCCAGTCAGGATACCGATACGCTTCGCGGGCATGAATACTCCTTGAGAGTGAAATTGGTTTCAGATGAAGAAACATCATTATAGAAGATGGCGCGCACTTGGGTGGCGCAGGTCCCCGACCTGTGAAGCGCAGGCCGGTCTCCGGCGCGCGCCCGTCTGTTCGCAAACAACCGGCGGCAAAGACCGCCGGCGCTACCGGCGCCGATGCTGGATCCAATGAGCGGCCGCAGCGAAGGCCGCGTCATTGCGAGCCTCGACGATCTCCACGTAGCGCGCCAGCAGGTTGGCGGGCGGCGGCTCCAGTTGGCCGACGCGAACCAACAAAACCGCATCGCCTTCGTCAGCACTTGCCATGGGCGCCCATCCCTGTGCGGTAACCAGAGCCGGCGGTTTGCCGGATGCCGTCCCTCCGGGGAAGCGTGCGACTGAACCATCCGTCAGCGCCAGCAGCGATTCCTCGCGAACGGCCGGCCCATGGGCAGGTCCCCCGGCCAGCGCCAGCCTGGCTGCACTGCGCAAGGCGGCCCGCGCCGCCGGATCGCTGGCGGCGCGCAATCGCAGCCGGTCGAGCGCCCGCCGCCACAGCCGCCGAAAAACCGGCGGGCTGGCTACCGCGCGCGCCAGGAACCTCAGGTAGTTGGTCTCCAACATGGTGGCGAGCTGTTCCTCGCTGTAATACCGCGACGTGGTGGCCCGGTGCCGATGCTCCACCACCGCGCCGGCTACGTACACGCTGGGCCAGCCGCGGAGCCAAGCCCGATAGCCCAGGTCGAGATCTTCCACGTACGCCGGCGCGTACGCCTCATCCACGCCGCCCAGCGCGCGCAGTTTGGCGGCATCGTAAGCCGAGCAGCCGCCGCTGCCATACAGCACCCAGGTGCCATCCTCGCCGGCCGACGGCTCGTCGCAGCGGACGGGGAAATCCTCCAGCGCGGCCTGCGCCATCACTGCCTTGCCGGTCTCTTCGCGGCGCACGCCGGGCGGGAACTGAATCTGCGCCGTGGCGCAAAACAGATCCGGCACAGTCGCAAAAGCCTTGAGCAAAGCGGTGAAGAAGCCCGGCTCTACCGCCATGTCGTTGTTGAGCAGGCAGACGTGGGAGAAGCGGGCGCAGCGGATGGCGCGGTTGACGGCGCCGGCGAAGGAAAGCGGCTCTGCCGAGACTTCGATCACGATTTGCGGGTACATGCCGCGCAGCCATTCCGCGGTGCCGTCGCTCGATCCGTTGTCGATGACGATGATCTCGCTCGAGACGCTCGCCAGGTCCGTCGCGATGCCGGCCAGTTGAGCTTCCAGCAGCGCCTTCCCGTTGCGCGACGGGATCACCACGGATATTCCCTCGCTGGCGGTGTTGGCGGCGAGAGGAACTATCGCCGCGCCGCGCCGAACAGGGCGCGCCCATCCTGCCAGGCGAGCGGCGGCATAGGCAAGCAGCATCATCAGATCAACGGCCGGCCGGCTTCAGTCGCGCCGGCGCGCCGCTCCCAAAGATCGAGCGCTTCGATGGCGAACGCGGTCGAAACCGGGTTGACGTGGGGCAGCCACGCGTCATTCCTGCGGCCGAACCAGAAACCTCCGTCGATGCGCGGATCGTCGGAGGCAGCCTGAAACTCCGATGAGCGCCCGCGCCTCGGCGGCGGCTTCCCGATCGAGCGGCTCGGCTCCCGCGGCGTCGGCCAGAAGGCGAATCCGCAGCAACTGCGCGTAGACATCGGCGCGCGCGAACTCGGGCTCGATCTCATGGAGCAGGCGCGACACCTGGCGAATGCCACAGGACAGAGCCAGCGCGCAGCGGGCCTCTCTGACGGCCGGCATCAGACCTTCCAGAAAATACAGGTAGGCGTGCAGGCGATCCATGGTTTTCAGCTTGCCGGCCGGGTCCGGAAGGAAGCCGGCGGAGTTGGCCAGCGCCGGATCGATCGACTCCTGGTACAGTTCGCGAAACGCCGCGTCGCCAGTGGCCCGGGAAAGATCGCACCAGGCCATGGCTGACTTCAACTGATAGCAACCGGGCATGCGCGACCAGCTCGCGGCGTCGCGGATGGCCGGCATCTTGGCGGGCAGCGTCAGAATCGGGTGCCAGCCATCGGCGGCACGAAAGTCGCGCTCCATCGAGCGGCCCACCGCTACGGCGCAATCGAGAAACTCCGCGGAGCGTGACACGCGCCAGGCGGCCAGCAGGCCGCGGACGATGATGCCGCAATCGAAGAAATAGGACAGGGCCGGTGAATCGGTCTCAAACGGCATCGCGGCCAAGTCCGCTTGCCACGCATCGCGCACCAGGAAACGCGCCGCGGCCAGCGCCCGGTCCAGGTAGCGCTGGTCGCCGGTCATCCCATGCAGATAGACCAACGCGCCGGTGGCGTAGCCGGTGATTTCGGTTGAAACCGGGCGATTTTGCTGCGTGTCCGCGCGGTAATAACGGGCCACGCCGCCCGCCGGCTGTTGGATGCCCGACGACAGAAACCAGCGGCCGGCGCGCTCGAAATGGGTTGACAACCCGCTAGTGTAGCATCCGGGTTGTCCAGTACCGGGAAACCGCATCTTGGGGATCGGGAAACGGCGGACGGGTATATACTGATCTCAACCTGGGATTCCAACTGGAATCCCGAGCACATACAAATTGGAGGGGGCTTCAATGCCAATCTATCTGAACCATCCACTCACAGGTACGGCTGTCGCGAGTCTCGCGAAGGGCCAAGTCTATGGCATGACACTAGGATCGAAAACCGTAACTCCCCGCAGCCTGGGGGCCGAGGTGCATGGCTGGAACTACGGGGTGCTGGCGCCCCGCGACGCCGCCTCGGGCCTGGCCAGCGGGAAACGCCAGCACTCCGTGTTAACGATTACCAAGGAAACCGATATCGCTTCGCCTCAATTCCTCAACGCCAAGTGGAAAAGTGAATTGATCGCGACGCTCGATCTCAACTTCGTGAGGAAGAGTTCTCAGGGGGGAGAACAACCCTACTTCACGATCACTTTGACCAACGCAACCATTTCCGGTTACAGACGTTACGCCCCGAAACCTCGCGGCAAGGGGTTATCTACCCATGAGCTGGAGGAGATCTCGTTCACATTTTCGAAGATTGAGATTTCGGACGTTTCGGGAGGGAAGAGCTTCCAAGACGATTGGCTGGCGGCTTAACGCGAAGCGATCATCCTCGTTTTAGTCCAAAACAGGCCAAGGCGCCGTCACCGGGCGGGTGAATGGACTTAAGATATTGGGCGAGAGCGAGGATTCTCATGCCGAACCACGATGTTTCGCGCAGATCTTTCTTGACAGCGGGTACAGGCGCTGCCGCATTCACCATCATCAAACCCGAACTGGTGCGCGGGGCGGGCGACGAGAAGCTCAAAGCCGCACTGATCGGCTGCGGCGACCGCGGCACCCAGGCCGTCCAGAATATGTTCACTGGTTGCCTCAACGTGGAACTGGTGGCGATGGCCGACCTGTTTGAAGACCGCCTGGCGCGATCGCTCGGCAAGCTGGCGCAATTGCCGCCCGAGTTGGCAACGCGCGTCAAGGTGGATCCGGAACACCGCTTCGTCGGGTTCGACGCCTACAAGAAGGTGATGGCGGGGGACGTCGACATTGTCATGCTGGCTACCACGCCGGCTTACCGGCCGATTCATTTCGAAGCCGCGGTGGAAGCCAGGAAGCACATCTTCTGCGAAAAACCGTTCGGCACGGACGCGGTGAACGTCCGGCGGTTCATGGCCGCCGCCAGGAAGTCCGAGGAACTGAAACTCACCGTGAAATCGGGCGCGCAGCGGCACTCCCAGGCGTGGTATCTCGACCAATACAAGCGCGTGCGCTCGGGCGAGATCGGCGAGATTGTGGCTCTCAACGCGAACTGGGTTGGCGTTCCGGTGCTGCAATGGCTCCACTGGCCGAATGAGAAACGAGATCCGGCGTGGAGCGACATGGAGTTTCAGAACCGCGGGTGGTATTCGTTCCTGTGGATCTGCGGCGACCAGATCGTGGAGCAGCATCTGCACAACATCGACGTGTGCAACTGGTTCATGGGCGCGCATCCGGTGGAAGTGGTGGCCTCCGGCGGCGCATCCTGGCGGCCGCGCCAGGAGGAGTACGGCAATATCTACGATCACCTGACCGCCGATTTCGTATATCCCAACGGCGTTCACATGACGAGCTGCTGCCGCCAGTATCCGGGCAAACAAATGGCGCAGAACGTCAGTGAGCGGATCGTCGGCACCAAGGGGCTGGTCGATTCCATGTCGCAGCGCGGCGCACACCCGGCGGTCGATCCCTACGTGCAGGAGCACATCGACCTGGTGAACAGCATCCTCGGCAAGGGGCCGTATTACAACGAGGCCATGGCTGTCGCCGAAAGCACCATGACCTGCATCATGGGCCGCGAGGCCGCCTATTCCGGGCTGAAGATCACCTGGGACATGATGATGAATTCCACGCGCAACCTGCTGCCGGATTCCTTCGACCTGAAGGCGGCTGTCCCCGTCACGCCGCTGCCCGTGCAGGGCCAGTATCAATTTATGTAGGGCAGTCCGGCGCTCGCCGACGTCACTATTCCGCCCGCGCCAGGTGCGGCGTGAAGGTCAGCCACGGGGTATCGCGCGGGTCCACCGCGACGCGCGCGCCGGGGTGCGCGAAATGATAGGTTCTGCGGGTGAGTGGGCTGACCACCGTCATGGTGGTCGCTCCCTGGTACTCGAACGTAACGCCCGCGCGGCGCTGGCGCAGCGCCGATGGCGAAACCGCCGCGGCCAAAGAAAGCGCAGTCGCCGGCGCGGCGCCGCTGGCTCGATACGCTTCGTTGGGTACCGGTGGTTTCTGATTGCCGCAACACATGTGCGTTCTCCTGTTTTTCTTCGAAATGCCGCACCGGATGTTAGTGAAGTTCACCGGGCAAACGTTTCCGGAAAAGCGCAAATACGCTCGCCGGCAGTAGCCCCTCGGCAGCAGGCAGGGGCTAAAGCCCTCAGAATGCGTGCTGTCGGCGGCACGGCTTGAGCCGTGCCCTGATACAAGGCGCCGAACTTCGGATTTCAGGATAAACGGAGCGTGTCTACCTGTTTACTGGCGTCTGTGTTGATGCCTTTGGGAAACGTCCGATACTGGCCCTATTCCACTTCGCGCGGCGCCTTGTATCCGGACTTGGTGAGAATGGCGTATTTGACCGGCTTGCCCTTTTGGTCCTTGATGGGCAGCGGCTTGCCGTCCGGGTCCACTAGTTCCACCTTGATTTTGCGGAATGCTCCATCGTGGGCCTTGTTGCTCGACGAATAGGTGATCACGTACTGAGTGCCCAGCGCCTGGCGGAGATCGCCAAACACGCTCGGGTACTCGCCCTGAAACTTGGGGAAAAATGTTCTTCCCCCGGTCTCCTTCGCAAACGTGTTCAGTTCGTTGTCCGCCTGCAATAGACCTATCGGCTCCGAAGACATCATTTCGCGCTGCATCCCCATTAGCGAAATGGCGTAGATCGGCACGCCTGCCTCCTGCAACTTCTTGCGAGCCTGGTCGTAGGTGATCTTGCTAAACGTGTCGACGCCGCTGGTGATGAGCAGAATCGCCTTCCGGCCTTCTATCGCCGACATGCGGTCCGCCGTATCCGTCAACGCGTCGAACATGTTGGCTTCGTGCCACGTCGGAATGGTCAGTTGCTGCAATGCCTCCTGAATCTTCCTCTTGTCGGCCGTGAAATCGGTAAGGATTTCCGGCTTCATCGAGTAAGTGATTACCGCGCAGTAATCCTCCGGCTTGAGCGAGTTGGCAAACGTCCAGACCAGTTGCTGGGTCTGGAACCATACGCCGCTATACAACCGCTGAAAAACCTGGCTGAACTCCACCAGCAGCGCCACCGTCAGCGGGGCCTGCGCCATATCCACCTTGCGGATCTGCTGCGGAACGTTGTCTTCCAGTACGCGGAAGTTGCCGCCCGGGATCTGTGGAATAAACTGCCCGTTGGGCCCGATCACCGCCACGTCCAGAGTCACAATGTCCACGTCGCTTTTGAAAGTCGGCGTCGAGCCTACATCCGGGTTGCGCTTGTACTGCGAGGGGATGGGCGCCTGATCGTTGTCCGCGGGTTGCCCGCTCGCGTCCGCCGGTTTCTTCGGCTTGGCCACCGTCTGCCCCGGGCCGTTCAGCGGGCCCTGGTCCTGCGCGTTGGCAAATCCAGCCAGCGCCGCCAGTGCGCTGACACACACAACAATTCGAAGGGTTTGCATAGGCATACCTGTGACGTAACTATACCAGAAGACGCGCCGGCGGTCGCCCCGGTTGCGGCTGGTCGGCAGGTTGAAACCTGCCCCATCTAACGCTGCGGTACCTGCACCGTGATATTGCGGAAGAGCAGGCCGCCGGTGTGGTCGCCTTGCAGATAGATCGGGCCGGGTTGGCCTTCGTTGGAATCGAGTGCACCGCCGGTTGTGCCGGGGATCTCCTGCTTGTCGAGAATGGTCACGCCGTCGCGCACCACGGTCACGATGCGGCCCACCAGCGTCACGTCGAAGCTCTCCCATTGTCCCGGCTTGCGCGGCATATCCACCGCGGGAGTCAGGAAACCGTAGATGGAACCGATCCGGCGCTCCGGCGGATTAAATGCCAACGGCTCATATTCGATCTGCACTTCGTAGCGTCCACGCAGATAAACCCCGCTGTTGCCGTCATCCGGACAGTTGAATTCGATGTGCAGTTTGAAGTCGTCGAAGGTGCGGGTGGTCCTCAGATTGGCGCCATGCGCCTCATTGACCAGTTCGCCATTCTTGGCCAGCCAGTGGTTGTGCGCCGGGTCAAGCGGTTCCCAACCAGTAAGGTCCTTGCCATTGAAGAGCGGCTCGGGCGCGCTCCAGGACTTCGGATCCGGCCGGATCAGGGCCGGCGCGCGCACACCGATCACCTGGCCGGTCGCGTCGCCGCGCTTCTGGGTGCCCGAAAGCTTGTCGCCGTTCGCGTCCACATCCCACGTCAGTGCAGGCTGGCCGCTGCCGGCTTCCTGCAGGACGAGGCTCAAGTGCGCCCCATCCACTTTGTACTTCTTGACCTGGTACACGTTGCCGCCTGGCGGCTGATACCAGATATCGAAAGCGCCATTGTTTTCCGTCACGCCCAACCAGTCGATCAGCGTGCCGTGCGAGGTTGCGACCGTGATGTCCCACCGCCCGGCGAGCGGGCTGGCGCCCTTGAGCGAGGGGCCGGAGAAAGCGAGCGCGGCAGCGAGAATCAGAGCAGCGTAGATCTGTTTCATACCCAGTAGTGTGGCACGAATCGCGGCGACCGAGGATTCGACTTTCCGCACCTGCTCCATTTTTTGCGGCATACTCAAAGTCATGCCCGGCAGGCTGTACCTGGTAGCGACACCCATAGGCAACCTGGAAGACATCACCTATCGCGCCGTGCGCGTGCTCGGCGAAGTGGACCTGATCGCTTGCGAGGACACCCGGCAAACGCGCAAGCTGCTCGACCACTACGCCATTTCCAGGCCCACCATCAGCTACCACGAACACAATGAGGCGAAGCGCGCCGCGGAGTTGGCCGAACGGATGAGCGCCGGGGCAACGGTAGCGCTGGTCTCCGACGCCGGTATGCCGCTGGTCTCCGACCCCGGCTACCGGCTGGTGCGGGCGGCGATAGCGGCCGGCATCCCGGTGGAACCGATCCCCGGCCCTTCGGCGGCGCTGACTGCGCTCGCCGGTTCCGGCCTTCCCACCGACACCTTCCATTTCGCGGGCTTTCTGCCGGCCAAATCCGGCCAGCGTGCCAGGGCCTTGGAAGCCCTCAAGGAAGAACCCGCCACGCTGATTTTTTATGAGGCGCCGCATCGCGTGCTGGAGACGCTGGAGGCCATCGCGCAGGTGCTCGGGCCGCGGCCGGTGGTGGCCGCGCGCGAGCTGACCAAGGTGCACGAGGAGTTCCTGCGCGGCACGGCCGCCGAAGTGCAAGCCCAACTCGCGGCGCGCGGCTCCATCAAAGGCGAGTTCACCTTGCTGGTTGGCAAGGCGGTGGCGCCCGCGCCCGACGATACGCCGGTAGGCGAAGCGGTGGAAGAACTGGTGCGCGCCGGCGCCGCGCGCATGGACGCCATCAAACAGGTGGCCCGCCGCCGCGGCCTCTCGAAAAGAGAGATTTACGAGCAGGCCTTGCGCGATCGATAGCACCCGGGCGGATCCCGACCTGGAGGGAGGTGTCTGGCGACCGTTGTGAGCGTATCGGCGTGATGGGCAACGACCCGAACAACTTATGCGGTTACCGGCGGCACCAGGGTCTTGAGGAATTCGTGCGCCACGCGGAAGCCGCGTTTGTACTGTTCCGTGAAGTTGGCGCCCTGGTACGCCGGGTAGTAGAACTCGTCTTCGTTCTCGATGTTCACGGCTCCGCTGTAGCCGACTTCCGAGAGCACGGTGAAGAAGCCTTTCCAGTCCATCGAGCCGTATCCGGGTAAGCGGAAACGCCACCAGCGGGCGTGGTTCACCGGCTGGATGCCGCCACGTTTCAGCACATGCCAGAGGATCTCCGTGTCCTTGAGATGGACGTCGTAGATCTTGTCGGCGAATTCGCGCGCGGCCGCCACCGGGTCCATGAACTGCCACACCAGGTGCGACGGGTCGAATTGCAGGCCCACGTGCGGGCTGTCCTGGAAGGCCTTGAAGAGCGCCTCCCATCCCACCGGCCCGGTGGCGATGTTGGGCCCTCCCGCGTAGGGCTCCCACAGGATGCGCACTTTGTTCTTCTCGCAGGAAGCGAAATACTTTTCGGTGTAAACCTTGACGATCTCATCCACCTGCCGCTGCAGCTCCATATTTGGGATGGTGCCGCTCTGCCCGCCGATGTTGGGGATGCCAAGTTTGCCGCACAGATCCAGGCATTTGAGGGTGTATGCGTTCTGACGCTCGCGTTTGGCGGGGTCGGGATCGATATGGTTTCCGTCCACGGCCAGCGCGGAAATGTAGATGCCGCTCTTGGCGATATTGTCCTTGATGCCGGCGATGGCGGCATCGTCCAGTTGGTCGGGATTGAGCCGCAGTTGCGCGCTGGTAAAGCCTTCGGCTTTGACGAACTCCAGGTTGGAGTCCGAGTATTGCATCAGAACGCCGAGCCTGGGTTTCCAGTTCGGCGGGCGATTGCGCTGCGCCTGGGCGCCGGCGGCCGCGGATATGGCGGCAAGAATGGTGCGTCGCGTGACGGTCACGACATGACGATACTCGCAAGCGGGCTCATGCGCAAGCCCCGTCGCGGTCGGATTGCAGGTGGGTGCCTTCACCGACGATGTGAAGGGATAGGCTGATCGCCGTCTGGGGCGCCGTCCGGCCGGCGACGACACCGTTCGCAGCGCCTGTTGGCGGCAGGCTTCCAAGGTCCGGCCCACCCGAGACTCGTGTGACCCTCCCTTACGGTCCGTGTCGTCTGTGGGTGACAGCGCAGGGTGGGCTGGACGCAGAGATTAGGTTAGAACATTGCGAAATGGCTGTCTGTCCAATAATGCACACCCTTGCGCCGGAGTGAAAGGGAACTTTGGCAGTCGAAGCGCCGCCCTCGGTTCTGCGTGATACCATTTGGCAGGGCGTGCCATCGATTGATGGCGGCCTTCGGTTTACGGGAGGACGACAGAATGATATCCGGATTATTAGCGCGCCCGTTTGGATTGCTTTTGATGCTCGTGCCGGCGGTAACCTACGCCAGCGTCACGCCATACCCACCTTACCCGGGCGCAGTGCCAAGCGTGGCTTACAAGGTGGCAGTCGACGGTCAGCCTGTGTTCGTGCATAACTTTCTGACTTACGACCAGTTCAACTGGATGGATTATGCCAGTTTCGGCATGACCGGCAAGGTCCACGTCACGGTCACCCTGCTGGTTAGCGAGAGGAAAGTGCTCACCTGCAACATAAGGCCGCTCGCTTATGGCATCCAGCCGCGGATCACGGTAACACGGTCAGTTTCGACCTCGACCGGCCGCGGTATCTGCTGCTGTTCTTCAACGACGAGCCGGCCTTTTACTCGACCGGGTTGATGCTGTTTGCCGAGCCGCCCGAGAAGAATCCTCCCAAGCTCGGCGATCCGAACGTCGTCAACATCCAGGACTACAAGGTCGATAGTACGGGCAAGACCCTGGAGACGGCGGCTATCAATCGGGCCATCGGCGACGTATCCGCCAGACCGGGTGGCGGCGTGCTCTTCTTTCCCCCCGGCATTTACCTGACGGGCACGGTGTCGATGAAGAGCAACGTCAAGCTGTACGTGGATGCGGGCGCCCTGATCCGCGGGTCGGGCAAGAACGCGGATTACACTTCGGCGCCGGCGCCCCCGGGAGGCAGGCCGACGCGAGCGCTGGTTGTGTTCGACAATGTCGAGAATGCCGGCCTGATGGGGCGAGGCGCCATCGACATGGATGGCTACCCGAAGTTGTGGCACGATTTCCAACCGGACACATCGGACGGAGCCGCCAGAGACGCGGATGGAAAAGTGCTGGATCCGCATGGCACGGGAATCAGGGGCTATGTGGTGAACAACAGCCGCAACATATCCTTCCAGGATCTTTTGCTCCTCCGATGCGCTTATTGGACCGTGTTCGTAACCGGCAGCGAGAATTTCTCCACGCGCAACATCAAGATAGTCAACCGCAAGCAACAGTATCACGACGATGCGTATGACTTCAGCGGCACCACTCACGTCCTGATCGAAGACGGGTTCGCGATGACGATGGACGATACTTTCGCCTTATACGGCGGCAGAGACAGCCGGACGGGCGCGGCCAGGACCATCGAGGATTTCGTGGTGAAAGGTTTTGTCAATTACACCTATACTTCGGCGCTGGCTATCGGTTATGGCTCCGCCCCGGCCGTCAAGCACTTGCGCTTCGAGGACGTGCACTAGCAATACGTAGTCTAGTCAAGTAGACTACATAGCA
>CAWJLI010000011.1:0-7472 GCA_963843095.1 Bryobacterales bacterium
ACACCGTTTCCATCGCCATGGCGGGCTATCAGCCGGAGCATCGCGACGTGACCGTGAGCGGATCCATGGAGCTTCCGATGATGATCCTGCGCTCCACGCAGGGCACCCTCTGGGTCACCAGCTCGCCGGCCGGCGCGACCATTACGATCAACGGCAAGCGTTTCCCGCAGACCACCCCCGCTCAGATTCCGCTGCCTCCGGGATCGTACCGCGTCCTGGTGGAAAAGAACGGCGCGCAGAATGCTTCGGCGCTCGAACTCCGCAACGGCGAAACCAAGGTACTGAAGGTGTCGCTCAGCCAGTAGACCGAGCTTTGGCCCGGCGCGCTCTCCTCCGAAAACGCAAGGCAACGTCACTGTAATATTCAGCACTGGAACCAAGGTTCCCCACCCGGTCCGTACCAAAACGCTGAAATGTTTTGGCCTCGAGTGGCTACAATCATAAGTAAGCACCTGCCCATGCAGGAGGGGAAGTAACTGTGATGACCTTGGCACAGGTATTTGTCTATTTGCAGCTTCTGGACTTGATCACCACCTTGCTTGGTCTGCGGCTGGGAGCTATGGAAGCCAGTCCGTTCGTGCGCCTGCTGATGCACGTCGGCCCGGCGGTTGGCCTCACGGTCTCGAAGATTCTCGCGCTTGCGCTGGGCGGCTTCTGCATGTATACCCGAAGGCTTCGCCTGATTCGGCTGGCTTCCTACTGGTACGGCGGCCTGGTGGCCTGGAACTTGATGGTTCTGCTGGCCACGCCCGTCCCTTGGGGCGCCTAGATCCTCTGCTCCATCTCCAACCCGAAACGCTGATGCCCGGGCGGCGCGTTGCCTGCCCACAACCGCTTGCTATACTGGAGCTTCAAGTCCACATCTCAAGGAGTTTCATGATTTCTGCAACACAATTGCGTCCGGGAATGGTGATCAAGTTCAACAACGAGCTTTACTCCATTTTCAGCGTCAACCACCGGACGCCCGGCAACTTGCGCGGGTTCGTGCAAGTCAGGATGCGCAGTCTGCGCTCCGGTTCCATGACCGAACATCGCTTCTCTTCCGAAGACAAAGTCGAAAAGGCAGTTATGGAAGAGCAACAGATGGAGTACCTGTACGACGACGGCGAGTACTACTACTTCATGAACACCGAGAGCTTCGAGCAGATGCACCTGATGAAGGAGTTGCTCGGCGATGCCACTCAGTACCTGATTCCGCAGTTGCAGGTTAGCGTGGAGTTTTACGAGGGCAAACCCATCAGCGTGGAGCTGCCGGCTACCGTGGACCTGACTGTAGTCGAAACCGAACCCGGGCTGAAGGGCGCCTCGGTATCGAACGTCACCAAGCCGGCCAAGCTCGAAACCGGTCTGGTGGTGCAGGTGCCGCCATTCATCACCGAAGGCGAAAAGATCCGCGTCAATACGGCCGAAGGCACTTATCAGGAACGCGCGTAGGGCCTGTCGGCGTACCCGGGGCCAGATCGCAGCGTGACCGCTCCTTATAGTCGCGGCTCCGAATGCGCGTCAGGCGACTGGTGCACCGCAGCGACGAGCCAGAGGGCGCCCCGCGAGGGAGCGTTTATTTATTTGCTCTTACGCGGCACATCGATGAGAACGATATCCGAGTTCTCTTTCGCCCGGTCGAACACAATGCGCTTTCCATCGGGAGTGATGTCGAATGTTCGCATCGCGGCGGAGTTGCTCAACTGCGTTAGCGGGCGCGATTTCATGGTTTTCAGATCCAGCAGCCAGAAATCCTGCGCGGGCGTTGTATTCTGCATATAGACCAGGCCGTTGCCGTCCGGAAGGAACCGAAGCCGCTCGCCGTCCCTTCGAAGCGTGATAACAGGTAGATCCACTGTCGTTCCATCGGGACGCACGCCCACCAGCGGCACATTGGTGAAAACGTTAGCTCCCCCGTACACGATGATGTCACCGGCCGGCGACCACACCGGGTCGAGTGCTGGGCCCGAGTGGAGCCGGACCGGCGGGCCGCCATTAACCGGTATCTTGAAGAGTCCCTCTCCTTGAGAATCGGTGCCGCCGCTGACGACCCATTGGCTATCCGGCGACCAGGATGCGGCACCTCGGGAGTCCACCTGCCCGCTCAAGACGCGAAGCTGTGTACCGTCCGCGGCGAGCACGTGCCAAATCAGCTTTTCATTCCGTCTCAGCGCGATCGCCACTTTGCTCCCGTCGGGAGAAATCGCCGGCGGGGATAGCAGAGCGCCGTCAGAACCTTTCCAGATCTCCATAGCCTGCCCGTGCCGGTAGCTCCACAACCCATCGGCCCCGTCCCGCGAAGACAGATAGAACAAAGTTGCGCCGGCGAAACGGGGAGCCAAGGCACGGGCCGTGGGCAAGGGAAAAGGCTGTGCATCCCGTTCGTTAGCGGGGCGGCTGAGAATAGGCACGCTCCAGAGGCTGGCCTGGGACTTCACCACGCTAGCCACCAGTCCGCGCCCATCGGCATCTGCGGCGATCGCCGCATACCGATCGAAACCCATGCTGAGCCGCTGCGACACCTTGGTCGCGAGGTCCAGCGCCCAAAGCAAGGGCCCCGCGCCGTTCTTGTCATGCGCGGTATAGAGCAAAGTGTGGATGTCGAGGGGTGTTGGGTACGCGACATCGGTCTCTAGCTGGGTTAGCCTTTCAGTCGCTCCGCCTTCGGCGGAGATGCGCCACAAGTCCATGTCGCGCGTGGCCGGGCGGCCGCGCACGAAAAAAACCCATCGGCCGTCCATCGACCAGACTGGAAAATGCCGGTGCTCGTCGGGAGGGCCCGCTGGCAGTAAGGACCGGACGTTCGTGCCGTTTCCATCTGCCACGAACAGAGCGTCCCCGGTCTTCCACGTGTGATACACCAACCGGCGGCTGTCCGCCGACCATGCAACTTCGGCGGCATCCTCTCCTAAGAAGTCGCGGGGATTGCCTCCAATCAGCGGCAGAAGTTGCAGCCTCCGCCCCTGCTTGCCGGCAATCCAGATCTCGGATCCATCCCCCGTAAATCCGATGTTGCGCAGAGGGCCGCGCACATCGCCGCTTTTGCCCCTGGTGAGGTTCTGCAGATTCCCGTTGCCGGTCTGGCCTAGCCAGATGTTGAAGGCCCCCTCATGGTCCGAGATGAAGGCAACGAACTTCCCGTCCGGCGATATGGCAGGACTTTCTTGGTTGCCCTCGAAGTCGGTGACGCGGGCAAATCGGGCGCCGTCCAGCGGATTCCCCGATTGTGCTGCCGATCGGAGCCGTATCCACAAGACAAAGCCCGTTACCAGCAGCGCGGCCAAGACCCACGGCAGCCGTCGAATCCAGTTCTTCGCCGGTCTGGCGGTCGCAAGCACCGAGTCCTGCTTTCGCCCCAGCCTCCGAAGATCCACCACTACTTCCCGCATCGATTGGTAACGTTCGCCGGGATCTTTCTCAAGCGCCTTCTCCACAATCGAGCGCAGTGCGGCTGGCGCTTCCGCTCCCAGTGGCGGCGCTGTTCGGTGGACTATCTTGTCCAACGTCTCAAGATTTGTGGCGCCTGCAAGCGGCCGCCGTCCGGCCAATAACTCGTACAACACCACTCCAAAGGAGAAGATGTCGCTGCGTGCGTCAAGCGTCTGTCCGGATGCCTGCTCCGGCGACATGTAGGCTACGGTGCCCCGGATCACGCCGGTCAAGGTGCGGGTCTCTTCGCTGCTCTCCGCCCATCTCGCCAGGCCAAAGTCCGCCAGCTTGGCATAGCCGTTCTTCGAGATCAAAATGTTGCCGGGCTTGATGTCGCGATGCAGGATGCCGGCTTCGTGCGCGGCCGCCACGGCGTCGGCTACACCGGCCAGCAGCTCGGCCACCTGCCTCCAGTCGCGCCGCTCCCGCTTGGCCCAACTTTTCAGCGTGCCACCATCGACAAACTCGGTGACCAGGTACTGGCGGCCCTCCCATTCGCCGATATCGTGAACTGTCACAATGTGCGGGTGATTCAACGAGGACGCCATTTGCGCTTCCCGCTGAAAGCGCCTTCGCCCCGCAGCGTCCGCCAGATCATCGGACAGAAACTTGATGGCAACCGGACGATTGAGCCTGGTATCGGTTGCGCGGTAGACCACACCCATGCCGCCTTCGCCCAGGAGAGCCTCGATGCGGTACGCCCCGATCTCGAAGCCCGGCCCAAGCTGTGTCATCGTAGAATCATTCCGCTGGGCAAGCAGCGTTTCCACCTCAAGCCGCACCTGCGGGTCAGCCCGCGCCAGCAGTTCCTCACGCTCCTTTCCGGTTCGCTGAAGCGCAGCCCGATACAGCTCCTCGACCCGCCGCCTACGTTCAGGGGACATGACTCCATTTCCCTTTGCGTTTTATCTTATCGCGTGCCGAGGTGCCTCAGACCGCCGATTCATTCGGTTATCGCTTACTGGGGCCGCCAGCCGCAGAGCGATGGCCGCACTGGAATGCCACGTTGAGAATCACTTGGAGCATGTCATCGCAATATCTGGCACGCGGCACTCCAAGGCTGGGACTCCACAGATTCTTGTTCAGAGCCATTTTTCTTTTTGGCTGATAGCGGCCAGCGCGCGGAGCAAGCATGGCTCCTCGTCGGCGAACACGGTGCGCAGATCGAGCAGCAGGCGATCCCTTTCGATTCGCGCCACCACCGGCGGGTCCGTGGCGCGAAGCTGACGCTCGGCTGCGGTCGCGTCCAGGCACTCAATGGCGATCAGCCAGGTGGGGATGGATTGCTCCGGCGTGGCGCCGCCGCCGATGACGGAATCGCCGGAGACGATTTCCGCACGCAGGTCGGGGAGGTGCGCCAGCAGCGCTTCCGCGCGCGCGCGGATGGCCGCGGCAGGCTGGCGAATCATGGCCAGCACCGGAACCTCATCCCAGCGCTCCAGCAGCAGCAAGCGCAGCGTAGTTTCCAGAGCCTGATAGATCAGCTTGTCCAGGCGCAGTGCGCGAAACAGGGGGTTCCGGCGAAGGCGCGTGACGATTTCCGCTTTCCCCGCGAGAATCCCCGCCTGCGGGCCGCCCAAGAGCTTGTCGCCGCTGAACGACACCAGGTCCACGCCGGCTTCGAGGCTCGCTTGTACTAGCGGCTCGTCAATGCCGAAAGGCCGCAAATCCACCACGCAGCCGCTGCCCAGGTCTTCAAAAACCGGCAAGCCCCGTTCGCGGCCCAGCGCCACCAGTTCGCTCAACTCCGGCCGCGCGGTGAAACCTTGGATGCGGAAGTTGCTGGGATGCACGCGCAGCAGCAGGCGGGTGCGATCGCCGATAGCCTCGCGGTAGTCCTCGATGCGCGTCCGGTTGGTGGTGCCGACCTCGCGCAGCGTCGCGCCGGAGCGCGCCATGATCTCCGGGAATGCGGAAACCATCGCCGATTTCGATCAGCTCGCCGCGCGAAACCACCACCTCGCCGCCCGCCGCCAGCTCGTTGAGCGCCAGCAACAGCGCCGCGGCATTATTGTTTACGGCGATGGCGGGCGCGTTCACCAGCCGGCGCAGCAACCGCCCGGTGTGGTCGTCGCGCTGGCCGCGCTTGCCGGTCGCCAGATCGTATTCCAGGTTGGAGTATCCGGCCTGGACCGAAAAAGCGGCCAGCGGCGCGCGCCCCAGGTTGGTGTGCACCACCACGCCGGTGGCATTAATGACGCGCCGCAGCGAAGGCCGCGCAATGGCGTCGAGAGCCCCTTGCACGTGCGCCGCCACTGCTGGCCCGCTATCGCGCCCGGCTAGAATGTCGCTGCGCACGTCCTCGATTGCGCGCCGGATCTCGGCCACCAGCAGCGCACGCGGATAGCGCTCCGCTTCCGCCGCCAGGCTGGCCAGCACCTCATGCACCGCCGGCAACTCGCGCAGCTTCCCGGTTTCCGCCACGAATTTGATGGTAAGCGCTTGTGTGAAGGCCACGCAACCGATTACACTGGATATATCGGGGCGTGGCTCAGCCTGGCTAGAGCGCCTGGTTCGGGACCAGGAGGTCGGTGGTTCGAATCCACTCGCCCCGACCATAACCCCTTTCATTCCTGCCTAATTCGTTAAAAATAAATACCTTAGAGGATCTCAGAAAATGCTGGACGAGCCACCAATTTGCGCGTCTTCCTGGAGGATCTCCTGGTCGTTCCACCAGGGGGTCGAAAGGGGCTTGGCTAATCCTTCCAATTAGTTGCCGAACCGTTCGCAAGGCCGGCAGAAAGCTTGCCTTTTTCTTGCCCTTTTCGCGCATCGGGCCGAAGGCCGCAGGATTCACGCTGGGCACCAGGTCACCAGGGGTGCACGGCCATGCTCAAACTTAAACCCTCGGATCATTGGCTGAACCCCGATCAGCCTTCCTTTTCTGGCCGCGTGTTAGCTGCGTCAGTTCCTCGATCTGAGCCGGGCTCAGTGTCTTGGGCCTGCCAAGGTCGTGGCGCCGAGGTCCTGGTAAGCAGAGCTCGCCCCGCCGCACAGCGAAGATTGGATCTGCAGACATGTGCTACAACTTAGGTCGGTGAATTCGGTGGCATATCGCCATTTTGTTGCATGATTTTTCGAGTGAATAGGAGGCATGCATAATGCAATCTACGGCCCTGATCTTTCTGATGGCGGCTTCCTCCGCAGTTGGTGTGGCTCAGTCTGAATCGAAGGTCTCTTGCGCAGATCTCGCCAATCTCAAAATCGAAGGCGTCGAGATTACCAAGGCAGCGCCAGTTTCCGCGGGTACAACCATTCCGCCGATGTATCCCGGCGCCCGGAGTTCTGGCCCATTGCCTGCGCATTGCCGCGTGGACGGCGTCATCAATCGGCGTAAAGGAGCAGGCGGCGAAGAGTTTGGCATCGGTTTCGCAGTGGCTCTGCCTGGGAGAGATGACTGGAATGGGGACTTCATGATGCAGGGCGGCGGGGGGGGCAACGGCGTGGTGGCCTACCCGATGGGGGCATCGTTCGCCGGTGACAAATCCGCATTGCTGCGCGGGTTCGCGGTGGCCAGCACGGATACGGGACACAAGGCGAAGGCGGGACCGTTTGACTTCTCGTTTATGCGCGATCAGCAAGCGTACCTGGATTTCGCATATCTCGCCAATGCCGAGGTGGCCGGGGTGGCGAAGAAGATCATCGCGCGGTACTACGCCAAACCCGCGGTGTATTCCTATTTTGTCGGCTGCTCGACCGGCGGACGCGAGGGCATGATCCTGTCGCAGCGGTATCCCACTGTCTTCAATGGAATCGTATCCGGCGATCCGGCCATGCGGACGGGCCTCTCCAATCTCGCCATCAGCAAATGGATTCCGGCGGCGTACAACCAGGCGGCGCCCAAAGATGCGTCGGGAAAGCCGCTGATTAGCCAGCTGCTCACCGATGCCGATCGAAAGCTCTTCATGGATGCGCTGATGAACCGGTGCGACGCAAGGGATGGTTTGGCCGACGGGATGATCTTCGATCCGCTGGGCTGCGATTTCAATCCCGCGGTGCTGGCCTGCAAGAACAACCAGAACGATGCTTGCATCGCGCCTGAGAAGATTGCGGCCATCGGT
>CAWJLI010000012.1:0-25476 GCA_963843095.1 Bryobacterales bacterium
CTTGGCCCCACACCCGAGCGTCGAAGCGGGTCGCTGAAAACGTGTTCTCGAGGAAAGAGGAGCCGATGGTGAGACGGTCCGCGAGAGTCGCGGTGTAGTTACGTGTGCTGGCATCGGGCGTGACCGGCTCCGGATTGAAAGCGTTCATGTTCACGAAGTCCAGGCGCTGGGGAGCGACGTGAACAGTGGCGGTCACCAGTTGTCTGCTGGACGCGATCCAGTCGAATTGCGCGAACGAATTGAATCCCTCGGTCTTTTTCTGGTTATAAGGAAAGGGTTGCTCGAAAACTTCCGTCTTGCGCATCTCGAATTCGAGTCCTTCCGAGAAGTACAGCTTGTTCGCGATCAAAGGACCTTCGACGTTCACGCGCGGCGTTGCATCTTTGAGTCCCCGCATGTGGTAACTGCGAATGCGGAAGTCCGGGAACGGATCGTTCAATTCCCATTTCCACTTCTCGCCGCCACGGCGGGTTTCCACCGAGACCAGGCCGGCGCCGAATCGTCCGTACTCCGCCAGAAATGGCGTCTGATAGAAGTTGAGCGTTTCCACGCTGTCGATCGGCACTGTCAGCCCGAATTGTCCCGTGGCGGGATCGGTCACATCGGCCGAGTTCACGATCAGCGCGCTGCGATGCTCGCCGGCCGCCGAAAGGATGAGACCGCCCCCCTGATCGCGAACCACCCCCGGTAACATCGGCAGAGCGTCCGCGGCAGTAGCAGGCCTGCCCGGAAGCTCCGTGACGGTGTGAACGTGCAGGTCGCTCGGCGCCGAACCGCCTTGATCCAGGGGCGTGGCCGTGTCTTTGACGTCCACGCTATCGTGACGAGCCAGCAGAGGGGTCAGCGTCAGCTCGATTGATGCGGGAGCCGACTGCGATAGGTCCACCTCGCTCTTCCGGGCCGCTTCGAAGCCATCCTTGATGGCGGCGATTTCATAGCGGCCCGGTTTCAGTGTCGTGAATCTGACTTGCCCACTCTGGTCGGTCACGGCCGACGCAACGGCGGCCGCGCCGATCTTCAACTCGACTCGCGCACCGGAAACAGGCTGAGTCGCTGTGTCGAATACCGACACCGCCAGGACCTGTTCCTCTGGCGGCGCGGCAGCGTGTGCCGCGAGCCGAGACACAAGCAGCGCTGCGCACGCCAATCCCCGTAAGCGCATCAGCTTGCCCCTTTTGAGTGCAATTACAATGCTCTACGCACCGCGCGTAACCGGGGTTACGACAAAACGCATGCCGAGAGGAAAGATTCAGTCTCGCGGCCTGATCCGACGGAGGCGACGCCTGCCAATTACTGCGGACGCCAGGTCATCTCCACGCGTACCGGTATGTCGTTCTTGATCGGCACCGTCAGCAGCGACGGTGGATCGATCTTGAAATCGGTTAGCGTCGCCGGGACCGTTCCCGCGATCCGGACGTCGTTGCCATGAACTTCGCGTTGGAACGGCACCTGTTTATAGTGGGCAGTCTGGCCGCCAAACTGAATCTCCAGGTCGCAACGGATCGTTGCGGAGTTGAGTTCCGTTTCGGGCAACGCGACGCGCACGGTGACCAAGGGGAACTGTGCGCCCCGCGTCACTTGCAGCATGTGAAGATCGCGATTGCTGTCGCCCGAGTCAAACGACTTGACGGGGGCGGCGATGAGGAAATCGCATTGTCCGGCGTGACAAACACCCTTGCCGCGCGCCTGGTGGCTGACACCCACGCTCTCGTGCAGCGGGTGAGACACACGGTAGCTGAGCGTCGATTGCCCCAGAACCCATTGGCTGTCCGCTCCGAAAAGCATGGCGGGCGCCAGCAGCCAAAAGGCCGCCAGAATTCGCTGATTCATGAGATTCACCCTAGAATTTGAACACCACCGACAGCATAGCGGCCCCATACGAAATGGCCGTCACGGTCGCCACCGCCCCATGCGCACTGGCGATGCCATGCACCTTTTGCCCGCTGCTTCGTTGCTCATAGGCCAGCGCCCCGAGAATGGGGGTCAGGATCATCCCCGGCCCATGAATGAACGCCAGTGCCTTGTGCACGCGGATGGGACCGCGGGTTTTGGTACCGGCGATCTTGGGCGCAAAGATGGCAAAGGAAGCGGTCGTGATATACAGGCCCGCCGTCGCCCCGCCCACGGCGGCATGTAACTCGCGCCCGGATGACGTGCTGTTTCTGCCGGCTGCGCCGTTGGAGAGGACGAGTGTGGCGACCAAGGCACCGGCCGTGACCAGACCCAGCCGCTGGTGGATCTTGAGCATGTGCGACCGTCTGTCCAGCCGCATCTGTTCCGCGGCGTTTCCCGCGGTTTGATCCGTGGGGAATCCCAGGTCATTCAGCGAGGGCTCTGCCGGCTTCTCCGGGGACTTTGTAGCTGGCTGCTGGCTATTCTGAGCGACGGCATCCAGCTTCCCATCCAGAACCGATGTTGCCGATGCCGCAACTGTTGCAGATGCAATCCCCACCGTCACAAAGCCGGAAGCCTCGAACATTAAGCGGTAGTAGCCCGGCGGCAGCGTGAGCCGGTAGACACCGTCCGCCCCCGTGGTCGCAGTCTGAGCCTGTCCGGCGTCCGCACTCACCGCCGTGATTTTGGCGCCAGCGACCGCGGCGCCGGATGCATCGACAACCTTGCCCGTCAAGGTTCCCGTTGCAGCCGTCTGAGCTGCTAGAAACGGAGCCAAGGTCGCGAACAGACAGAACAAAACCAAGCGCCGAACTCGACCAATCTGATTGCCGAAATTATCCCCGATCATCCTCACCTCTCCACTTTGCGTTCAGCCAGGATATCCGTCGACAAAATCCCGGCCGCTCTCGATTGTAACTTCTGTTCGAAACGCAGCGATTGCAGTTCGCACTCCGAGGCCCAGTCCGGTTCGGCCTCTCAAGGCAATTCGACACCCAATCCAGTTTGATCCGCTTTTGGAGTGCCGAAGTCTTCGACAGTGGTCTTTGGCGGTCCGTCGAGTGCCAATTGGGCCGTGTCGGGGAAATCCAAAACCGGCAAAGGCTTAGCCCCTTGTTTTGGAATGACCACCATGAATAAGCGGTGAATTATTCAACAGCTATCGTCCACACTAATGGGTGTAATCACGCACAACTGAGGGGTGATGGGCATGGTCACCCAACGATTCAATCCTGAGCCTAGGCTCCTGGCCCTGGGAAATGCCCGTATTTGTTAGGAAATCAGTTTCGGCCATAGGCCTGCTTTAGGTGGCCCAGCGGATGTTGACGACCCAGGCATTCGGCCTTCGGTTTTAGGCCTCGATGCAACGGGCGGCTGTTTAGGAGGCGATTTTGGGTTCCATTTCGAAAGCTCTGCCGGTGCTCCCGATCTTGGCGCTTTCATTTCTCCTAGTGCCTCAGCGGGGGACGGCGATCCCGGCATTTTCGCGGCAATACCAAACATCCTGCATGACCTGCCACATAGACTTTCCGAAGCTGAACGATTTCGGGAAGGCCTTCAAGGACGCGGGATTCAAGTTCCCGAAAGACGACGAGGATATGCTCAAGGTCGCGCCGGTGATGCTGGGCGCAGAGGCGCTGAAGCAGAACTTTCCAAAGTCCGTGTGGCCGGGGTCGATTCCGGGAATGCCTCCCATCGGACTGCGCTTCAACACGTTTTTCCAGGCAACCGGCGCCAACAGAAACCAGTTCGCCGTGCTCACTCCAGTCGGAAACCTGCCACAGATCATTCCGGGAACGGATTTTGCCAGCGGATTCTTCAGCATCTTCACGGCCGGTAACTTTGGCAGCGGGATCGCGTTCTGGGTCGACGACGACATCAGCGTCGGCGGAGATAACAGTGCCGGCAGTCTGGGCGACGGGTACCTGAAATTCGTGGACGCCGGCCGTTTTCTGAAGCTTCCGAAAGACTCCCTCAGCGTGCGCGTGGGACAGTTCGAGTTGGACCTGCCCTTCACTCAGGCGCGCAGCTACAACCTGAGCCCGTACGACATTTATTCGCAGGCCAACATTGGCGCGATGAACTCCATGGTCGCCTTACAGCAAAATGTCAACAACCAGTTCACGTTTGCCAACGCGGCCAAGGGAATTGAGCTGAGCGGAGGGCACCAATACGGCGGATATCACTACTCCGTGGCGATGGTCGATCAGAATACGACCAACGTCGATCAACCCGCGAATACAAGTCCCTACGTGCCCTCTGCGACCGGGGGCGCCAACGGAGGTGTCGGATTCGGCTCCGACTCCAGTTTCAAGAATTATTACGGGCGCTTCTCGTACCGCTTCAATCTGGAACGCGACTCGGAGAGCCGGCACTCGATTCAGGCCGCTGGCACCACCGGCCCGCACGACCATTCTTTCATCAGCGTCGGTTCGTTTTACCTGTACGGGAAATCGCTCCAGCAATTCGCCGGCGTCACTCTCCAGGGCAATAACACCACTCTGCAAGTGCAGGAACCCTACTACCGGGCCGGCGGCGATTTGAACTTCAACTTCCGCAAACTCAATGTCTACGGGCTCTACATGTACGGCCGGGATAATAATTTGCTGCCGATAGACGCATCCGGGTCGCTGATTGTCCTACCTCTAACGTCGGCTTCGCCCCTCCCCATCGGCTTCGTCCAGAGCGTGCCTGCGAAACTCGACGGCGGCTTCGCGCAGGCCGATTACATGGTCTTTCCCTGGCTCATGGCGATTGGCCGCTGGGACAGTGTTCATTCGAGCGCCGATCGCATCAACGGCCTCGCGCTCGCTACAGGCACTGCGTACTTCGGGCCGCTCGATTCCACGCGCAACCGCTATACCCCAGGCTTGCAATTCCTGATTCACCCGAACATCAAGTTCTCGTTTGAATATCAGTTCCGGCCGCAACAGTCCGTCGTGATTCAAACTAATCCCACCACCGGAGCGCTGACGGCCGTCAATCCGTTCCGGGTCAACACGGCTCTGTTCGGCTTGGAATTCGTCTACTAGATCCTCTGAAGGACTCAACATGCACACCCAACCAACGACATCGAGACTCTTGAACCTGATAGTCCTACTGCCGATCGTCACCCTGGTAGCTCAGGGCGGCGACATCACTGGCAAGGTCAGCGGCGGCAAGGGCATTTCCGTTGTATACCTGGAAGCCGTTCCCGGCAAGACGTTCCCGCCTCCGGCGAAACCATTCGAGATGGACCAGAAGTCACTCCTGTTTCAGCCGCACCTCCTAGTGGCGCCAGTAGGAGCCACCGTCGAGTTCCTCAATAGCGATAAAGTGGCTCACAACATTTTCTGGCCCGCTATCAACGGGAACAAGAAACTGGGCCACAACCTGGGAACCTGGCCAACCGGGGAAAAGCGCGCTTTCAAGTTCGACATTCCCGGCATCGTTCCGCTGTTATGCAACGTCCATCCGGAGATGTCGGGCTTCGTCATAGTTACTCCAACGCCGTTTTACGCGGAGAGCGACGCTTCCGGGAGCTACAAGATCGCCGATGTCCCGAATGGCAGTTACTCTGTTTCGGCGTGGCGCGAAGGCATGAAGGTCCAGACCAAGCCGGTTACCGTGGCCGGCGACGCGACGCTGGATTTCGCACTCTCCAAGTAAGGGTGGCGGAAGCGCAAACCAGACCATCGTGCTGAATCGATTCCAGGACAAGAAAGTCGACCGGGAGTGGTTGGACACCAATTTCCCGTGCATGATGGCTTGCCCGGCGGGCACTAACGCGGGCCGCTATGTGTCCCTCATCGCCGAAGGCCGCTTTGAGGAAGCCTACCGTTACGCGCGCGATCCCAATCCGATGGCCAGCATCTGCGGCCGCGTCTGCGCCCATCCGTGCGAGACCGCCTGCCGCCGTGGCGAGATCGACAAGCCGATCCAGATCCGCGCGCTCAAACGCTTTCTGACCGAGGGATACGGTCCGGAGTCGCGGCACCCACTCGAAATCCGGCGTGCGCCGGTAGCCAAACTGCCGCATCGTGTCGCCATCGTGGGCAGCGGACCGGTGGGGCTTTCAGCGGCGCACGATCTGGCGCTGATGGGTTACTCGGTGACCATCTTCGAAGCTGCTTCGGTGGCGGGCGGAATGCTCAGCCTGGGAATTCCCGAATACCGCCTGCCGCGCAGCGTGGTGGAAGCCCAGATCCGGGAGATTCTCGAGACGGGCGACGTCACTCTAAGAGTAAATCAAGCCGCCGGGCGCGATTTCACCGTCCGGCAACTGCGCGAACAGGGATTTGATGCAGTAGTGCTCGCCGTCGGCGCGCACCGCAGCCGGGACCTCTCCATTCCCGGAGTGGATTTGGATGGCGTCCACAGGGGCATCGACTTCCTGCTGAATGCGAACCTGGGCTATCGCTTCACCATCGGCAAGCGCGTAGTGGTGATCGGCGGCGGCAATGTCGCGATGGATGTGGCGCGCTCCGCGGCGCGGGAAGTTCTCAAGCAGCATCGCCCCGATGAGGCCGTGCCCAATGAACAGAACATCAGCGCCGTGGCCACTCACGAAATGATGGACATCTCTCTGTCCGCACTGCGCCTGGGCGCGCGGGAGGTGAGCATTGTCTGCATTGAGCGGCGCGAACAGATGCCGGCCGCCTTGGAAGAGATCGAAGAAGCCGAGGTGGAAGGCATCCTCATGCGGGATGGGCGCGGCCCCGAGCGCGTGATCGGCCGGGACGGTAAAGTGACCGGCCTGGAGACGGTGCGAACCCTCTCCGTGTTCGATTCGACCGGCAGATTCAATCCCAGTTTTGAGGAGAACAGCGAATCCATCATTGAATGCGACACCGTCATCCTTGCGATCGGACAGGCGCCGCGGCTCGACTTTCTTTCCGCCGAGGATGGCGTGGAGATCTCGGGGCGGGGATTGATCGTAGCCGACCGAAACACGCTGATGACCACCGCGCCCGGCGTGTTTGCCGGCGGGGACTGTGTGTTTGGCCCGCGGCTCATCATCGACAGCGTCGGCGACGGCAAGCGGATCGCCTTGGGTGTCGATCGTTACCTGACCGGGCGTGAGCGCCCCGCGACGGAGATCGAAGTGGAAGTCTTCGATCATCACCGCATGGCGAGCGACTATATGAACCTCGGCCGCCAGCCCGTGCCGATGCTCCCTCTTGATCGCCGCACCGGTGTGACCGAAGTCGAGATCGGCTTCGACGAAGCTTCCGCTATGCGGGAGGCGCGCCGTTGCCTGCGCTGTTGGATCAACACCGTTTTCGAGGGGAATGAGCCGGACGGTTCCCAGTGCGTCCTGTGCGGCGGATGTGTCGACGTCTGCCCGGAAAACTGTATTCAGCTCGTGCCGCTGGAATCAATCGAATTCACGCCTGAGGTGCTGGAAGAGATTCAGGCCAACTCGGCAAGCTTGCGCGTGGAACTCGACGACGTGGCGGCCGAAGAGCTGGGAACCATCACTGGTTCGGCAATGTTGAAGGATGAAACCCGCTGCATCCGCTGCGGTCTGTGTGCCGAGCGCTGTCCGGTGAGCGTGATCACCATGGAGGCCTATTCGATGCGAGGAGCACAATGAGCCCGGACGCCAGGAAACCAGAGGGTGCTGAAGCCGATACCGCGGTCAGCCGGCGTCACGCATTCATCAAGCTCGGAGTCGGTTCCATTTGTGCGGCATGCGCGGGGGCGGCTGTGTTTGGCTACGAGTTCCTGGCGCCGAATGTGCTTTACGAGCCTTCGCCGGTGGTCAACGCCGGAAAGCCGGATGGCTATCCGGCGGGGTCGGTGACACAGGATCAACAGGCGGGCATTTACATCGTGCACGGCTCGGAAGGCATCTACGCGATGTCCGCCGTCTGCACGCATCTGGGCTGCCTGACCGCCTGGAAACCGGAATTGGGTATTGTCGCGTGCCCTTGCCACGGCAGCAAGTTCACCCGCGACGGCGTCAAGATCGAGGGCCCGGCGCCGCGCCCCTTGGCCTGGCTGCGGGCGTGGATCAACGAGGATGGGGATCTTTTGATCGATCGCTCCGAACCCCTCGCTCAGAAGCAGTTCGTGAGGACCTGACGTGGCCAATTCACTCGCCGAACAACTCGCAAGCCTGCGCGACACTCGCGTCTGGCGCTCCATCTTCCGAAGCGGCTTCGGGCCGACGAATCTGCACCGGGCGCTGGCCGTCCAGCAGAACGTGTTCCTGCATCTGTCCTCGGTCAAGATCCGGAAACGGTCGCTCGACTTCCGCGTCACCTGGTTCCTCGGCACGCTGAGTCTGGGGACTTTTCTGATCCTGGTGCTGACGGGCATTCCCTTGATGCTCTATTACCATCCGTCGGTGCCGCAGGCTTACGCCGACATGAAGGACCTGCGGTTTGCGGTCTCGGCCGGAGTGTTTCTCCGCAACCTGCACCGCTGGTCCGCGCACGCAATGGTGCTGCTGGTTTTCGCGCACATGTTCAAGGTGTTCTACCGCGGCGCCTACCGGCCGCCGCGCGAGTTCAACTGGGTGATCGGCGTGGTTCTGCTGATGCTCACGTTGTTCCTCAGCTATACCGGCTACCTGTTGCCGTGGGATCAACTGGCGTTCTGGGCCATCACCGTTGGCTCGAACCTGATCTCGGCGGTGCCTGTGTTCGGGACCAAGATCCGCTTCCTGGTTTTGGGCGGTCACACGGTGAATGCCAATGCCTTGCTGCGATTCTATGTGCTGCACTGCGTCGTTCTGCCGCTGGCCGCCACCGTCTTCGCGGCGATTCATTTCTGGCGGATTCGCAAAGACGGCGGCATCTATTCAGGGGAGAGCAAGAAGCCATGAGCGAGCCCAAGGACTTCGTCGCGGCGATGGATTCGAACAGCCGCAAAACCCCGGTGCGCGTCGCATTCGTCACGCGGCGTACTTCTCCGCACGTGAAGGCACACGACGACGACACCGTGATGACCTTTCCGGAAGGCCTGTTTCGGGCGGCGGTTGCGATAGAGGTGTTAGCGCTGATTCTGGTGGCGATCGCGCTGCTGTGGGACGCTCCGCTCGAAGGGTTGGCCGATCCGACCGAGACACCCAATCCGGCCAAGGCGCCCTGGTACTTCCTCGGCCTGCAAGAGCTGCTGCATTACTTTCCCCCGGTGGTCGCCGGCGTGTTGATTCCGACGCTGGTGATTCTCGGGCTGATTGTCATCCCGTACTTCAAAATCAACATCGAGGCCGAAGGGCTGTGGACCCGCCACCGGACGGAACGGCTTCGGATCCTTGCCGTGGTCACTGCCGTCTTTGCCGTGTTCCTGGCCGTCTTTCACGTTTATGCCGTGCTCATTCCAACGCTGCTCATAGCCGCATTGATGTACTTCTCCGCTCGCGGTACGCCATCGTCGGGCCGCTTTCAGGTTTGGCTGGCGTCGAAGCCGCTTTCCTTCTGGATCATGTCATGGTTTCTGGTGCAAGCCGCCATCCTCACCCTGATCGGGACGTTCTTCCGCGGCCCCGGTTGGTCCTTCGTGATGCCATGGAGCGGCCAGATATGAGCGGTGAGAGATGAGCCTCTCTAAGAGAGTCCGTTCAGCCCGGCAATATCTGTTCGGCGACTCCGCGAGCGTTTTCGGCACGCTCAGCGCGGTGCTCCTGATCGTGCTCGCGATCGTCCCGGCGAAGGATTATTTCCGGGAATGGCTGGGATATCAGAAACAATATCTGCGATTGATCCACGGGCGCGGCGACGCCACTTCACTCAGCCGCCGCTTTCAGGGGGGACTGCAGCAAGTCTGGTTGCCGGAGTTGGGCGTGGTGGACCGCTGCACCACATGCCATACGGCCCTCAAGGAAGCCAGCCTGGCCGACGTCAAGACGCAGCCATTTCGGCCGCATCCGGCGATCCCCCACAAGCTGACGGAATTTGGTTGCGTGATATGCCATCGCGGACAAGGCGCCGCCACGACGGTTGAAGAGGCGCATAGCAGCACCAAGTCATGGGAAGAGCCGATCCTGCCGGCGCGGTTTCTGGAGGCCTCCTGCGGACAGTGTCATCTCGACCGGCTGATGGGCACGCCGCGGCTGAACCAGGGGCGCGATGCGCTTGCCCAATATGGCTGCGTGCGTTGCCACACCATCAAGAGCCCGGATGGCGTCGCCATGAATGGAACCGATGCTCCGCCGCCCCTGCAACACATTGCCGATAAGACGACCCGCGAATGGATTGCCGCCTGGCTCAAGAATCCCCAGGCTTATGCCGGTTCGGCCACCATGCCGAACTTCCAGTTGGCGGACGATGAGACTCGCGACATCTCCGCGTTCCTGATCGCGCAGAGCGCGACGTATCGGACCAATTCAGCACCCGAGCCGGCGCCGAGCCAGGATGCCACCGCGATACAGGAAGGCACCAGCCTCTACGGCGAAAGCTTCTGCTCCTCTTGTCACGCGATGCAGAATGCCGCTGGAATGCTGGTCGGCGGCAATCTCGGCCCGGAGCTTACGCGCGCCGGTTCGAAGGTGAAGATCGACTGGCTTGCCGACTGGCTGCGTGAACCGAAGACGTACGACCCAGATACGCGGATGCCGCATTACCGCTTTGGCGCCAAGGAAGTGGGGCTGCTGATCGGGTTTCTTTCCAGCAAATCCGATCCCGATTTCCTGGGGACCACTCAGCTTGCCGCGGCAACGCCGGCGCAGATCGAGCATGGGAAGACATTGGTCATCGAGCGCGGTTGCGCCAACTGCCACGCTATCAACGGCGTGAAGAAGCCGGAGAACTTCGCCCCGGAACTGACCCTGGTAGGCAGCCGGCCTCTGGAGAAGATTCTGTTCGCGCCCGGCGTGCCGCACACGCTGGCGGATTACATTGGCGCTAAAATCCGCCAGCCAAGGTCGTTCGGAAACGCGCTGAAGATGCCGCAGTACACCCTGGCGCCGCAGCAAATAGATGCGCTGGAGACGGCCCTGCTCGCACAGACCCAACTGGCGCAGACGCTGCCCGCCGCTCTACACATTCCGCGGTCCGCAGCTTCCAATTACCGGCCCGCCGGCAAAGCCGGTCAGCTCATCGACGATATGCGCTGCTTCAGTTGCCACAAGATCAACGGGCGCGGCGGGGATATGGCGCCGGAGCTGACCTGGGAGGGAAGCTCCGTGCAGCGTGCCTGGCTGGTCGGCTTCCTGAAGAATCCGAACACTCTGCGCCCGGCCCTGATCCGCCGCATGCCCAAATTCGATGTGACCGATGCCGAAGCCAACACTCTGGCTGACTACATCATGACGGTCTATCAGACGCCGGCCTTCGACCAGGAGACACTCGATTCGTCTCACTTCGCCCCTGCCGACGCGGAGCATGGCAAAGAACTGTTCTACGGAAAGTATGCCTGCCAATCGTGCCACATCGTCGATCCGAATAAGGATAAGGGATACATCGGTCCGACTCTCACCCAGGTGGGAGCACGGCTAACCGCCTCCTGGGTTTTCCATTGGTTGAAGAACTCCCAGAGCCTTCGCCCCGGCACCCTGGAGCCGGTCTGGAACATGAATGACGAAGACGCCCGAGCCGTGACGGCATTCCTGGTAGCGCAGAAGAACGCGCCCCGCAAGGAGGTGGCTCAAAAGTGAACCGGGCATGGTTGGGATGGATCGTTCTGGCGCTGGGGATGTCGAGCGCCTGCTCACGGCGCGCGCCCGCGCCCGCGGACCCACAGCCGCAAGCCTTCGGCGCCGCGGTGGTTTTGGTGAGCGGTGACAAACAGGCAGCGGGCGTGGGATCAGCGTTGGACCAACCGGTGGTCGTCCAGGTGAACGACGATAAGGGAACCGCGGTCGCCGGCGCGCTCGTGAGATTCGCCGGAGCGGGAGGCGTGACCTTCGATCCCGATCGCGGTCTCACCGGACCCGACGGACAGTTCAGCACCAACGTAAGTCTCGGCGGCATTCACGGGCGGTATCAGATCGTCGCCGCTACACCGGATTCCTCGGGCAAAGCGGCTGAAATTCGCATCGATGAAATCGCGCTTGGGTACCGGGAGATGCTGGGAAAGCACGTGAGCGATATTCACTGCGTGCGCTGCCACGATTCCGAGTCGACGCCGCAACGTGTGTCCAATCACGACAATTTGACCGCTCAGGCCCACGCCTTCACCGATGGCGCAACACTGAATGCGATGAGCGACGCCGATCTGGCCGCGATCATCAGTCACGGCGGCGCCGCGCTGGGCAAGTCCGCCGAGATGCCCCCTTACGGAAATACACTCACCAAACCGGAGATTGACGCGTTGATCGGCTTACTGCGTGCCCTCTCCGATCCTCCCTATCGGCCGCAAGGGATATTTTATGCGGGCAAGTAGCATCCTGTTTTGCGCATTTCTGTTGCGAGCGGCGGCGGTGGCCCAAGTGCTCTCGCCCGACGAAATTCGCGATCCTCAAAGTGGCGCGCTGCAGCGGAAGTATTTGGCCGAGTTAAAGCTCATCACCAAAGCGGCCGCGGCGCACAGTTTTCCGTACCATTTCTATTTCAGCCGGACGTTGGATATTCCCGAGAAAGAGGAACCGGGAAGCGATCAGCGCGCGGTACAGTTTGACCGTTACCAGGATCAGACCGTTCTCAAAATCACCGGCAACTATTTTGCATCCTATTCGGTGGAACTAATGAAGCCGGAAGAGCGCGCCCGGCAAACCTACGAGGATGTGATGTTCCCGCTGCTGCAGGCATCCGTCAAGGCGCTGGAAAATGCCGATGTACCCCAGGCATTTGCGTTTGAGATTTCCCACCACGTGCGGAAGAAGGTCCTCGGGGTTTCGTCGGAAGGCGTCGAAAACGTCGTGCTGATCCTCCCCAAGGATTCGGCGCAACGGCTGGTAGCCGCAGGGGATCCCGCGGCGCGCCAGGCTGCGATCCTGGAAGGTAGAGCGTTCCTCAACGCGGTCCCCATTTCGTTTTGGCCGCGACCGGAGGCAGAGGTCACCCAAGCGCAACAGGTGCCCCAGAAGACCGTCCAAGCGCCACCGGCACCCGCCGTCTCACCGCGTCCGGCAAGGGATGCCGGCATCTCCGATCGCCTTGCCCAAATCCCCGCCCGGAGCCTCACGCAGCAACCCGCGCCGGCCCTTCCTCCGGTTGATAAGTCTCCTTCACGAGACACCTCTCCCGACGCGGTGAAGAGCTTACAGCGCTCGTATCAGTCCGACCTTGACAGGATGGTCCAGGAACTCAATACGCAGGCGCACTTTGTGGGCTATGCTCCGCCGGCGTTCGTACCATTTCACAAGGGTCTTTATCTGCAGCTCTCGGTTACCACAATACTTCCGAAGACCGCCGCCGGTTCCCAATACCGGCTGTCCGCGCTGGCCTTCGATCAGCACATTGCGCACCTCATTCGTCCTGCACTCGAGTACTTCAAAGGCCGGGAAGACTTTGATGGGATCGACTTCAGCACAACCGTTAGACTGGCTGGAGAGCAGTCCTCGGACGGCGGCACAGTCGCGGTGGAGTTCATCTTCCCAATTAGTCTGCTGCACACTTACGCGCAATTCGACTGCACCGGGCAGCAATTGATCGACGCGAGCTTTGTCCTGATTAATGGCGAGCGCGTCAGCCTGAATCTGCAAGTGGCGGAAGCCGGCTCGTGAACCTCCGTGGCCATGCACCCTCTTCCTGTTGCTATTGGTTAAACCCGGATTGCGAGGTCACGGTTCCGATCGAATGATGGCTCGGTCGCGAGTCCGCATCCGGAAATGAAATCTGCGTTTGTTATTTTGGCCTCGGCTGGCTCGCGGCCGGTAATGCTGTCAGCACCGCGCCATAAAGCAGTAGGGAAAGGAAAAGCGCTCCAGTATGGCCCTGCTGAAGGTCTTGCGCCACCAGGCGATAGCCACCCAGGAACATGGCGGGGTACATCAGGTGCGACAACTCCCAGCGGTTCCAGCGCGAGCCCGCCCAGGCGAGTAGGAGTGAAAGGCCTGCCAGGACGCCCGTCCGCAGCGTGGCACAATACGCATGGCTGGTGCCGGCTCCGAACACCAGGTGATAGGCCCCGGTCAGAATGCCCGCCGCAATCCCGGATACCAGCCAGACAGAACCGGCGGCAATCGCAATGCGGAAAGCCCGCATGTTCCACGAAGGACGGTCCTCGCGGCCGTAGTGCATCACCAGGGCGTAGGCGACGGCGTTCGCCGCCAGACCGGTCCACAAAGCTACCTGCCGCTCGCCCGGCCACGATGCCGAGCCCAACAGCAGGTTCGCCGCTTCCTGAGCCGCACCCGACGCGACCAGCGCCAACAGTAGGTAAATTCCCCCGTGCACTTCGAGCGTCAGCCGTCCGAAAGAGCCGCCCGCCCAGATGCAGGCTATCGCCAGGGCGAACCAGACCCACGCCGCCGTCCCGCCGGAGAGCAGGATTCGACTGGCCGCCAACGCCAGCAGAATCCCGAAGGTGGAATAGGTGAAAAAGTTGCGGCTGGAAGTGCCTCGCCGCTCCAAAAGAACAAAAGACACGATGTAGCAGGCCGCTCCACAGACCAGCATGACCACGGCCATCACCGGCGCCATTTGCAGACCGCCGCTGAGGCTGACGGCGAAGGCCACGGCGCATTGAGACGTCTCAAAGGCTGTGAATGAGAAGCCCCGAAACAGCGTCCGGACGATCGTGCTGGAGAGGTAAATAACAAGCAGCACCACTTGCGCGGTGAGCAGCCACGGATGGGGAATGGCTGCGTAACCGTCGGGCAGGCCCCGCGCATTCGTCACCAGCCAGGTGGCCAGCAGAACTGAAAGATCCGCGGCGGTGGCTCCCAGCCAGCGCTCGCTCAACCAGTGTTCCAGGCAGGCGGAAGCTTCGATGGCCGCCGCCACGGCGAGAAACAGGAACGTGAACGGCAGAACGTCATGAGTGGCCAGCAACAGAGCGGCGGCGGTTCCCAGAGCGGCCAGTGTGGCGAACGTGGAAACGATCAGCAGGCTCTTGCGCCAGGAAATCGCCATGCCGAAAACCGCGAAGAGCAACAGGACTGCTGCGGCCATCCACGGTTCAATCGCGTGGAAACGTACCGTCGCCTCCCAAAGCAAGGGACAGAGCACCAGGACGGCGGTCAGACTGTCCAGCGCGGTCTTCAGCCGCTCCGAGGCCGGCGTTCGAGCGGCCCAGACGAGCCACAGCAGAGCATAGGCGATCCCGGTGGCAATTCCCGCCCTCGCGGGCAGGGTGCCGGATTCGGTCAGGGCACGCAGCAGGTAGGCCCCGGCCAGCCCCAGCAGCGCCCTTCCTGCAACCGGCAGTATGGCGGGCATCCGGGCAAGCGGATGGTTCACGGGAATCTCGGGCGCGCTCGCCGCCGGTGGCGCGGGAACGCTCAGGCCGATGCGCTGCTCGAGATACGCCACGCGGTTCGTGAGGTCACGGACCGCGCACTCCAGGGCCTCCCAGTCCGGTTGCGGCATGGCAACTTCCTCAGATTTCGCGAGCCTTCCCCTCCGGCCAGAGCAGTGCGGACAAGGCAATAATATGACCAAAAGACGCGCTTATGTCCAGACGCGGGTTTTCAAGGGAACATGTAGGGGTTCGCAGCATTTGAATGTTCGGGAGCGTCGGGCAATTGGGGCAAGACACACATAAATTGGGGCAAATCGCCAATTGTGCGCCCGCGCTCGCCGGTGTCTGCATCATGTGTTCGTTGTGCGTGCCACTCCGATCACGCCAACAAACGGTATTCCTTTAACTTCCGGTGCAGATTCCGCTCGCTGATCCCCAAGATTCGCGCTGCGATCCCGCGATGTCCGTGGCTCGACTCGAGCGCCCGCCGGATGTGCATTACCTCCAGCTCCACCAGCGTCGGAAACTGGCCTCCGTCCACAATCGGTGCGGCTGGCGCCGCCAGGCCCGCCAGCGCCGTTCCCCGCACCGACTCCGGCAGATGCTCCGCCCAAATCTCGCCGCCCTCGCACACCACCGCCGCCGCTTCCACCGCATGTTGCAGTTCCCGCACATTGCCCGGCCACCCGTGCCCGCGCAGCGCCTCCAACGCGCTCTCGCCCAGCACCTTCCCCGTCCCGTACCGCTCATTCAGCATCTTCACGAAACGCCGCGCCAGCAGCTCTATGTCGCCTCCGCGCTTGCGCAACGGCGGAACCTCGACGGTGATCGTGCTCATTCGGTAGAACAGATCTTCCCGGAACAGCCGCTTCCCCACCATCGCCCGCAGATCCCGATTCGTCGCCGCCAGCACTCGCACATGCTGCTCACCGCCGGCGCGGAGCTCTTCCACCTCGGCGACGCCGCCGGCAACCTCTACCTGGTCGCGCGCGGCCGCATTCGCCTTACTCTTCCTATGGAAGTGCGCCATCACGAGGAGGACATCCTCGTCGAAGAATGCTCTTCCGGCCAGACCGTCGGATGGTCGGCCCTGATTCCTCCCCACCGTTTCACCCTCACCGCCGCGGCGCCACTCGAAACCGAGGTGATCGCGCTCGACCGCGAGGCGCTCAACGCCTGCTTCGCCGCCCATCCCGATACCGGCTACGCCGTCTCGCTCAATCTTGCCAGCGTCATCGGCCAGCGTCTGCAACTATTCCAGGCCATGTGGCTCCGCGAAGTCCAACGGATGGTGGAATTGCGCTGTGCGTAGTGGCGTCCTGCTCTTGCTGCTGTCTGGGGTAATTCTGCCGGGGGCGGACGGACCCAAGACTCCGCCCGCCCCGGCCGGGCTGGAACGGATCGAAGTTCCGCCCCCGCCCTTCTCCGACGGCATCTTCCCCTGCACCAACTGCCACGCCGGAATGCCCGTCGACCGCACCCGCCGCGAGCTCACCGGGATGCACACCGATATCGTTCTCAAGCACGACGAAACTCACCGCTGGTGCCTGGATTGCCACGACGCCACCAATCGCGACTTCCTTCACCTGGCCAGCGGCGAGCGCGTCCCGTTCGACGAATCCTATCGCGTCTGCGGCCAGTGCCACGGCGAAAAATACCGTGACTGGCGCGCCGGCGTCCACGGCCGCCGCACCGGCAACTGGAACGGCGCCAAGGGTTACCTGCTGTGCGCGCACTGCCACAACCCTCATCAGCCGCGCTTCGCAGCGCTGACCCCCGAGCCCGCGCCACAGCGCCCAGACCGGAGCATGAAATGACCGACTCCGAGAAGCCCTCGCGGCGCATGTTCACCGCCAGCGCCGGGGCCGCTTTCGCGGGCATGGTCCTCACCGCCTGCGGCCCCAAGCGGCTCTACGAAGTCCCCCAACACAAGCTGAAAGCCTCCATCGCGGAAATGGAGCGCCGCTACAAAGAACAGCTTGGCCAAGACATCCGAGTCTCCGACCAGGGCCCGCTCCCTGGCGTGCATTTCGCCTACGCGCTGGATATCTCCCGCTGCATCGGCTGCCGCCGCTGCGTCTATGCCTGCGTCGCGGAAAACAACCAGTCGCGCGACCCGCAGATCCATTGGATTCGCGTCTTCTCCATGGAAAAGGAAAAGGGCGTCGACTTCACCCACGCCAACCCTACTACCATCCGCCCGCGGTCCCCGAAGAAGGCCACTTCTACGTTCCCGTCAGTTGCCAGCAGTGCGAGAATCCGCCCTGTACCAAGGTTTGCCCCACACGCGCCACCTGGGCCGAAAAGGACGGCATCGTGGTCATCGATTACAACTGGTGCATCGGCTGCCGCTATTGCATAGCGGCCTGCCCCTACGGCGCGCGGCATTTCAACTGGAAAGCGCCCGCCATTCCCGAAAACGAAATCAACCCCCACACCCATTACCTCGGTAACCGCCCACGGCCCAAGGGCGTGGTCGAGAAGTGCACCTTCTGTATCCAGCGCTCGCGCGAGGGCCGTTATCCCGCCTGCGTGGAAGTCTGCCCGGTGGGCGCGCGCAAGTTCGGTAACATCCTCGATCCGAAGAGCGAGATCCGTTACATCATCGAGCACAAACGCGTGCTCGTCCTGAAAGAGGAGTTGAATACCGTCCCGCGATTCTTTTACTTCTATGCAACCTGAGAGTGCAGTCAACAGCATCCGCATGTTCGGCGGATTCGCGCGTGGCAGCCTGAAGCTGATGCTCCGCGGCAACCGGATGTACTGGACGTGGCTCGCGTTTCTGGGCGCGCTGATCGTCTCCGGCGCGCTGGCCTATTCCCGGCAGGTCGAAATCGGCCTGGGGCTCACTGCCATGCGTGACCAGGTGAGCTGGGGCTTTTACATCGTCAATTTTACGTTCCTGGTGGGTGTGGCGGCAGCGGCAGTGGTCCTGGTGATCCCGGCCTACATCTACAACTGGAAGCCCATCCGCGAGATCGTCATCTACGGCGAGTTGCTGGCCATCAGCGCCATCACCATGTGTCTGCTGTTCGTGCTGGTGATTTCTGAATTTCCCGAGCAGCATCCTGGCCTGGGACGTGCTCGTGCTGAACCTGTACTTCATCTTGAACTTTTCGGTGGCCACCCACATCCTGTACCGCGTCTTTCACGGCAAGCACTACATCAAAAACCTTGTGGTCCCGCTGGTGCTGCTTTCCGTCCCCATGGCGGTCGGCATTCACACTGTGACAGCGTTCCTCTACAACGGCCTGGCTGCGCGCCCCTACTGGAATAGCTCGATTCTGGCGCCGGAGTTTCTGGCGTCGGCCTTTTGCTCCGGTCCGGCGATTCTGCTGATCGTGCTCCAGGTGCTGCGCCGCTTCACACGCTTCGAAATCCAGGACGCCGCCATCTGGAAGATCGCCGAGCTGATGGCTTACGCCATGTTCCTGAACCTGTTTCTACACGGCGCCGAAGCCTTCAAGGAATTCTACTCCAACACGCAGCACCTGCTGTTTACACGCTATTGGTATTTCGGCGTGGGCGGGCACCACACCCTGGTCCCCTACGCCTGGAGTGCGGTGGCGCTGAACCTGCTCGCATTCGGATTGTTCATCTCCCCGGCCGCGCGCCGCAATTTCCTGACCCTGAACACTGGGTGCCTCGCCACCTACGCCGGCGTGTACATCGAAAAAGGCATGGGGCTGATCATCCCCGGCCTGACCCCGGACACGCTGGGCGAAATCTACGAATACTACCCGACGGTCACCGAGTTGCGCGTCGCCGCCGGCATCTTCGCGGTGGGATTCCTGCTTTTCACCTTGATGCTCGAAGTTGCGGTGCCGATCTCGCTGGGAGAGTTCTTGGACAAGAAGGAAGCGGCGGCACACGCGCAGGAAGTGGACTTGCCGTGCCCGGTTTGAGAAGGAACGCACTTCACGCCCGTGGGTGTTCCGGCACCGGAGGGCATCGACGACGACTTGCAACTGACGTTTGCAGGAGATCACTTACCATTCCATTTAAGTCAAGTGATCAGTTTAAGATGTGCTTGGCGGTTTTGGACCAGGCTAATTACACTACCCGGAACCCGCCGTTGGGTGGCGTTCCGGCCGTTTGTCTACTTGCATGGACTGCCGGCAGGGAATTGCGCGTTCGACCTGTGAGTCCAAGAGTGAACCTCCAGGTCAACATATGCCCGCTTGGAGGCTCCTGAAAATGCGACACGCGATGGCGACTACCCCCTTCTGATTGGCTGTCGGTGCACTCCCGGCGCTGGCGGACACGTTGCCGGCTTATTGCGGCGGGGTCGGCGCGAAGAGCTATACCCCTCCCGCATGACCATTCCCGCGGTGGTTCTCAATCATGGCACGGTGTGACGAATACCTCGATGCTGATTAATGGCGACACGTCGTCGGTGGCGGCGCTGGTGGCCAATCCCGGAATTTCTCCAGGAAGCGGTCATCGCCACGAACAACGACCCCGGCACATGGAACATCGGAACATCCAGTTCGCCCCGCGCCGAAGGGCTCCACCATCGTCGTCGATTCCGGAGGACAAGGTGGATTGTCCTTCTTAACCGGGGCAACGTCACCATCAACGGCGACATCGATGGCGGCGGACAGCCCGATATCACGGTCGCCAGCATGTCCGGCGATGAAACGATTTATATCTTCTCCGTGATCTCCCACTCCACGACCAACTCGGCAGTTTCTCCGGGTGCGACAGACTTCGCAAGTTCGAATAACCGTCTGGCGGACTTTGACCATATTACGCTATTCGGGTCCGGAGTATCTCCATTGGTTGGCAGCCAGATGAGAAACACCCAGGTTCCAGAGCTCTTCGGTCCAACCGTCATCCGAGCGGATTTAGGGAACAAAAACGCGCTTGCGACGGAACCACGTGCACCCTTGGGAGGTGAAAACTGGAATTCGTCAGTTCGCGCGGATGCGCCCCTTTTCGGAACCCACGCCGCACGCGTCGGCGAAATCAACCTCGCTTACACCTGCGTGTCTCGACGCTTCTGACTGGCATGAAGGGGCCATCAATACAGGTTAAATGGCCGCTTGGGGAAGCACACTTGCCGCAGATGCCGACACCACAGCTCGTCGGGTACTCGACAGCGGCCACGATTCTATCGTCCGAGGCAACCTTCCGCTCGATGTCAGCACAGGCAGCGATCATAGGCTCGGGCCCACAGTTGACGAATACGGACTCACCATTGAGCTCTCCGGCACCAATATACTGGCGCAGTAAGTCCGCGGCGTTGCCATGGAAGCCGACCGAGCCATCATCCGTTGCGACCGCAACCGGGCCCAGGCTTTCAAATTCCTGCAAGCCGAACAGCTCAGCCTTTGTAGCTGCTCCCAACACGAACTCGACGGTGGCGGAACTCTTTAGGGCGTGGCCGACCTCAAGAAGGGACGCGATTCCCGTCCCTCCCCCTACGAGAATATACCGGCTTGCCCCCGCTACGCCACGAAAAAGTCGCCCATAAGGTCCACGCAAGAGAACACTCGAGCCATTAGCCACGCCAGCGAGATGCGAGGTGAGGCAACCCACGGATTTGATTACAATGCTGCGCTCGTCCGAAGAAAAGACTGCGAACGGTTTCTCTCCGACGCCAGGGACGCAAAGGAAATAGTATCTTCCGGAAAGGTCGCCGGATTTGGGGGCCCCTGGTAATTGGTCCAGCGTCAATTCGTAGAGCCGGTCGTTATAATGCCGAATCCCTACCACCTGGCATTGCTGGTACTGCATAGTCACAGCGGTATCCGCCGAATCCGTACCGACCGAACTATATGGTGAATCAGAAGCCGAACACTTCTCGAGATCCGCAAAATATTCGCCGAATCTGTGAGTGTCTAAACCGGTAACAGCACTTCCGACGCCAAACACGTCAGCGCCGGCCTTTCTGAATTGGACGATGTGTTCCGGGGTTCCTATCCCACCCATGCCAATGATGGTGGGCGTGGGCCCGATCGCAGTTCGGATCACCTGTACTGCGCGAAGGGCAAGCGGGCGGATCCCATTTCCCGACAATCCCCCTACTTTGTTCGACAAGATCGGAGCGTCCCCTATGTCAACGACCGACGGGCCAAGGGTGTTTGTCACTGTGATTCCATAAGCGCCGGCGTTGATTGCCGCGGCTGCCGTGCGGCCAATTTGAGGGATCGTGGCTGACAATTTGACAAATACTGGAACCTGCACGACCTGGACTAGTTCATGGGTAATTGCTGCGACCATGTCCATGTCTTGTCCAATCTCAATTCCGTAGCCGGCAGCATGGGGGCAGGACATATTCAGCTCAAACCCATCAGCGACCGGCCGCAAGACGTCCGCAGCAGCGACGAATTCCTTGGCATTGCCGCCAAAGACGGACACCAGCAGAAACTTGTCATTAGGAACTGTGATTTCCTGTAGTTCCCGACAGGCGACCTCTGCTCCTGGATTCGCTAGCCCGACGGCATTGATGTAGGATCCAAAGGAGTAACGAGCATATATGGGCTCGCGATAGCCCTGCCGGGGAACTACACTGATGCTCTTAGTCGTGATTACGCCTAGCGGATCGACGCTTGAGAAGCATCTGTCGATCACGCTCGCCTTGACACATCGGATGCCGGACGGTATAGCGAAGCGTCCTCGAATCAACTTGGCGCCCAATCGAAATGGATTTAGAAAAAATGATTCTGCGCTACCGTACCTTGCGTCGACTCGCGAATCCGTAGTCATTGAATCTCCGAACAGCAGTGGCTATGTTCTGAGGACAGGCGCCCCCGGCCGGCGGTAGTCAGTTTGGATCCGCCACAACTCGAGATTCCAATATCGCCCGATGCCCCGGCCATGCGACCCTGGACCACTACACCCTGCGCCTGTGTGGCGTCTTCAACAAGAGCAAGCCGCTTGGATCGCGCGACTTGCGTCAACTCGTTCATTGGAACACATCCACCATGCAGGTGGGATGCCACAGTGGCCCACGGTCCCGAGCCGACGGCCGCATCGATGGAATCGAGAGCGGGTTTCGACTCGTCCGGGCGTATGTCCTGGCATGGTATCGCTTCCGCCTTGTCTATACTCTAGTCTAAGCGTGGCGCGCGCTTAGCGTAGGAACGCATCGCGGCACATCCGGATACAGTCCCGCTTTGCCGACGCCCCACGCGTGGATGTGGCCGACCGCCGGACTTGGCTGGCTTGTCGGCCTCCGCGCGGCGCCCATGCGCCTCGTTGCAGGGAAACGGTGTCCGATAATGGCGAATAGCGCTCACGGATAACGCGGAAACGCGTTCTGGGAGCCAGTGCTATCGCGCAGCCAGTTATAATCATCGCGAATGCGCGACAGCGCCGCGTTGGCGATCGAGCACGTGGAGGAGGCGCCTCCTCGAACCTTCAGGCTAGTTCGCCTGCTGGATGGTGAGACCTCACCTCCAGTTACAATAGCCTCGCCTTACAAAATCGCCGTAGAAGGTCTGCCCAGCTCCAACCTCATGCGCGAGCTGCGCTGGTACCTGGAACAGTTCCTCGACTACCCTTTTCCTCCCGAAACCGACCACGCCGAACGCGTCCTCGAAGCCGTCAGAGCCTGGGGCACGCAAGCTTTCGGCGCCCTCTTCGACCGCCACGATGCAGCCGCATGGCTTGCCGGCTCGGACACTTTGCAAATCCGCAGCGACGATCCACATATCCTCTCATGGCCATGGGAAGCGCTCTGCGACCCGCAAACCAACTATCTGGCGCACCAGCGCCGCATCGAGCGCCGCCTCAAGAGGGCTGCCGACCCACAGCCCTTCGGCGACTTGCCCAAGGACCGCGTCAACATTCTGCTGGTGGTGGCGCGACCATATAAAGGCGATGTTCGCTACCGCTCGATCGCACGTCCATTAGTTGAGCTGATCGAGTCCGCAGGACTGCCGGCGCACGTAGACGTGCTGCGCCCGCCCACGTTCGACCAGCTTCGCGAGCACCTGCGGGTCCACCCAGGCTACTATCACGTGCTTCATTTCGATGGTCACGGGGCCTATGGCAATGTCGCGGGCGAATCTCCACCGGACAAATTCAAAGGACGCCACGGCTGCCTCGTCTTCGAGAACGCGGACGGCGGACCCGATGCAAAGTCCGCCGCCGACTTGAGCTCCCTGCTGCACGAGCACGCCGTGCCAGCCGTGGTGTTGAACGCCTGCCAGTCGGCCATGCTGGACGCGAATGCGGAAGACGCCTTCGCGTCGTCGGCCACGGCCCTGCTCAATGGCGGCATTGGCAGCGTAGTGGCCATGTCATACTCCCTCTTCGTGAGCGGCGCGCAGGTATTCCTGCCGGCGTTCTACAGGCTGCTGTTCGAAGCGGGAAGCATGGCCGAAGCCGTACGCGAAGGCCGGCAGGAAATGCTGGCGCACAAGGAACGCCGCTGTGCCCGCGGCAGGTACCCGCTGGAGGACTGGCTGCTTCCTGTACTCTACCAGCAGCAGCCACTGGATTTCAGCTTCGCGGCTCAGGCAAGGCCGCTGGAGCGCGAATCGCATCTGCCCAGAGAGATACGAGATCAGCGCGACCCATACGGCTTCATCGGGCGCGACGGCCCCATCCTCGAGATGGAGCGCGCGCTCCACCGCCAGGCGCCGGCCATCCTGGTGCAGGGCCTGGGCGGAGTGGGCAAGACCACGCTGGCGCGCGGCTTCCTGCGCTGGCTGGACGATACCGGTGGCCTGGATGGCGCGCTGTGGTTCGATTTCCGCGAGATCCGCACTGCTGAATACGTTGTCAACAGTACCGGCCAGGCGTTTTATGGCGAAACCTTCCGCCTGGCGCCAAACAAGCTGGAACTCGTTGGCGACGCGCTCCGCGCGCGCCGGGTCCTGATGGTGTGGGACAACTTCGAGTCCGCGGCGGCGAACCTAACGACCGAGGACCGGTCGGAGCTTGACCGCCTTCTGGCTGCTATCCGCGGCGGCCGCGGGAAGGTCCTCATCACCAGCCGGTCGATCGAAGCGTGGCTGGATCCGTCGCTGCGGTACCCGCTTCCGATGTTTGGATTGGACGGCGAGGAACGTTGGGAGTACTGCGACATCATCCTGCGTGAGCTCAAGCTGGAGGTAAACCGAGACGATCCCGAACTGAGCCGCCTCATGAACCAGCTCGAAGGACACCCATTGGCCATGCGGGTAGCACTACCGAAGTTGGAGACGATGACGGCCGCGAAGATCGGCGAGGCGCTGCGCAGCAACCTCGCAGAGCTGGGATTTAGCGGCGATGAAGAACAGGGCCGCCTGTTCGCCACGCTTCGTTTTGTCGAACAGGGGCTGGCCGAGGAACTGCGGCCGCTGCTTGGGTTGGTGGGGTTGCATGAACGGTTTGTGAACGCGCTATTCGTGGGAGCCATGGCGAAACAGGTGGACGCGAGCTGGACGCAGGAGCGGGTCAATCGCCTCATAACCGCGCTGGCGGCAGCCGGGCTGCTCCGAGGAATCCCCGACGCGCCTAACATTGGCAACGCCAACTACGAGATGCACCCGATGCTTACCAGCTTTCTGCGCTCCCGAGCCGATACCGTCTCCGAGCCTTGCCAGCGGGCGTTCGTCGGCATCATGGCAGGAGTTGCCAACAAGCTGGTGACGCGGGAGTTCCAGGCGCAGCGCATTCCTTTCCTTCTGCATGGCACCAACCTCTACTCCGCCGCGTCTCTCGCGGGGCGGCTCTCGATGGAGGCACACCTCGCCGCGCTGCTCCAATTCCTGGCCTACTTTGCCCAACGTTGCCGGAACCTCGCGGAAGCGTTCCGGCTTTTCGCTTGGCTGGCCCGGCACTGGGCTGCAAAAGGCGACTCGAAGCGGGAGTCAGAAGTATATTACGGTCTGGGCACGATTGCCCGAGAACGACGGGATTTCGCGGCATCGCGCGAGTGGTTTCTCAAATCCCTTGCTATCGAGGAGCGGCAGGGCAACTTGGAACGCGCCGCCAATACCTATCACCAACTGGGTGTGATTGCCGAGCAAGAGCGGGACCTTGAGACGGCGCGGCAGTGGTACGTCAGATCTCTCGAGATCACGGAGAAACAGGGCGACGAAGGCAGTGCTGCCGCCACCTATCACCAACTCGGCGTGATGGCCCGCGGGCAGAAGGATTTCGTGGCGGCGCGAGGATGGTATCTCAAATCCCTCGCCATCGAAGAGAAGCGGGGCAACCTCGAAGGCGTAGCAAGAACTTATCACAACCTGGGCATCCTCGCAGGAGACAAGCGTGAGTTTGCGGCGGCACGCGAGTGGTACCTCAAATCGCTTGCCATAAAGATGAAGCAGGGCAACGCGCTCGGCGCGGCCGCGACGTTTAACCAACTGGGCA